>NZ_JAMYNW010000077.1:0-505 GCF_040319365.1 Mesorhizobium sp. M0923 | reverse complement strand
CGGATCGCGTCCTCGCCGATCTTCTTGTCAGAATCTTCAAGTGCGGCAAGCGCCGAACCCTTGACGATCGGAATGTCGTCGCCGGGGAACTCGTTCTTGGTCAGGAGCTCACGCACCTCGAGCTCGACCAGCTCGAGCAGCTCGGCGTCGTCGACCTGGTCGACCTTGTTCAAGAACACCACGATCGACGGCACGCCGACCTGGCGGGCAAGCAGGATGTGCTCGCGGGTCTGCGGCATCGGGCCGTCGGCGGCCGACACGACCAGGATCGCGCCGTCCATCTGCGCGGCACCGGTGATCATGTTCTTCACATAGTCGGCGTGGCCGGGGCAGTCGACATGGGCATAGTGGCGGGCAGCCGTCTCGTATTCGACGTGTGCCGTCGAAATGGTGATGCCGCGCGCCTTTTCTTCCGGCGCCGCATCGATCTGGTCGTAGCGCTTGTATTCGCCAAAATACTTGGTGATCGCCGCCGTCAGCGACGTCTTGCCGTGGTCGACGTGAC
>NZ_JAMYNW010000076.1:0-531 GCF_040319365.1 Mesorhizobium sp. M0923 | reverse complement strand
TCTGGGCCATCCGGCCACGGCTTCGCTTTGTCCACATCCACAGCTTGAATCATAACCCAGCCTCAGACGAAACCCCAGTAAGCCGATTTTCAAAACGGCCTCTGAGGCCGGCAGGTAATGCGCCACACCCAGTGCTGATCGGGCTTCCTCTGCAGATGATAGATTGAGTTTCTTAGAAAGTGCACTTTAGCAAGTTGCAAGGGCTTCCGGGATTCCTAGCCGATCCGCCGCTGTTTTAGCCAGGGCGGATACCATCTGTAGCTTTGTGCGGGCGCATGAGATGCAGCCATCCGGTGTGGGCCGCGGCAGAGGCACTTTCGCGTGATAGACTGCTTGCATGGAGATCGACACCGACAAGATCGGCGATGCCGTTCTGGGCCTGCTTTGGCTGACGCTGCATGACGAGAGGCGCAGTGCCCATCGGCAAAGCCGCGATGGCTATGGTCTCGGGAGATTTCCAGCCGCAGGTTTGGGCGGAGCATCACCGGTAGCCCTGCGCTCGTTGACGATTTGCCGAAGGTTGTCGATGCC
>NZ_JAMYNW010000075.1:0-570 GCF_040319365.1 Mesorhizobium sp. M0923 | reverse complement strand
AGAGGCCGTTTTGAAAATCGGCTTACTGGGGTTTCGTCTGAGGCTGGGTTATGATTCAAGCTGTGGATGTGGACAAAGCGAAGCCGTGGCCGGATGGCCCAGATCGCCAAGAAGACCAAGCGCTACCCGTCTGATTTGACGGATGAGGAGTGGGAGCAGTTCGCGCCGCTGATGCCCAAGCCTGGGCGGCGTGGCCGTCCGCGCGAGGTTGATTTTCGCGAGGTGATCAATGCGGTGCGCTACCTGGTCCGTTCGGGTTACGGCTGGCGGATGCTGCCGATCCACTTTGGACCCTGGCAGACGGTCTATGGCTGGTTTCGAGAGCTGGCGCGGCGATTTTTGTTCCAGACCATCCACGACGTGGCGCTGATGCTGGATCGTGAGCGGGCCGGGCGCGAGGCGAGCCCGTCGGCGGCGGTGATCGACAGCCAGTCGGTCAAGGCTCCGCAAGCTGGAACAAGGGGTTACGACGCCGGCAAGAAGATCGTCGGACGCAAGCGCCATATCGCAGTCGATACGGATGGGCGGCTGTTGATGGTCAACTTGACGCCGGCCGATATCTCCGACAGC
>NZ_JAMYNW010000074.1:0-604 GCF_040319365.1 Mesorhizobium sp. M0923 | reverse complement strand
CGCCGGCCTGATGGGCGCAGATCATGCCAAGATAGTCGCCGAGGAGCTTCCAGGCGCAAAGCTCCAATTGATCTGCGACATGGATCAGCAGCGCGCTCGCCTGGTCGCCGATGCATGTGGTGCCGTCGACATTGCCACCGACCCCAACGGCGCCATCGCGCGGCACGACGTGGACGCCGTGATCATTGCGAGCCCCGATTTCACGCATGCACCTCTCTCGATGGCCTGTATTGCCATGGGCAAGCGCGTTCTGTGCGAAAAGCCCCTTTCACAATCGTCCGCTGACTGCATCGCCGTGATGGAAACCGAACAGAAGGCAGGGGCGAAATTCGTCCAGCTCGGCTTCATGCGGCGTTACGACCGCTCCTATCAGGAAATGAAGCAAGCGCTCGATAATGGTCATCTCGGCCGGGCGCTGATGATGCACAATTTTCACCGCAATGTTGAGACACCTGCGGCCGATTTTACCGGCGCTATGGCCATCACGAATTCGGCACCGCACGAATTCGACGTCGTGCGTTACGTGCTCGGGACAGAATATGCCTCTATTTCCGCGTTCCAGCCGCGCCGCTCGGACGCGCGTGTCGCACCTGTCGTCATGGTG
>NZ_JAMYNW010000073.1:0-606 GCF_040319365.1 Mesorhizobium sp. M0923 | reverse complement strand
CGACGGCCGAAGCGGTGACGCTGCAATTCCTTGATGATCTGGATCAGGCGGGCGTTCTCGACGTCGCGCGCCAGGACCATCGCCTTCAGCGCGTCCGGATCGTCGGGAAGCTGGTCAGCCGCCATCGCCATGACCGGATCAGACCATATTCGCCGATATCCCGCGACAGCGGAATCCAGGCTGATTCACTTCGTCGCGGGTCAGCCCGCCTGAACCGGAACGCGGGTCCGGCGCGCCTCGTGGACCCGCCGCCAGTCGAGACCTTCGAGCAGCGCCGATAGTTGCGCGGCCGTCAGCCGCATCATGCCGTCATGCACTTTCGGCCAGCGGAACTCGCCGTCCTCCAGACGCTTGCCATAGAGGCAGACTCCGGTGCCATCCCAGAAGATCAGCTTGATCCGGTCCGTCCGCTTCGCCCGGAAGACGTAAACGGCCCCGCTAAACGGATCGGCTCCCATCGTCTCTCGCACCAGCGCCGCCAATCCTTCCGCGCCCTTGCGGAAGTCGACTGGCTTCGTCGCCACCATGACCTTGACCGCACCCGTTGGCCCGATCACGTCGTTGCCTTCAGCGCGCGGATTACAGCAGCCACCGTCTTGGTATCGG
>NZ_JAMYNW010000072.1:0-665 GCF_040319365.1 Mesorhizobium sp. M0923 | reverse complement strand
GCCAGCCGGTTATAGGCGGCGTATCCGTCGACTTGCAGGATGCCGCGATAGCCGTCCAGATGACGGGCGACACATTCGCCGGCGCGGCTGTCCTCGAAGCGGTAGGCGACGATGGGCGGTCCACTGCCGCCAAAGGGCCGATCATCGCGGACATAGGTCCAGAGGTAGGCCGTCTTGGCCTTGCCAGATCCCGGCGCCAGCGTTGGCAGCGTGGTCTCATCGGCGAAGACCCGCTCCCCCTGCTTGATGCGAGCCAGTGCGTAATCGGCGAGCGGCTCGAGCTCGAAGCCGAGCTTGCCCATCCACTGCGCCATCTGTGACCGGTCGATCTCGACCTGATCGCGGGCATAGATCGCTTCCTGGCGGTAGAGCGGCAGGCCATCGGCGTATTTCGACACCGCGATCTGCGCCAGCAGCGCTTCGGTCGGAATGCCGCTTTCGATGATGCGGGCGGGCGCGGCTGCCTGGATGACGCCGTCCCAACCCTTGTAGGCATATTTGGGGCGACGCGTAACGATCACCCGGAACTTCGCCGGGGTGACATCGAGCCGTTCGGAGACGTCCTCGCCGATCAGGATCTTTTCCAGCGCTTCGCAGCCAGCAGGCGTTTCGGGCTCGATGACCACCTCGACCCGTTCGAGATGGGCCGCAAAGCCTTTGCGAGG
>NZ_JAMYNW010000071.1:0-669 GCF_040319365.1 Mesorhizobium sp. M0923 | reverse complement strand
GATCCCGACCCGCGCGCGCTGGGGCTCACCCCCCGCCAGCTCGCCTACATCATCTACACCTCGGGCTCCACCGGGACGCCCAAGGGCGTCATGGTCGAGCATCAAAGCACCGTGAACCTGCTGCGTTGGAGTAGCCGCGTCTACGCGCAAGCACAGACCAGCCGCATGCTGTTCTCCACTTCGATCAGCTTTGATCTGTCCGTCTATGAGTGCTTCGCTACCCTGTCACAGGGCAGCACGCTCTATCTCGTCGACAATGCGCTGGCACTGGCGCAAACGCCTTTGGACGTCTCGCTGATCAATACAGTCCCCTCTGCGATCGCCGCTCTGCTCGACAAGGAAGCAGTCCCCGCCGCGGCAAGCGCCATCAATTTGGCGGGCGAAGCGCTGAGCGCAGCTCTGATCGAGAGAATCTTCGAGCACAGCCGTGTCGAGAAGATTTGTAACCTATACGCCCCTTCCGAGACAACGACGTACTCGACCTGGATTTGCATGCCCAGGGGAGACACCGTCGTTGAAACGATCGGCCGTCCCATTGCGAACACGCGGATCTACCTGCTGGACGGTCATGGTGCGCCGGTGCCGTTCGGGGCGGTGGGCGAGCTCTATATCGGCGGGGCGGGGGTTGCGCGTGGCTACCTGAACCGGCCGGAGCTGACGGCCGAGCGG
>NZ_JAMYNW010000070.1:0-703 GCF_040319365.1 Mesorhizobium sp. M0923 | reverse complement strand
ACGGTGGACGGGCAGCTCGTCAATATCGAGATCAACAACAACGCCGCCTACGGCTATGACGTCCGCGCCGAACTGATCGGCGAGCGCGGAGCGGTGGCGACGAACAACATTGCCTACACCCACAGGGAGTCGGCGCTTGCCCAAAGCACAAGCTACGACGCCGACTGGCGGACCAGGTACTATGATGCCTATCGCCGCCAGAACCGCGACTTCCTTCGCTTTGTCATGACCGGTGAGTTCCCCACGACCGCCTCGGATTGCTGGGACGGCTATTGCGCCGCAATCGTTGCCGAGGCTGGCGTGAGTGCGTTGAAGGAAGCCCGTCGTACGCCTGTGCAGATGATTGCAAAGCCGGAGTTCTACGCGTGAAGCTGGGTTTCGTTTCAGACAGTCTCGGCAATCTGCCGTTCGACGCGGTGCTTAATCATGCCCAGCGCATGGGGGTATCCGGCATCGAAGTAAACGCCTGCGGCTGGTCGACCGCCCCGCATTTCCGGCTTTCGTCCATGCTGGGTAACAGGGAAGCGCAGAAGCGGTTTGCTGCAGCCTTCGAGGAACGCGGCCTGGAGATCATCAGCCTCAACGCAAACGGCAATCCGCTGCACCCGACCGATCCGGCCCAAGGCCAAGGATTGAAAGACACGATCCGCGTCGCCGGAGAGATGGGCATTCGCACCGTCTGCACCATGAGCGGTCTGCCGGC
>NZ_JAMYNW010000069.1:0-721 GCF_040319365.1 Mesorhizobium sp. M0923 | reverse complement strand
CGCGACAGCACCGCCGCCCAGGCCGCCAGCACCGTCATGAACAACGTCGTGCCATGCTGCCGGCTCAGCCGCTTCAGCCGCCGCGTCAGATCCGCATCGATAACGATCGGAACCGTCGCCCCGGCAAACGACTGCTGGGCCGGCCGCACGCGGTCCGTCGGCAGCGCAAGACGGGCCGGGGCGCCTGACAGGGCGTTGCGCCAATACTGCGCCTGGCTCTGCAGCCGTTCCCCCGACAGCCACTGCCGCTGCCAGGCGGCATAATCCGGATATTGGATCGCAAGCGGCGGCAAAGGATCGTCCTGTCCAGCCTCGAACGCCCGGTAAAGCTGACTCAGTTCACGCATCAAGACGCCCATCGACCAGCCGTCGGAGACGATGTGATGCTGGGTCAGCTGGAAGACGTGCTCCTCATCCGCCAGCCGGATCAGACGAGCGCGGATCAGCGGCCCGCGCGACAGATCGAACGGCGTGCGCGCCTCTTCATGGCACAGATCCGAAAGCACAGCCTCAGCATCCGGCCTGTCCCGCAGATCGTGCTCGAGCACCGGCAGCCCCGCATCCGGCGGCAGGACCTCAACCCAGGGCTTGCCCTCCGGCGCGACAAAGACACTGCGCAGCGCCTCATGACGTGCAAACAGACGGTCAAGGCTGCGCTGCCAGGCGACGCGGTCGAGCACCCCCCGCAGCCGCAAGGCCAGCGGAATATGATAGTTGGTGC
>NZ_JAMYNW010000068.1:0-756 GCF_040319365.1 Mesorhizobium sp. M0923 | reverse complement strand
TCCGCTTGGAACGCCGCAACGCAGCCGGTGACTGCAATGACAAGGATTACCCAGTTGGGCGTTTCGTGGGCGTTGAAGTTGATCGCGAGCAACGAGAGCAGGAACTGGAATGCCGGGGGCAGACCGAAATAGGCGAGGAAAATCACGATCACCATCGGAACGCCTTTGAAGACGACCTTATAGGCCATGATGAGCTGTCGCAGCACGGGGATCCGCCTATGTTCGACGAGCGCAAAAAGGCTGCCGACGATCGTGGACAGGATGAAAATCGTGAAAGCCATGCCGAGCGTCACGGGTACGGCGCCCAGAATTTCCTGCGAGTCCTGGAGCAGAATATCGGTATCAAACATGGTCGGATTACCCCTTACGTCACACGCTCGCGACGGCCGCGTTCTTGATCTGAGCTGTTGTCGTCGCCTCTGGCGCTTGCATTGGCGAGCGAAGCTCGAAGAAGCGCACGATGAGCCACGCGACGAGGCACATCAGCGAATAGATAACCGCCAGCACGAGGTACGTTTCGAACTGGTACTGGTTATAGTCGCGCTCCATGATCAAGTGCGCGGTCGCCATCACATCCGCTGCCCCGATGTACATGACCAGCGCAACGTTATGGATCAGGTAGATGATGGCGTTTCCATAGCCCGGCAATGCGAAGTGCACCGCTTGCGGGCCGACTACGCGGGTGATCTTCTGTCGGAAGGTATATCCCAGACTGTCGGCCGCATCATGCTGGCCGCGATCGACGGCCAGGTATGC
>NZ_JAMYNW010000067.1:0-809 GCF_040319365.1 Mesorhizobium sp. M0923 | reverse complement strand
GGGTTTGCAGCCAATTTTGCAGATCGCCGATCTGTTACCCACAGGGACTTTTTCCTCGCCACCAATTCGTCACGATCGCCCTCAGCGGTCGCTCGGCTATGCATCGCAGCTATGGCGTAGTGGGCTCTGTTGGTTCGATAGTCTTCTTTTTGGACAGTCATCGTTTGCTCCCAGTTTCATAGCCCCTCTTTTTGCCCTTGCGGGGAGATTAACTGCCGGTGCATTACGCGAGTCAATCGATGAAACGACCACTCCGCAGTCGCGAGGGCGGGAAGCAAGCCGACAATTTTAACGTTGGAACGGCTTACAGAGTGCCGGCAACACAGCCGCCCTTTCGTCGGCTGCGTTGATCGCGTCCATGTTGCCCTTCAGCTCGGCTCTTGGCTTCACGTACCTTGATGTCTGTGTTGTCCATCATGCTGCCAACCGGCAAGCCAAGCCAAAACACGCCGTCCACATCATGGCGGGCGGTTCTGTCTTGTATGGCCATTATCGGCGCGAGGTCGGAACTCGTTCGGTAAAGTTCGGCTTCCAACTGGCTGCAGGACTTGCCCGCGTATACGCGGACGAAACCAGCGTGGGCTTGATGTCGGCTGGGCGAGTAGCGCAGCCCGACAAAACGCTGATGGCTACAAACGCACATAACTTGATTCATGCTTCCCCCAAAATGCCCGCGGCTAGCAGGCGCTGAGGGCAGGACGAAGTCTATTTGCCTTAACGGCATGCGGAATATATTCCTATTTTGCGGGATGCCGCACCCTCGCCGACACGAAGCCGTTTCCGAATATCACCTCGCCAAAATTGAACGA
>NZ_JAMYNW010000066.1:0-810 GCF_040319365.1 Mesorhizobium sp. M0923 | reverse complement strand
CAGGCGCGCCTGGGGGGCGATGCCAAGGCGCATGAGGAGTTCTTCCAGGAACAGCTGGCGGACATCGACGAGCCGACGCTGCCGTTCGGGCTAAGCCAAGTGCGCGGCGACGGCAGCGGGGTCGGCGAGGCGCGGCGGATGCTGCCGCAGGCGCTCAACGATCGGCTGCGGGAGCAGGCGCGGCGGCTGGGGGTGAGCCTGGCCAGCCTGTGCCATCTGGCCTGGGGTCAGGTGGTGGCGCGCAGCAGCGGGCGAGAGCAGGTGGTGTTCGGCACGGTGCTGTTCGGCCGCATGCATGCGGGTGCGGGCGCCGACCGGGCGCTGGGCCTGTTCATCAACACCCTGCCTGTGCGGCTTGACCTGGACGGGACCGGGGTCGCGGCGAGCGTGCGGACCACGCATGCGCGGCTTTCCGAGCTGCTGGCGCACGAGCATGCCTCGCTGGCGCTGGCGCAACGCTGCAGCGGCGTTGCGGCGCCGGCGCCGCTGTTCAGCGCGCTGTTGAACTACCGTCACAACACGCCGGCGGCCATGGCCGGCTCCGGCACGGATGATGGTCTGTCCGGGGTGGAATGGCTGGGCGGGGAGGAGCGCACCAACTATCCGCTGACCCTGTCGGTGGAGGATTATGGCGAGGCGCTCGGCCTGACGGCGCAGGTGGTGGAGCCGATGTCTGCGGATCGGGTCTGCGGCTACATGCAGCACGTGCTCGAGCAATTGGCGGAGGCGCTGGAGCGGGCGCCCGACAGGCCGGTGCGGGAGCTGGACATCCTGTCGCCCGAGGAGCGGACCTACCTTTTGGAGGAGCTG
>NZ_JAMYNW010000065.1:0-856 GCF_040319365.1 Mesorhizobium sp. M0923 | reverse complement strand
TTCATCATGAACTGGCAAAAAGAAAATCCACAATACAAGCTTGATGTTACGGCATCGAGCGCCGGTATTCCCTATCCCAACCGACTGGACGAAGTTCAGAACGGCAAATTCGACGCGCTTGTTCTGCCTTCGAATCTCGGTGAGCAGACCGTCATCGAGGAAAAGAAGCTCGATATCGTGGCGTCCGATCCGGTCTTCAGCAACAACACCTACATGCTGATTCATAGGTCGGACGAAAACAAGGTTTTAGCCGACGATGTGAACAAGGTTCTCAAGGAATTAAAAGACGATGGCACGATCGAAAAGCTCTCGCAGAAATGGTTCGGCGAGGACATCGTCAAATACATGAAGTAACAGGACCTTTTCCCAACCATGTAGCGATAGCCAGCGGTAAGGCTGAATTGCAAGAAGGAGCGTTTCAAAGTGGATGTTTCTGCTATGATTCCCGAGTTGCTCTCGGCATTGCCGCTGACGCTCGCTATCACGTTTACCGCCATGTTGGTCGGCTTTTGCTTGGCGCTCGTTGCGACAACATTGCGGATTCGCAGGATACCAGTGGTCAGCCACCTCACCGACCTCTACGTGTCCTATGCCCGCAGCGTTCCCGTCGTCCTCCAGTTGTTCGTCGCGTTCTACGGGCTCCCCCTATTGGTGGCCCTGTTCGGCTCCGCAGATTTCTTCTCGCCGACGATCGCTGCGATGGTCGGACTGAGCTTTTACCACGGCGGCTATCTGTCGGAAGTCCTTCGGCCCGCATACCTGGCCGTCGATCGCGGCCAGCATGATGCGGCCGACAGTCTGGGATATACCTTCCGACAGAAGATCACCCGCGTAGTCGGCCCGCAAGCGGTGCACT
>NZ_JAMYNW010000064.1:0-904 GCF_040319365.1 Mesorhizobium sp. M0923 | reverse complement strand
CAACCCCCGCCCCGCCGATATAGAGCTCGCCCACCGCCCCGAACGGCACCGGCGCACCATGAGCGTCCAGCAGGTAGATCCGCGTGTTCGCAATCGGACGGCCAATATGCGGCACGGCGTTGTCACTGAGAAGTCGTCCCGACGTTGCCACAACGGTGACTTCCGTAGGGCCATAGTTGTTTATCAACTTGAGAGGAGACGGTATCCGGGAAGGAACACGCTGGAGACGATCACCGCCGATCAGCAAATGTCCCAATTTTGGATTTACCAGCTCGTCTTGCAATGCGGTTATAGCCAGCGGTGTGGCTAGAAAGGCGGCATCCAGTGGTTGATCACGCCACCATTGCAACAGACGCGAGGAATCTCCTGCTGCCGCCCTGGGCGGGAGCAGCAATGTGCTACGATTGCATAATGCGGACCATAGCTCCCAGGTGCTGGCGTCAAAAGCCACTGCAGCCGTGAGTGTGCAGCAGGTTTCTGGTTGCGGACAAAACGTTTGCACATGCCATGCTGTAAGATTGACCACTCCGCGATGCTCGACCATGACGCCCTTGGGCGTCCCGGTGGAGCCCGAGGTGTAGATGATGTAGGCGAGCTGGCGGGGGGTGAGCCCCAGCGCGCGCGGGTCGGGATCGTCAGCGCCCTGGTCGGCCCATGGACGCGCGCCGTCCGAGAGGTCGACCGCCGTCAGGCTGGCGAGCGCCTCGGCGCCGAGGGCGGCGCGTCCGGCCGCATCGGCCAGCAGCAGCTTGGGGGCGGCATCGGCGAGCACCTGGTTGAGCCGTGAGCCCGGATAGGCCGGATCGATCGGCACATAAGCGCCGCCCGCCTTCAGGATCGCCAGCAGCCCCACCACCATCGCCGGGCTGCGCTCGACGCAGATCGCCACCGGCTGATCCGGCTT
>NZ_JAMYNW010000063.1:0-950 GCF_040319365.1 Mesorhizobium sp. M0923 | reverse complement strand
GAATCGAGGGCGGAGGTCGGCAAAAAGCAGCTCGTTCGGCTGTTTTTATTTATATTTTCAAATAGATAAGTCCTAAGGCCGTCAGTGAGGCCCTGTCCGCCAAAAACGCTTACTGGCGAAGGCCTTGCCTGAACCGGTCTTGAAATATCGCTCGAGTTGCCGTGCGTTGGCCTCGGTTTCAACCCCGATGTAGGACTTCAAAGTTACAGGCAGATAGGCCTTGGTCGAAGTCACATAGCCTGATCGATGCGATTCGAAGCGGCGCCGAAGGTCGTTGGTCGACCCGACGTAGACATCGCCGTTACGAAGTTGCAGGAAATAGACGTACCACATAGTCCCCCTACGCTACTTCGTAGCTTCGGGCGACACCCTACGCCCAAAATGCGGTTCCGGGTGGCCTGCCACCCGAAGCCCGCAGGGCGTAGGGTGGCGGAGAGGATGGGATTCGAACCCACGAGAAGCTTTTGACCTCTACTCCCTTAGCAGGGGAGCGCCTTCGACCACTCGGCCACCTCTCCGTTGCGCCGGTGGATAAAGAAAAGCGCCGGCACAATCAACAAGCTGGCGCTATTATCCTTGAAAAATCGACCCTTCGCCAAAGCGCCGCCCAGCGATGTGGCGATTCTGCGGCGATTCCCTGGTTCGCGACTCGCGCCATGGTCACATTTCGGGCCGACCATCGCCGGAATCCGCCGTTTGCAACGGCTTGCGAAGGGCTGTTGGTTAACGGGAGCTTTCGGAGTGAGGCCAAATCGTGTCATTTGTGCAACAACGCCGGGGTATAGCGCCAACACAAACCTTTTGCCGGTACGATCGTGGTTGAACGCCGCCGTCTCATGGGTAATGTCGGGTTTGAAGGAGCGGCGCGGTGCGCATCTTTTTCGGTAGTGGGGATGGGGCAGGGAACGCTGTCCTTCAGCAAAGAATACCCAGACCCGTTTTTTAACTTT
>NZ_JAMYNW010000062.1:0-1003 GCF_040319365.1 Mesorhizobium sp. M0923 | reverse complement strand
GTAAGCGCCAAGCTGACCCCATCTGGCGCGGCTTGAGGTGATGAGCGAGACATACTGACACTGAAGCAAGGAGCCGAGGAGCTTGCAGTGTCAATTTCTATGTCTGCGCCTATGCCTGATGATAGAAGTTTCCATGTTCTTGAAGCGGTTGCCAACCGACTGGAGGCAAGCCCGCAGCGTCCGCGCCGGCGCTGGTCGGCGGAAGCGAAGTCGCGGCTGATCGAGGCGACACTGAAGCCGGGCGCGAATGTATCGGCCATTGCCAGACAGGCGGGGATGGCGCCGGCCCAGCTGTTCGGCTGGCGGAGCAAGGCGATCAAGAGCGGTGCGGTCACGCCACACAGGGATGCGGAGCGGCTCGGCTTTGTCGAGGTCACGCCGACAGCGTCTGCGTCGGTGGAGATCGAGCTGGGTGGCGTGGTCATTCGCGCCGGTGCCGATATCAATGAGGAGCAGCTGGTGCGGATTATCCGGGCGGTTCGCCAGGCATGATCCCGGCTGGCGTGAAGGTGTTGCTCGCCAGTCATCCCGTCGATTTTAGAAAAGGTCCCGACGGCCTTTTGGCACTGGTGCGCGATGCCGGCTCGGATCCATTCAACGGCGCACTTTATGTATTCCGCGCCAAAAGAGCGGACAGGATCAAGATCGTCTGGTGGGACGGCAGCGGCGTGTGTCTTTATGCCAAGCGGCTGGATGAGGCGAAGTTCTGCTGGCCGCGGATCGGCCACCACCGGGTCCAGCTCAATCATGCTCAGCTCATGGCTCTGGTTGACGGAATGGACTGGAAACGGGTTCGAACGGAGACCGTCAGGCGGCCGCAATCGGTTGGGTAAAACCCTGCGGCATGATGAATCAGGGGCCTGAAAACGCGGGAAAATTGCCCGCGAATATGCTCTGATTTTGGCCATGTCGGCACCCGATCTCGCGCTCCCGGACGACGTTGACGCGCTCAAGGCGATGGTTGTTGCCATGGCCGAAAAAGCCGCCGGTCTGGAAGAGCGTA
>NZ_JAMYNW010000061.1:0-1033 GCF_040319365.1 Mesorhizobium sp. M0923 | reverse complement strand
ACTCAGGCGCACCTATCCCGCGATAGCGGCCCATCGGCGCATGTTGAAGGCGATCGCCGCCATCGTCACCTGGGCGGTCGCCTTGGCCAGCCCGACATAGCGGATCGTGGTCAGCTTCATGCGGCACTTGAGGGTAGCAAAGGTGGTCTCCACCGCCGCCCGGCGTCTGGCGATCAAGCGATTGTAGTGCTTGAGACGCGGCGGCAGCTGCGGATGATGCTTGTTGGGGCGGCGCGCGATGCGCACCTTCTTGCCTTCGGCCTTGAGCCGGGCGCGGCGGGCATGGGTGTCGTAGGCGGCGTCCGCCCAAACCGTCTTCTCGTCGCCGCAGATCAAGGTGTCAGCCACGACCGTGTCGTTGACGTTGGCTGGTGTGGTGATCACCGTGCGGATCAGGCCAGAGCCCTCATCGACCCCGACATGAGCCTTGTAGCCGAAGGTGAAGCCGCCCTTGCCCTGCCGCGCGGTAATGCGGGCATCTGGATCCTTCGACGGCCGCTCAAGCGTCGGCGGTGACGAGACCGCATTGATCAGCGTGGCATCCAGCATCGTGCCACGCTTCAGGATCACGCCGGCCTTCTCCAACTGCCGGTCCAGTTCGCCAAACAACTTATCGAGCAGACCTTCGCCGACAAGCAGATTGCGAAAGCGCGAAAGCACCGTGTGATCGGGAATGCTCTCCTCCAGCCCGAGCCCGGCAAAGCGCCGGAACGACAGCCGGTCGCCAAGCGCCTCTTCCAACTCACGGTCCGAAAGCCCGTAGAGCGATTGCAACAAAAGCGCCTTGAACAGGACCAGCGGTGGCCAAGCCGCCCGACCCGGACCGCCATCACGCAGCGGGTTGAGCAGTTTCTCAAACCGATACCACTTCACAAGACCCGACAATCGGTCGAGCGGCGAAGTGCCGCCCACAAGCTTGGTGCCTAGAAAAGCCTCCGCCAAGCTCAACTGGCCCGTCTGCTTCACTGCCATCGCGATTCCCTCAGACCGTCCACCTCAGAGAATCACAATCAGCGAATTACGCAACAGGCCC
>NZ_JAMYNW010000060.1:0-1051 GCF_040319365.1 Mesorhizobium sp. M0923 | reverse complement strand
GGAATACGCACAACGGGCGTCTATGCGCGGCGACAATCCCTATCGCATAAAGGCGTACTTGCGCGCGGCAGACAGTCTGACGGCGCTGTCGCAGCCGCTTGATCGGATCATCGCCGCCGGCGCCCTCACCAAGATCCCGGGGATCGGTGAAGCGATCGCAGACATCGTGACCAAGCTTTACCAAACCGGCACGCACCCAAGCCTTGAGAAGCTGCGCGAGGATGTTCCAGCGGGCGTGATGGAGCTGTTTGCCATACCCGGGCTTCGTCCCGATAAGATACTGAAGCTTCATCAGGCGCTCGGCGTGAACTCGCTGGCGGAGCTCGAGGCCGCAGCAAGAGAAGACCGCATACGCCCAGTCAAAGGCCTCGGCGCCGCGCTTCAGACAAAGCTCCTGCAGAACCTGGCCATCGTGCGAAGCGGCGAAACGCAACTTCACCTGCACAAGGCCGCCGCTCTTCTCGAACATGCGGTCATATCAGTGAAGCAAGAGCATCCAGAGTTTTCGCGCGTCGAAATTGCAGGCGACTTCCGGCGCGGTTGCGAGCTCGTTTCCGATTTCGCCCTGGTAGCGCAGGCCAGAAAATCGACTGGAATCGAGGATACGACGCTCAGGCTTGTTGTCACGGACAGGAAGCACTTTGGCGCGCGCATGCTCGAGGCAACCGGTTCGGCAGACCACCTCGAGCAACTGAAGACGTTCGCGGCCGACAAGGGGTTCACCCTAAATGCCGACGGGCTTCATCGCGGGAGAAAGCTGATCGCGTCAGCGACAGAAGAAGAAATCTACCAAGCTCTAGACTTGCAGTTTATCGAACCTGAATTGCGCGAAGGCAGGGACGAGATTGAGCGAGCGGCAAAGCAGAAGCTACCCGCCCTCATTCGGGATGAAGATCTGCATGGCATCCTGCATTCTCACACGACCGCATCCGATGGCACCGAAACGCTTGAGGCAATGGCTGAAGCCACGCGCAAGCGCGGTTTCGAATACTATGGTGTCGCCGATCATTCGCAGTCCGCTCACTACGCAGGCGGCCTTTCGTTGCAGGAG
>NZ_JAMYNW010000059.1:0-1113 GCF_040319365.1 Mesorhizobium sp. M0923 | reverse complement strand
CATAGAAATTGACACTGCAAGCTCCTCGGCTCCTTGCTTCAGTGTCAGTATGTCTCGCTCATCACCTCAAGCCGCGCCAGATGGGGTCAGCTTGGCGCTTACGGTATGGACGCGCCAAGGCTGAGCCGACCTGGCGTCCGAGCTCGGCGGGATGAGCAAAATCGTTGGCATGGAGGAGTGAATATGATTCCATCGCGCCATGACCGACGCGGCAGATCAGCTTCCTGATGATCTTGCCAGTGCGCACGCGACGATCCTCGCGGAGCGCGCCGCCCCGCCGCGAGGCGCAAGCCCTCGCCGCCCGCGCGCAAGCGGTGAACTCGCACTCGGATGCGCTGATCGCACGACTGCGACTGCAGATCGAGAAGCTGAAGCGCGACATCCATGGCAGTCGCTCGGAGCGCAAAACCAGGCTTCTCGACCAGATGGAGTTGCAGCTCGAGGAGCTGGAAGCCGACGCCAGCGAAGACGAGCTGGCGGCGGAGATGGCGGTACGGTCTTCGACGGTCAGGGCCTTTGAGCGCAAGCGCCCGTCAAGGAAGCCGCTTCCCGAGCATCTGCCGCGTGAGCGCGTCGTTATCGCCGCGCCCCGGAACTGCCTGTGCTGCGGTTCAGCCAAGCTGGCCAAGCTTGGCGAGGATGTCACCGAGACGCTGGAGGTGATCCCGCGCCAGTCAACGACGTCGATCCGCAGGCCTGGCTGGCCGATGTCCTGGCCCGCATCGCCGACACGTCGATCACACAGCTCGAGTCCCTGGAATTGGACGATCGCAGCAGATAAATTTGCCTGATCTGGCCCATTGGGCTCACATGCAAACCGATCGTTGAGGCCGCCAGATGGGATACCGCAAATCCGCTCTTTACACCCTTAAGTACGCCGCCGAGATGCTCGAAGAGAACGAAGACTTTTTGCGCGATTGCTCGATCGAGATGTTCTCGGAAGACGGTTGCCTGAGCGCCTACGACGGCTATCCCGCAACCGAATTAAGCGAAACTATCGTCGTCTTCACCCAAGATGGCATCGACAACCTTCGGCAAATCGTCAACGAGCGCAGGGCTACCGGTGATGCTCCGCCCAAACCTGCGGCTGGAAATCTCCCGAGACCATAGCCA
>NZ_JAMYNW010000058.1:0-1240 GCF_040319365.1 Mesorhizobium sp. M0923 | reverse complement strand
CGGCACGACATTCTGCGTACGGCCTTTGTCTGGGAGGGTCTGTCGAGCCCGGCGCAGGTGGTGTGGCGCAAGGCGGCCCTGGAGGTGCGCGAGGTCGAGCTGGATGAGGATGGCGGTCCCGGTTCCGAGCAGCTGAAGCGGCGGTTCGATCCGCGCCAGTACCGCATCGACCTTGGCCGGGCGCCCTTGATGCGCGTCGTGATCGCGCGCGAGCCCGGCAGCGGGCGCTGGCTGCTGTTGGAGCTGCTGCACCATCTGATCGGCGATCACACGACGCTGGAGATCATGCATGCCGAGGTGCGGGCCGTGCTGGAGAGACGCGCGCATGAGCTTGCCGCGCCGCAGCCGTTCCGCAATCTGGTGGCGCAGGCGCGCCTGGGGGGCGATGCCAAGGCGCATGAGGAGTTCTTCCAGGAACAGCTGGCGGACATCGACGAGCCGACGCTGCCGTTCGGGCTAAGCCAAGTGCATGGCGACGGCAGCGGGGTTGGCGAGGCGCATCGGATGCTGCCGCAGGCGCTCAACGATCGGCTGCGGGCCCAGGCGCGGCGGCTGGGGGTGAGCCTGGCCAGCCTTTGCCATCTGGCCTGGGGTCAGGTGGTGGCGCGCAGCAGCGGCCGAGAGCAGGTGGTGTTCGGCACGGTGCTGTTCGGCCGCACGCATGCCGGTGCGGGCGCCGACCGCGCAATGGGCCTGTTCATCAACACCCTGCCTGTGCGGCTTGACCTCGACGGCACCGGAGTTGAGGAAAGTCTGCGTCTCACCCATGCCCGTCTGGCCGAGCTGCTGGCGCACGAGCATGCCTCGCTGGCGCTGGCGCAACGCTGCAGCGGCGTTGCGGCGCCGGCGCCGCTGTTCGGTGCGCTGTTGAACTACCGCCACAACACGCCGGCGGCCATGGCCGGCTCCAGGACGGACGATGGTCTGTCCGGCGTGGAATGGCTGGGCAGCGAGGAGCGCACCAACTATCCGCTGACGCTGTCGGTGGAGGATTTTGGCGAGGCGCTCGGCCTCACCGCACAGGTGGTGGAGCCGATCTCTGCCGATCGGGTCTGCGGCTACATGCAGCGGGCGCTCGAGCAATTGGCGGAGGCGCTGGAGCGGGCGCCCGACAGGCCGGTGCGGGAGCTGGACATCCTGTCGCCCGAGGAGCGGACCTACCTTTTGGAGGAGCTGAACCGGACGGACGCGGACTATCCGTCGGATCTTTGCATCCACGAGCTGTTCGAGCAACAGGTGC
>NZ_JAMYNW010000057.1:0-1373 GCF_040319365.1 Mesorhizobium sp. M0923 | reverse complement strand
CATCTGTGGACGCCCCTTCGGACGCAAGCGATTTTTTTGGCGGTAGGCACGATGTCGGATGCTGCCATCTGTCCGGCCTCCTGATGCAGCCATCGGCTGCGGGCCCGTATGGGAGTTCGCGGACTGGATCCACATCAGCTTTGCGCGCTTGGGTAGCGCTCTGCCATTCCCTGGTTCTTCCAGCCCCGTCTCGCCGACTGTTGTGCCATACCCTCCTTCGACCGACCTCGCGTCCCCGACAGCCTCTGACGTCGATCCCGGCTTACGCCGCGACCGCCGCCGGAGCTCGGTAACTTCCGCCCTTCGCCAAAAGGGCCCAGACAATGCGCGCCATCTTGTTGGCGAGCGCCACCGTCACCAGCATGCGCGGCTTGCGCGACAGCATTTGTTCCAGCCACGATCCCTTGGGAGCTCCGCGACCCGACGCCTGTTTGACGACGGCGCTGGCGCCGATAATCAGCAGGCGGCGCAGCGTTCGCTCGCCCATCTTCGACGTCGCGCCGAGCTTCTGTTTGCCTCCGGTCGATCGCTGCAACGGTGTCAGACCCAGCCAGGCGGCGAAGTCGCGACCCTTGGCAAAGGTCTCGGCAGCGGGAGCAAGCGCGGTCAACGCCGTCGCGGTGATCGGCCCGATGCCGGGGATGGTCATCAGCCGGCGCGCCGTCTCGTCCTCGCGGGCACGGCGAGCGATCTCCCGGTCAAGATACGCGATCCGCTCGTCCAGCTCGGCCAGGAGATCCAGCATGACACGGAGCATCGCGACCGCCGCCGTCGGTAAGGACGCGGCCATCTCCTCCTCGAGCATATCGCCGAGCATCGAGACGTAGGACAATCCCTTTGGCGCCACCCAACCGTACTCGGTGAGGTGTCCCCGGATGGCGTTGACGAGCTGGGTTCGCTGGCGAACCAAGAGATCGCGGGTCCGGAACACGAGGGCGGACGCCTGTTGCTCCTCGCTCTTCACGGCCACGAAGCGCATGGTTGGGCGCTGCGCTGCCTCGCAGATCGCTTCGGCATCCACCGCATCGTTCTTCTGCCGCTTCACGAACGGCTTGACGTAGGCGGGTGGGATCAGCCGCACGTCATGGCCCAGCGCCATCAGTTCACGGCCCCAATGATGCGCACCGCCGCAGGCTTCCATAGCCACGGTGCAAGGCGGTTGCGCAGCGAAGAAGTCGAGCACCTTCGCCCGGCTCAGCCGCTTCGAGAAAACGCCTCGACCGCGTGAATCCGAACCATGCGCATGGAATACATTCTTCGCGATATCCAGACCGATCGTGGTAACCTCAGGCACGGACGCCTCCCTTCGAATGGTTGCAACACTCCATTCTGGCACAGCGATGCCGTCGGGGGGCGTCCACCCCATCAGCTTT
>NZ_JAMYNW010000056.1:0-1441 GCF_040319365.1 Mesorhizobium sp. M0923 | reverse complement strand
CTAGCACTACTTTGGCAGATTTTTAGTTCCGGGAGCGTTTCGAGGATTCCCAAGAGCGGTTTTGCGTGATTCATGAGAGGTCGGCTGTTGGAGGGGCCGGCCATGAACAGGGATTGGCAACTCGATCTGGAGCGGTGGCTTGAGCCGTTCGTCTCGGCGTTGAGGCACAAGACGCGTGCGCGGATGTGTCCGGCCTATATTGCTGGGCTGATTGGCCTTGGGGATCGCAAGAGCGTCCAACCGATGGCTGCGCGCGACGCAGGCGTCAACTATGACCAGCTGCACCACTTCATCGCGAGCGGCGTGTGGGATGCTGCGCCGCTGGAGAAGGTGCTGCTCGCGGAGGCCGACAGACAAGTTGGCGGGAACGATGCGTGGCTGATCGTGGACGACACCGCGCTCCCCAAGAAGGGGCGCCACTCGGTCGGCGTCGCGCCGCAATATGCCTCGGCACTTGGCAAGAACGCCAACTGCCAGACGCTGGTGTCGCTGACGCTGGCCTCTGGCGAAGTGCCGGTCATGGTGGGGCTGCGACTGTTTCTGCCCGAGAGCTGGACTTCCGATCCCGCCCGGCTCGACCGTGCCGGTGTGCCCGAGGACCATCGTGCCTACAGGACCAAGCCCGAAATCGCGCTGGCCGAGATCGACCGGGCTCGCGCAGCCGGCTTACGCTTTGGCTGCGTGCTCGCCGATGCCGGATATGGCTTGAGCGCCCCCTTCCGGCAGGCGCTCACCGAGCGCGGCCTTACCTGGGCCGTCGGTATCCCGTTCAAGCAGAAGGTCTATGCCGCCGACGTGGCGATGATCTTCCCCGTTGCCGGACACGGCCGCCCGCGCCGCCGGCATATCCCCGATGTGAAGTCGATGGCCGCGCAGGCGATGCTGGAAAAAGCCCAATGGCGGACGGTCAGTTGGCGGCGTGGCACCAAAGGCCGCCTCTCGGCCCGCTTCGCCGCTGTCCGTGTCCGGGTTGCAGATGGCCCACCCCAGCGCATCCGCGACATGGGCGCTCAGCATCTGCCTGGCGAGGAGGTCTGGGTGATCGGCGAGCACCGCTCGACCGGCGAGCGCAAATACTACCTCTCCAACTTGCCCGCCGACACCCCGCTCAAGCAGATCGCAGGCGCCATCAAGGCGCGCTGGGTCTGCGAACAGGCGCATCAGCAGCTCAAGGAGGAACTTGGCCTCGACCACTTCGAGGGGCGCTCATGGACGGGCCTGCACCGGCACGCGCTGATGACGATGATCGCCTACGCCTTCCTGCAATCTCGCCGCCTCAAACAAGCGGGAGGGGGAAAAAAGAATCCTCGGCCCGCCGCCCCAACCGAGCCTACCCGCCGTCAGGCAAGCCATCCTCACCGCGCTCGCGCAGCCGCCCCCAATCCGTTGTCCCCACTGCCGCAGAACCATCTCCGCTAAAAATCTGCCAAAGTAGTGCTAG
>NZ_JAMYNW010000055.1:0-1689 GCF_040319365.1 Mesorhizobium sp. M0923 | reverse complement strand
CGCCGCAGGGCGCGGTCGAGACGGCGCTGGCCGGGATCTGGGCGGAGCTGCTCGGGGTCGAGCGGGTCGGACGCCACGACAACTTCTTCGAGCTCGGCGGCCACTCGCTGTTGGCCGTGCAGCTGATGAGCCGGCTGTCGCAGGTTGTTGGCGTCGAGCTGCCGCTGACGAGGCTGTTCGCCAAACCGGTGCTGGCTGATCTGGCGGAAAGCATCGTCGAAGATTTGAGCCGCGCCGGTCCGCAAGACCTGCCGGCGATTGCGGCCGTGTCGCGCAATGAGCCGCTTGTGCTGTCGTTTGCGCAGCAGCGGCTATGGTTTTTGGCGCAGCTCGACGAGGGCAGCACCAACTATCATATTCCGCTGGCCTTGCGGCTGCGGGGGGTGCTCGACCGCGTCGCCTGGCAGCGCAGCCTTGACCGTCTGTTTGCACGTCATGAGGCGCTACACAGTGTCTTTGTCGCGTCGGAGGGCAAGCCCCTGGTCGCGGTTCTGCCGCCGGATGCGGGGCTGCCGGTGCTGGAGCACAATCTCAAGGGCAGGCCAGATGCTGAGGCGGCGCTTTTGGATCTGTGCCATGAAGAGGCCCTCACGCCGTTCGATCTCGCGCGTGGGCCGCTGATCCGCGGGCGTCTGATCCGGATATCGGATGAGGAACACGTCTTCCTGCTGACCCAGCACCACATCGTCTCGGACGGCTGGTCGATGAGCGTGCTGGTGGGTGAACTCAGTCAGCTTTACCGGGCGTTTGAGGCTGGACAGGACGATCCTTTGCCGCCGCTTGCGATCCAGTACCCGGATTATGCCGCCTGGCAGCGACAGTGGCTGACGAGGGAACGGCTGCAGAGCCAGGCGGACTATTGGCGCGAGACCCTCGCCGGCGCCCCGGCCCGTCTTGGCTTGCCGACGGACCGTCCGCGGCCGGCCCAGCAGTCGTTTGCCGGAGCCAGTGTGCCCGTTGTCATCGATGTGGATTTGACGCGGGGTCTGAAGCGGCTGAGCCGGCAGCATGGCACGACGCTGTTCATGACGGTGCTGACGGCGTGGGCTGCGGTGCTGTCGCGCCTGTCGGGGCAGGACGACCTTGTCATCGGCGTGCCGAGCGCCAATCGCGGCCGGCGCGAGATCGAAGAGCTGATCGGCTTCTTCGTCAACACCCTGGCGCTTCGGCTGGACCTGTCGGGCGAGCCGAGCGTGGCGGAGCTTCTGGAGCGGACGCGGCGCACGGCGCTGGCCGCGCAGGAGCATCAGAACCTGCCGTTCGAGCAGGTCGTCGAGATCGCGCAGCCGCCCCGGCATCTTGATCACACGCCGTTGTTCCAGGTGATGCTGGCCTGGGAGAACAATGCGGTCGAGTCATTGGACCTGCCGGGGCTGAGTGTGGAGGCTGCCGGGGAGGGGTATGATCAGGTCAAGTTCGATCTGGAGCTGAGCCTGGGCGAGCGTGGCGATCAGATCGCCGGATCGCTGCACTATGCCACGGCGCTGTTCGACGAAGCGACGATCGAGCGGCAGCGTGGTTATCTGCTGGCGCTGCTGCGGGCGATGGTTGCCGATGCCGGGCAGCCGGTCGGCCGCATCGAGCTGCTGTCGCCCGAGGAGCGGACCTACCTTTTGGAGGAGCTGAACCGGACGGACGCGGACTATCCGTCGGATCTTTGCATCCACGAGCTGTTCGAGCAACAGGTGC
>NZ_JAMYNW010000054.1:0-1704 GCF_040319365.1 Mesorhizobium sp. M0923 | reverse complement strand
CACCATCGCCACCCTGCTGACCACCGCCAAGATGAATCAGGTCGATCCGCACGCCTGGCTCACCCTGACCCTCGAGCGCATTGCCAATGGCTGGCCAAACAGCAATATCGACGCCCTCATGCCATGGAATTACCAGCGCTGAACGGCCTCAGCTGCCCGCTTACAAGGCTTGGAGCGTTGGAAGCGTTGTTCCGGAAGCTGTTTATGCGGCCGCCGCAATAGCGGTCCCTTTATGTGCCTTCGATTGCCAAGGCAGTAGTTCGTGCAGGCGGGAGACGGGAACATCGGCGATGCGGGCGAATACATCGGCGAGCCACGCCTTTGGGTCGACGTCGTTGAGACGGCGTGATGAAGGTGAGCATGATGGCGGCGCGATCGGCCCCACGCTGGGAACCGGCGAAGGTCCAGTTGCGGCGACCGAGTGTAATTCCTCTCAGCGCGCGTTCTGCCGCGGTGTTCGTGAGACAGATTCGTCCAGGAACCGGCAAAACCATCCCAGCGCTTCAGCATATAGTCGATCGGCTCGATCATCTCTGAGGATCTGCTGAGCGTATCACGCTCCCGTTTCAGCCACTCATGCATGTCATCGAACAGCGGCTTGCTCTTTTCCTGCCTTGCAGCCAGTCGTTCTTCGGCGCTTAATCCCTTGATCTGCCGCTCGATCTCGAACAGCGCGTCGAAGCCTCCAGGGCGATCGGCGATATCGGCTTGCCTTTCCGTTTGCGGTCACCGGCACTTTTCTGGATATCGGCCAGTTCAAAAGATTTGCGCCGCGCATGCGCATGGCAAAAGGCATGTCAAACGAATCCAGGAAGTGGCGTTCTGGCTCTAGCAGAGGTGGAGAAACGACTGCGGGTGGCCGACCGTCTGGCGCGCTGCATCGATGATCCACGCAGCCCGGACCAGGTCATCCACAACTTTGCAGATATGATCGGCTTCCGCATGAAGATGATCGCCGCCGGTTACGAGGATGGCAACGACGCCAACCGGCTGCGTTCCGACCCGGTCTTCAAGATGGCCCAGGATGCGCCCCCTTCGGGTCGGGATCTGGCGTCGCAATCGACGATGTGTCGGCTGGAGAACCTACCGATGTGCGCTCGCTGCTCGCCATGGGCCGGACGATGCTCGACCTCTACTGCGCCTCCTTCCGGCAGATTCCGAAGCGGATCGTGCTCGACATCGACGACACGTTTGACGCCGTGCACGGCAACCAGCAGCTCCGCCCCTTCAATGCCCATCACGACGAGTACGGCTTCCAGCCGATCGTTGTGTTCGATGGCGACGGCCGGTTCGTGGCTGCTGTCCTGCGACCGGCCAAGCGGCCAAGTGGGGCTGAGATCCGCGCTCACCTGCGCCGCCTCGTGCGGGCGATCCGGAGCAACTGGCCGAACATCCGGATCCTGATCCGGGCCGACGGTCACTATTGCAGCCCGCAGATCATCGACTGGTGCCGCGCCAACGATGTCGACTTCATCCTCGGCGTACCGCCCACCACGACCCTGCGCAAGCATGTCGCGGACCTGGAAGCCCGCACGACGGCACGCTTTGAAGCGTCACCGAAGACGAACAAGGTCCGCAGGTTCAAGGAGTTCTTGGATGGGGCCGCTAGTTGGAGCCGCGTCGGGCGCATCATCGCGCGGGTCGAGGTCGGTGCCCAAGGTACTAACACCAGCTTCATCGTCACCAATCTGGCCGGTGGCAAGG
>NZ_JAMYNW010000053.1:0-1788 GCF_040319365.1 Mesorhizobium sp. M0923 | reverse complement strand
CCGATAACTTTTCAAAGGAAGATCGACATGATGAAAGAACTGCATTTCGAGGTTGCCGAGTTTCAGGCTCGTCTGGCCGCAGTCAAACGAGAGATGGCAAAAAGAGAGATTGACATCCTGCTTCTCTCCGAGCCGCCGAACCAGAATTATCTCACGGGCTACAATTCGGATTCATACTATACTCCGCAAATGGTGATCGTGGCGATCGATCGCGACGAGCCTATTTGGGTGGGTCGATTGATGGACCGAGTCTCGGCGATAATGACCACCTACCTTCGCGATGACAACATTAGAGCCTATCCCGAGTCGCATGTGCATTCTGCCGTGTTTTCGGCGTACGACATTATGGCCGACATTGTTAAGGAAGTTGGCGGGGAAAAGGCCCGCATTGGGGTAGAGATGGGCGGATACTACTACTCCGCTCGCGCACACGCGGATCTTGTCGGGGCGCTTCCGCTCGCCGAGTTTGTGGATGCCGATCTGCTCGTAGGGTGGATCAGGCTCGTTAAGAGCCCGGCTGAACTGGCGATCATGCGTCAAGCTGGTCAGATCGCCGATGTGGCCATGCAGCGTGTGAACGATATGGTTGAGGTGGGTGTGCGCGAGTGCGATATCGCTGCCGCTGTCTATCAGCAACAAATATCTGGCACACTTGAGTTCGGAGGTGATTATCCTTGTTACCCTCCAGTTCTGTGCATAGGTGAACGCTCTGTTGCTCCGCATGCCGTTTGGACAGATCAGCCGGTGCAGAATTCGACCGTGATTAATCTTGAGCTGTCAGGATGCCGACACCGCTACACGGTCTTCCTAGCCCGCACGATTGTTGTTGGCACGCCCTCAGGCGCATTTATAGACCTGTCAAAAATCGCTGTAGAGGGCCTGAACGTCTGCCTTGAAAGTGTTCGACCCGGGCGAACCTGTTCAGAGGTGTTCATCGCATTTCATGAAGCGCTCGCTCGCCATGGAATCGAAAGAGAAGGTAGAATCGGGTATCCTACGGGCATCGGATTTCCCCCATCGGGCGGAGAGCGTACAGCTAGTATCCGAAAGGACGACAGAACGGTTCTTCAACCGGGTATGGTATTTCACCTGATGCCGGGACTATGGTTAGACGATGTCGGCATCACCATCACGCAGAGCTTTGCTGTGACCGAACATGGCTGTGAGCCTTTGACGATGACGCCGCGCAAGTTGTTCGTCAAATAGTGCAAGAGATCAAGTCATGACGTTGCAAACACGGACTGCTATTGGAATTCTCGAGCTTGACGAAGGGCAGGAACTAGGTGGTTGCTTATCGGCTCCCAGGGACCACTCCCTCCTGAACCCGGCCACCTTCGACCGACCAATTCTTACCGAGATCGTGGAAGGTGCATTTGCGGAGGTGGTGATCGCCGGGGACCCCTCGCTCAAGGAAGCTTGTGTTCGAGCAGCCCGGCGATTGGTCGAACGCGGCGCTGGCGTGATTGTTGGGGACTGTGGTTTTTTGATCAGGCATCAGGCGGCAGTATCGGGGGCAGTGAACGTACCGGTGGCGATGTCAAGTCTGCTCCTTATTCCGGCATTGCTGCAACAACTGGCGCCTGCCCAAAAGCTCGCCGTCATAACGGCTGACTCAAAACACTGCAGTGAAGACCTGTTCGGTGTCGACAATCCTGCACATCGAGCAAGAGTCGTTGTCGGCGGGATCGAAGGTGGTGAATACGTGCGTAACGCGGTTGCGCGCCCGTTAGTCCGAGTCAGTCTCGATCAGATCGAGCGGGAGGTAGCGGCTTGCATCACTCGACTCCG
>NZ_JAMYNW010000052.1:0-2859 GCF_040319365.1 Mesorhizobium sp. M0923 | reverse complement strand
GGCCGAACATTCGAATCCTGCTCCGCGGCGATAGCCATTATTGCAACCCGCAGGTCATCGACTGGTGCCGCGCCAACGACGTCGACTTCATCTTTGGCCTCGCGCCCACCACGACCCTGCGCAAGCATGTCGCGGATCTGGAGGCCAGCACGACGGCGCGCTTCGAAGCGTCGGCCAAGACAGGCAAGGTCCGCAGGTTCAAGGAGTTCGTTGACGGCGCCCGCGGCGCGGCCGGGCCGGCAGCACTCAGGCGACTATAACGGGCGCAGAGCCGACCCTGCGGCTTCCAGACATTGTCGTGTACAGCTTCAGACCCTCAAGCCGAGCCCGCAGGGCCTCGCTTACCTTTTACGGGGCGGCGGTACGTCCAAGCCGCTTCAACAGTTAAGAATTTCGCAAAGACGATACCCCGGATCGTCGAGCTTCCGCTGCCACTTCCCGCATTCGCCGAGGCGGTCAATGACCCGCCCTTCACAATAGTTATCCGGCAAGCATCTGGATGCGAGAGATAATGTTGCCGGAGGCATCTCTCATGGCTTCTACACCTGCCTGAACGCCAGAACCGCGTTCGTGCCGCCAAAGGCGAAGGAGTTGCTCAGTGCCACGCGCACCTTGCGCTCGCGTGCCACATTGGGCGTGACGTCGAGATCGCAATCGGGGTCCAGCTCACGATAATTGGCAGTCGGCGGCACGACGCTCTCGCGGATAGCCATCACGCAGGCGATCAACTCGAGCGCGCCGGACGCGCCGAGGCAATGCGCGTGCATGGACTTGGTAGAAGAAATGGACATTGAGAAGGCGTGCTGACCGAAGACGCGCTTGATCGCCGCCGTCTCGATCTGGTCGTTGGCCTTGGTGCCGGTGCCGTGCGCGTTGAGATAGTCGACATCCTCGGCGTCCAGCCTGGCATCGGCAAGGCAGGCCCGCATTGCTGCCTCCGGCCCCTCGACAGTCGGCGCGACGATGTCGGACGCATCGGCGGAAAGGCCGGCACCGGCAATTTCGGCAAGGATGGTGGCGCCCCGAGCCAGGGCATGCTCGTAGCTTTCCAGCACCGCCATGCCGGCGCCTTCACCAAGCGACAGGCCCTGGCGATCGGCCGAGAATGGCCGGCAAGTATCGGGCGAAAGCACGCGGATCGCTTCCCATGCCTTCAGCACACCCCATATGAGCGGCGCTTCGCTGCCGCCGGCAAGCATCACGTCGGCCCGGCCGAGCCTGATCTGGTCCACCGCGCAGGCAATCGCATGGTTTGCCGAGGAACAGGCGGACGTGACGCCGAACACCGGCCCGCGCAGACCAAGACTCATGCTGACCTGGCCGGCAGCGGCACCCGGCATCGCCTTGGGTACAGTCAAGAGAGCGGCACGCTTACCGCCCAGAAGGATGGCGCGGTAGGTTTGCTCGATCGCATCCCACCCGCAGCCGCCAACGCCCACCGTCGCACCGAAGCGATAGCTATTTCCCTCTTTGGAGGAAAGTCCGGCCTGACGCATGGCTTCGCGCGCCGCAAGCACAGCGAGCAGGCTGAAGCGGTCCATGGAGATGAGTTGCTTGCCGTCGATGTCATGCTCCGGCAGCGCCTTGATCTCGGCACCGATCCTGACCCTCAATTCATGGAGCTCGGAGTTGACGATTGGGCCGATGGCGGAGCGGCCTTCTCGCATCTCTGTCCAAATGGCGGCGGCGTTGGTCCCAAGCCCGCAAATACCGCCAATCCCAGTAATCACGACGCGCCTGTCCATTCACACCCCCTTAGCGAGCAAGCTGCGCACGGCTTCCACCATGTCCCCAACATTCTGGAGATCCGACCATGCCTCGGCCGTATTCATCTCGATCTGGATGCCGTAGGCCTGCTCCAGGTCCCAGAGAACGTCCGCCAATCCCAGTGAATCGATACCGAGCGAAGTCAGTCCCGTGGCAGCCGTTATCTCGCCGCCTGTGGCAGGCGCTATGCCGCCCTCCGACGCGGCGCGCTTCTTGATAATGGCGATTATTTCGTTGGCGAGTTGATCTGCCATCTTGTTCCTTTCCAGCTTGCGTTTTCGGCGTCGTTCAAAACCCGAGTCGCGTCGCGTTGCCAAAATTGCCCCTCATAGAGCCTGTGCGACCGACCAAGCCCAATGCCCATAGGAACCGGACGAGTTCCGGCTTCTGCGGCGTCAGCCCGATGACGAAGAAAAGTCGCCGGCCTCCCGCTTTTGCGCCAGCACATCAAGAATCTGCGTGTAAATGGATAGGAACCGTCGTCAAACGTCAGCTAAACGCTGCGACGGTGGGTGCTGTCAGCGTATTCACTCGGCACCTCATATGTAATCGAGATGTTTCATAGCTCCGGACCAGTTGCGATCAACTATTGTACCGGTCCGCCATTCGTCGGAGAGTTCGACATGATCGGAGCGCTGCCTCTCATTCCCAGTACAATCTCCACCGCACGCGACAGATTTCCTCTTTCGGGCTCTTCTCAAGGGACTCGCCACGCGATAGAGGCAGTGATCGGCGCACGTGAGGTCCTGCCAAGTCCATGCGACATTCCGGAAAATTGGTAAAATCGTTTGTTTCAATCAAATGCATCCACGCTATGGATAGCTAAGACATGCGTTTCAAAGGGCTCGATCTGAATCTTCTCGTCGTTCTCGACGCGCTGCTGAGCGAGCGCGGCCTCACGGCGGCGGCACGCCGCATCAACCTAACCAAATTCATGGGGGTTGGTGGATGTGGCGCAAGCCGTTGAAATGGCGTAGGATTTGGTTGCCTAAGCCGATCCGAACCATTTCCCGGAGACCACACCCACCATGAACGATCTTGCGCTGCCGCTGAGCGGTTTGTCATCGTCGGCGGCAAGTCCGTCGTCGCCCG
>NZ_JAMYNW010000051.1:0-3228 GCF_040319365.1 Mesorhizobium sp. M0923 | reverse complement strand
CTATCTGCACATGCCGGATATTTCGCCAGTCAGCTACATGCGCCATCCCGACGCATCGTCGTTAATATGGCTTGGCCTACTTTTGGTTTCCGACGAAGCTACGCATCACCGATCAGACGCCCGATAGATTGCACCGCCTCATTCTTCTGATCCTCATCTAGCAGCCAAAGTACCAAAGCCTTTCTCAAGTTGACGTACGTGGACGCTGAGGGCGCGTTGGGCCACGTTGAGAAGCGAAGCCCCCTTTGTGAAGTTCCCAGCCTCAATACCCTACAAAGTATCTAAGCTGCCTGATTCGACACTGCGGAGATTACGAACTCTCCTCACCCATTCGCCCCGCGAACGACACCTTCCACTGGCAAGTGGAGCCTTATGGTGATCCTTCTCACGTTGTTTGACGTCTGGCGACCATCTTCTCGTCCCGACCTGCACCCGATATGATCCATTTGCATCACGTCCGTCAGTTGGAAACCAAATGTTGCATATTATGTCCGGATGAGGTACACTTTGCTTTGGATCAGACCCCGCTCCGGGCCAGAGAGGCCGCATCCCATCATGTCTCCGGTTTGCGACGTGGCGCCGCTGCGCGTGCAATACCCTCTGTCACTGACACCAGGTGTGAAGGGATAGCTAAGATGAATCTAAGCGAATACGTAGAGTACGATGCGACCGGTTTGGCCTCCCTCGTGAGCGCTGGCGAAATGACTGCTGTGGAGCTAACGCGTTTGGCCCGCCAAGCCCACGACGTCGTAAATCCGCGCATCAATGCTGTGATCGAACTCTATGAAGATGCCGAGACCGTTGCCGGCGCGGACGCAGGGATTTTCCACGGCGTGCCTTTCCTTCGCAAGGATGTAGGAGCTTCCGAAGCTGGCCGCCTACAAGAAAGAGGAAGCCGTCTATTCAAAGGCTTCCGCCCCGATATCGAAAGTTATTTTTTTCGGCGCGCTCGAGAGGCCGGGCTTCGGACGATAGGAAGGACAACAACATCGGAGCTTGGTTCTACCCTAATGACCGAATCCATTCTCAATGGCATCACCCGTAATCCATGGGATTTGGAACGCTCCGCCGGAGGTTCCTCCGGGGGGGCGGCAGCGGCAGTGGCCGCCGGCATCACTCCTATTGCTCATGGCGGCGATGGCGGTGGGTCAATTCGCATCCCCGCGTCTTGGTGCGGTCTTGTCGGACTGAATCCGTCCCGAGGACGTGTCTCCGGCGGCCCAAACAGTCAAGACGAAAATCACGGCAAAAACCGCACATTTGTTCTGTGTCGAACTATCCGCGACATGGCCGCCGCGCTGGACGTCTTTTCCGGTCCTCATCCTGGCGATCCATTTATCATCGTCCAACCGGACCGTCCCTATCTGGCAGAACTCTCGCAGCCCACCGGTCGTTTGCGGGTAGGAGTCGCGAGAACGAGTTGGGGCGCCGTGAATCTGGATCCGGAAGTGCTGCGCGCTATCGAGGCGACGGCAACGCTTCTGCAGGAGATGGGACACTCGATACAAGACATCGCCCCGCCATATGAGCCCAGCGAGTACCGCAGAATATATCTCGCTCCGACGAGCGCGATTATGCTCGAAGAAGCGGCTCGGGCCATGGGACGCGTTCTCAGCGCAGAGACCTTGGAGTCGGTCAATCTAAAACGCTATGAGTTTAGCCGCGATTTGCCTCTTTCCCGAGCGGCGGACTTACAAGAGGCCCTTCGGAGAATGCGTTTCCGGGTGGGCGAGGCGATCCATGCCTTCGACATTTTGCTGACCCCGACAATGCCAATGGTGGCCGTGCCGCACGGCGGCATCTATTCTGCAACCGACCCGACAGTCTCTGCCGAGGGATACGTGGAAGCGTCTACGGCGAGTTGTCAGTACACGGAAATATTCAATGTGACGGGACAACCTTCGGTGTCCTTGCCGTTGGCACAAAGCGCGAGCGGGCTGCCGATCGGTATTCAGATCGTCGGCCGCTTTGGAGGCGAGGCCACACTGGTACGTGTTGCTCGCGATTTGGAGGAAGCCAGACCATGGCGCGCCCGGCGACCAAAGGTTCGAGCTGGGAATAATTGATGACCACGTGAAGGTGCGGTGCATACAACGAAGGCCGCCTACTGACACCTACCTTAAGACGTTAGGGGCCGCTTAGATTTAAGTGGACACTTGGCGAATGAAGTATCTGGCTATGGAGCAGCCGTCGACGGTGGAAGCGAGCACGTCCGCGGCTCCGCCGCCGCCGGGTGCCGGCCGACAGCGAACGCGCCGATCCTGGACGGTCGAGCAGAAGCTGGCGATCCTGCGTGAGGTGCAGGAGCCCGGTGATCCGGTGTCGGTTGTGGCGCGGCGTCACGACATGAACGCGAACCACTTGTTCATCTGGATGAAAGAAGCCGGGCAAGGGCGATTGGGCCGATCCAAGTCGTCGCCCGAGACCTCACCGGTCGCCTTTATTCATAGGGGTTGTCGGTTCTGGCCTGCACGATGTAGAGCCGGAAGAGCCGTCTCCTGAGCGATCGCACTCTGAAGTACCAGCTACGATCAGCGAAGCGGTGTCTACCGGTGGCCGGATGGAAATCGTCGGGGCCAACGGTCGGCGTGTGATCGTCGACCGCACTGTCGACGTCAGTGTCCTGCTGCGGATCTTGCAGGGGCTGGAAATGCTGCAATGATCCCGACAGAAGCCGTGCGTGTGTGGTTAGCCACAGGCTACACCGACATGAGATGTGGCTTTCCACCACTGGCGCTACGGATGCAGGAGGTCCTCAAACATATTCCCCTTGCGGGCAACCTGTTTTGCTTCAGGGGGAAACGCGGAAATTTGTTGAAGGTGATCTGGCATGATGGCCAAGGAGCATGCCTGTTAACAAAAAGACTCGAGCGCGGCCGCTTCATCGTATCTATCCGAGCAGGGCCGCGGGATTTTGGGCGCCTCGCGTGGTAATGTCGGTTCATGGAGATCCATGAGGACAGGATCGACGATGCAGTTTTGGCGCTGTTATGGCTGACTCTGCATAACGAGTGTTGCGCCTGGGAGGGTTTCGACTGGGCAACGACGGATCGGCTTCACAAGAAGGATATGATCGGCACCCAATCAACAAATCGAAGTCATTGATCCTGACCGATGAAGGCTTGGTAAGCGCCAAGCTGACCCCATCTGGCGCGGCTTGAGGTGATGAGCGAGACATACTGACACTGAAGCAAGGAGCCGAGGAGCTTGCAGTGTCAATTTCTATGT
>NZ_JAMYNW010000050.1:0-6633 GCF_040319365.1 Mesorhizobium sp. M0923 | reverse complement strand
ACATAGAAATTGACACTGCAAGCTCCTCGGCTCCTTGCTTCAGTGTCAGTATGTCTCGCTCATCACCTCAAGCCGCGCCAGATGGGGTCAGCTTGGCGCTTACGAAGCAATCGCGCCGACTGAAATGCTAGCGCAGGGTTGACTATTTTCCGGCGGCGGCTACAAGGCACGCGCGGCGACATCGTCGCCCTGCCCACGCGGTTTTCTCCAACCGCGCCTGCTGGGGAATAGGTTAACGGTAGACCCACGGACTCTGACTCCGTTAGTCCTGGTTCGAATCCAGGTTCCCCAGCCATTTTCGTAACAAACCAGTCGTTTAGGTAACGGCAATGTGATTGGTGCGCTTAGGCAGCTGCCCCATTCGCAGAACACCATGCATTTCTTCCCATCTTGGCGACGACCGTAAGAAGGATTGCCACTATTGGGAGAACAATTGCTGGCCCTAGCCCGAGATAGGTCGCGATGGCAGCAGAGATGGTCATCATCACATGCAATTTCCCCTTGTCCCATTGCTTGGCGATCTCTTTACGGAGCGTTTCGTATCGATCTCCGCCACACATAAACTCTTTAAATTCGGCCTTCAAAGCCTCGTAGTAATTCTTTGGTGCGTCGCCCGTCCCAAAAGGTGCTGTGTTTTCTGATCCGGTCTTCGAAAGAAGTCGCAAAGCGATCTCCTCAAGGTCCGACCCTTCAGATTCCATCTTAAGAATCGGCTCTGCCTGATATGCCTTCAGGCTCGAAATCCACGATGGATTGCTGTCAATATCGTCGAAGCTCGTCATTTAATCATGTCCAGAATATACTCAGACGAAATTGCATGAGTTGTCTGATGGAGCGTTTGAGGATCGATCCCGCCAAGCGATATAGATCCTTGGGCCATCCCTGGCACATAGCTTCCCATTATCATTGCGATGATATCAAGCGTGCCGGCCCGGAATACGGGCCCACCAGATTGCCCCGGGCGCGTCTGAGTGTTCAGAATTGCGTGCTTGGTTTTTATGCCGCCAGCGCCGAGTATAACCCTTGCTCCGATGTTCGATTGGTGGGCAGTTAATACTAGACGTCCAAAATTCAAATGTGGAAATCCGAGACTTATAACCGATGAACTTGCACTTACAGAGTCTGTTCCAACTAACTTGTCGACAAATGGAAGCACATTACTATTCGCTTCTAAAATTGATATATCTCGAATGGCGTCGTGCTCCTTAACAGAAACGGGAAAGTTGTGAACTTGATTAATCGTAGTATCTTGATAATTATATAACGTCTGAACAGAAACAACAGCTACCAAGTCCACGGCCTCCACTCCAACAACATGAGCAGCAGTGGCCAGAATATTTTTTCCAATTGCAAATCCCGTGCCGAGTGGAACTATACCTCCAGGGCCGTTCTTCCCGATCGCGAAAACAATTTTAGCGACATTCTCGTCTAACATAATCCCTCCCTTTTTACATGTGTTCCTCCAGTTTTACAAATATTTTAAAGGCAGTCAAACATCCATAACACCTGAAATTGTGATCTCTCTTAACAAGTACGGGAGACAGTGCACTTTTCAACAAGAATCCGGTGATAGGGAATTAAAGAAAATTACGGAAGGAACTACGGCAACGGTGCACTTTTTACCATGTCGCCCCCGCCGCATGGTGCACCTCGCCCGCGTTCCCGGTCTGCCGTATTACCCAGCACCGTCCGGGCGAGCCAAAGTGTTTTCACGTCCGAAGACCATGTGTTCCACAAGAACTGCTCATCGACTATTGCCGCGTCGCCGATGTCGCGGTTTTCGATGCACCCGCGGTGCCGAGAGCATCGCCGAGGAAACCGGCAAAGCCGTGAGCATCGGAAAACAAGGCAGGCGGCGAAAAGAAATAGTGCACTGTCACCGTAGTTCCTACCTCTTCGGCAACCCTTCTACTCCCCGACAATGGACGTCGGCGAGCGTGCCGAGCTTATCGGATCGGCATGACGAAGGACGATCCTCCACGCGCCTTCCTCGCGCCGGAATATGGTGGTGACGCGAAGCGCAATCGGCACCAGTTTGTTGCCACCCCCGACCTTGGATTGGAACCGCTCGACCTCGATTATGTATCCCAAATCGGCTGTCGCATACTCCGAGATGCGCTCAAAGCCGACGGCCTTGCCGTGCCGGTAATTGGTGGCGGCCCGTTCCATAGTCTCAGCGGCCTTTCTCCATCCCTTCGCCGGCGGGCCAAAGGGATTGGCAATAATGACGTCGTCCTGTCGCGAGTAGAGGTTTTTCAAGGGCTCAGGATCGCCCTTTACGAAGGCATCCAGAGCCAGATGATCCTGCTCGATAAATTTCGTCAGGTCGGAGGCTAACATCTTAACATCGCCCCATGACTAAAAAGAGAACTCTATCAAGCACTTCATCCGCCCTTCGCCTTGCCGTAGGCGGTCGGGCCGGTGTCCGGAGTATAGATCAGAATTACGGTGAGTGCACTTTTTACCGTCGCCCCCGGTCGCATGGTGCACCTTGCCGGCGTTCCCGGTCTGCCGCATCCCCCAGTACCGTACGGGCGAGCCAAAGTGTTTTCACGTCCGAAGACTATGCGTTCGACAAGAACTCTCATCGAATATTGCCGTGTCGCCGACGTCGCGGTTTTCGATGCACCCGTGGGCCGAGAGTATGGCGGGCAAATCGGCAAAACCGAGAAACCCGGAAAACGAGGCAGGCGAAATGAAATTAGTGCACTGTCACCGTAATCCCAAATCTTTCGCCGATTTGCCCTTCTCGCCGCGCCACCGTGGTTGTCATTTCGGGCAAGCATGGCAGGAGCTCGCGACCAGTTCCCCGTCTTCCGTCCGTAGATATCCCAGTCTGTCTCAATATCCTTGAGGTTGTACGCCTCAACTTCCTACTGGTCCTTCGTTAGCGAGGAGAGCCGCTTCACCTCGCGTTAGATCTATTTTGGTAATCTTCCCACGACTTCTGCCCTAAGCCGCGCATATATCAAGAACCGATGGGGTTTCGCCGTTCCTCCCAAGGCGTAGCACCTGAATCGCAATCCCTGCCTCTCCGAGAAACAATGATGGATGATATCGACCACTGGGGAGACCTGAAGGTAGCCGCACACCACTGCTCAGCCGTTTATCGATATATTCTTGGACGTCCCTGCCATCATACGCTCGTCCCTGGAGAGCTGGGCCACATATGAATAGGATGTCTGCAAGCCCCGCAATTCCATGACACAATGTACAGTCGTACCTGTCTAAGGACAGGATTCTATCCAAAAAACTCTTAGTTGTGCGATAGGCAATATCTGCGGCCCTGAGATATCTATCTGCGCGAATATGATCAACTCGGGCGGCCGTCACGCGCGACAGCGCTATTCCCCCTGCGCCGTGACACCAAGCCACTGGAAACGCTCCTTGGCCAACATCTGGGCCGCCTCCATCAAATCGAGCATCTCGCCAGTTTTGCTCAGATTCCACGAATAAGCTATCATCGTAGGCCAGTGCGCCCCTCGCCGTGTCAAGGAGCCTTTGCGATCCTGTCACCGCATATGCATTTAGCAACGCTCCGGCGATCCCAGCTGCACCGTGGGAATATCCGCCAAGGGGCTTCATAAATTCGAGCCCTGTTGCGTCTCGCGCCGACCAAGCACATTTGTCTTCTGTCCACAACGCCGCGTCACATAATGCTTCCGCGCATCTCTCAATTAGAGAAGATACAATGCTACTTGGCTCATCCTTCCATTCCGTGACAAGGAACAGTAGGGTGCCAGCTATTCCTCCAGTGATATCGAGTAAATACCTTTGCTTTAGTCCAGCCTCAATTCGTTCGTACGTTCGCAAAAGCAGTCCATCCTGATTTGAAATAATTCCCAGCTTGGACAGGCGCCTTGCAGCGAACCCGACTCCCACCGCGCCACCGTAAAGTCCGATTGAGGCCTGCGGCGATTCATCAAACCTGGCGCATGACCGATTGAGGCCGCCTATTGCTGTGAGTCGCTGACTATCCGACCCTGTCACTGATGCGCATTCGCCCAAGGCGAGCGCAATTCCTGCTGAGCCCGCGTATAGATCAGGCCCGATTGCAGTGACCGATAGTGAATGCTGCTCTGCTGAGATGACACTCCCCATCCAATTACATTGGTCTCTCGCTTCGTTCCATACAGCCCGCTCGCATAGAGCGTCGGCAATTTGTGCCATAGCTATCGGGATCGCGCTTCGTACGCCATCTCCATCAAGGGTCATTTTGGGCATGCTTCCGACAACCTACTAAATATGCCCCAACGATAACGCGGATGCAGGATTCAGATAAGGTGCATCCGGTCTTATTCCTGCGGCAACGAATGATCTGGTGATTTCGTCTCTCACGGCCCCAATACCTATGATCTGCTTGTTGAAAGCGCTTACCAAACCACCCGCCACCACGCTACAGCGGGACTGACCGAAGCTAACGCCGCCCCCTGGGTCCTCCGCCAGACCTACGCCCGGACAAAGTTTGAACGTAAACATTGGAGATTCCGGTCGAACGAAGGCTTCTATGTCTTGAGCTATCGTTCGCACCAGCCGTGCCACGTGTCCAATATCATCAGGATTTATATAAATGACAGCGGAATCTGCTCGCCTAAAATTTCTGCTGTCTGAGAGTATCTTTGCCTCAAATGGAATCCCAGCCTTGTTGAAGCTTTCGGAGATCTTGCTCACCCATGAGATTGCGCCGGAACTATGAAGATTCCAATAGATCCTGACGATCCTCCGAATAGCGGAATCTCGACGTATTTGACTGCTATTCCCAACAAAGTAATAAAACCCTGGCACGAGATATCGCTTCTCCTTCGTGATCCATACACGGCAGGGGTCATCTAGATCAGGGTCATCGGTGTCACTTTGCAGCCCTGTCCGGTAAACCCAAAAGAGGATGGATCCGTTCGATACCGCAAACCTTTCTCCCGTAGCGACCTGCACAATTTTCCAACCTGGCTCCCATGTTCCGACGCCGCTGTTTGCCTGAGAAAGCGCCTCTACAAATTGGCGATCTGATAAGACCGGCTCGGGCTCGGGTTGGATAGCGAGTTGCCTTGAGTAAAAATTCCAATAGATATCTCGCGCTATGTGCGCTGTAAGGCCTGCGGCATCCCTCTGTCCTGATGATTCGGAGGTTCGCAGCTGTCCATCAAGCGAATAGCTTGTGGACGAGGTCACCAAGACGGAATTAACAATTTCGGTAACGTCAGCCACGAAGTCTGCCATCTCCGCTAAAGCCAATTATAGAGGCCAAGCAGGCGAACCTGCGCATCCTCTGGATTAGCAAACATGTTCTTGCTTACCTGCAGGGCTAAAACCGCCGCGGACGACATGCTGACCGCGGTATGCTGTCGTTCGTAGGCCGATTGTATCAATCTCACTGCGGTGAAGTGGACCAGACGAGTCAATGCCGCTGCGCCGTATCCCGGCGGAAAATCGGCAGACGAGCAGTACCCCGTCCACAAAGAGCGAATCCACCGCTGCATCTGCTCTAGCTTAAACGCATTTGTCGAAATCATCGATGCCACGTCACCCATGTGCTGCATAGAGTTGATCCAGAATATTATTAGGTCCTGTACAATTCCCGATAAATCCCAACATGCGTCTCCAACTTGAACGAGTTCCCAGTCAACGAATACGACACCGTGTGATCCGCCGGGAGTCCGAGTTATCAGAACATTGTCGAGCTTCATGTCAGAACTGATGATTGTCTCAGGCCTCCACAGCGTTCTGGCATGCCCGATTGACATACATAGATCACCGTCTCCCTGAATAATCCGGAGTACCTCATGGTTAGAAGGACTAAGGGTAGACATGATCTCCGGGCTTGGCTCGTGGACATGCATGATCCACGGCAGTTGACGGCCGAGCCCTCTAACGTTGTTGTCTTCATGAGTTGACGTTACCGCTTCGAATGAACTGTAAATCAGCCGGAGTTTCTCTCCCAAAAGAAACAAGGCCTCTTCAATCGTCTCGCTATTGCCGGATATATAACTTCCAAGCGTTTCTGCATTATCGACGAGTTCAGTAATTAGGAGGCCATCCGCGATATTGATGTACTCCAAGCGCGGGAATAACGCTGAAATCCCAGAATCTCCGTCGAGACTCTCGACAAAGCGGTAAAAATTGGCTTCACGAACTATATAGAGGACGTCTTCTTGCGACCGCCCCATCGTCTGCTTAAGGAAAAAGTTCGGTCCATCTTTTTGCGTAATGCGAAGGTTACGGTTACGCCTAGATACGTCTACTACTGTTAGGTTCCTTTCAATTATTGCCTGCGGCCCGAGCAGACCGATCCGAAGCAATTCTCGGGCCGCATTATCAATGTCTATTGGCACCGACACACCGATTGAGGACATTGTTTAAGCTCGGTGCATTCAATTTATCGTCTTCGCTGCCAGCAGCCACTTATCGTCGGGGGCGTCGGATCGCACACCGGGGGTGTAGTGTAACCGCACACTTGAGGAGCTGTGTAGGGACCAGGACACGTGAAATATAAGGTGTACGCTGTTTGCGGTGCCACCGGCCCACGCCCTTGCCCCTGGATGCAGAATGCCAGAGACACCGTCTCGCATACCAGCGTGGTGCAGACGTTCGGATCGGATGTCACGCCACCTTGGGGTGCCACCGGCCCACGCCCTT
>NZ_JAMYNW010000049.1:0-8299 GCF_040319365.1 Mesorhizobium sp. M0923 | reverse complement strand
CAGGCGAGCGCGCTGCTGATCCATGTCGCAGATCAATTGGAGCTTTGCGCCTGGAAGCTCCTCGGCGACTATCTTGGCATGATCTGCGCCCATCAGGCCGGCGGATGGCCGCCCCCGCTCCATGCGAGGGCGGCACGGAATAAAGGGCTATCGCGTCCCGGCTTTCACACCAGCGATGGTAGCATCTACGGAAGCCTTGTCGATGATGCCGGGTCCAGTCAGGATCTCACGAGTGGGCACGGTGAGGCCGTAGTTTACATTGCCGTTGAGGATCGCCACGGCGAGGTAGCCCTGCAGGTAGCCTTGCTGATCAATCGCGCAGGCCTGTTTCCCATCCTTGATGTTGTTCAGGATGGTCTCGTCGAAGTTGATGCCGCAGAGATGAACCTTATCACTTTTTCCGGCCTGGGTGAGGCCGTTCATGGCGGAGTTGGCGTCAACGTTACCGATGGTGAACACGGCGGTCACGTCCGAGTGCTGCAGCAAATAGGCCTTCACAGCCTGCGCAACAGCTGTAGCTGAACCGAACGACGTGGCGGGCAAGGGCAACACGTCGGCCTCGCCGCCGCCATTCTTCATCCCCTCTTTGAAGCCGCCGCAGAAGGCCTCAATATTGGCGGCGCCGGGCAGGGTGTTAATGCAGACGCCTTTCTTGCTGCCGGCTTTGGCCAGGTACTCGCCGCCCGCGACGCCACCCTTGTAGTCGTCAGAGCCGACGTAGTTCAGCGCGCCGAGGCGATCGGCCGCCTTCAACCCGCCAGCATTGTAGATGACCAGCGGAATGCCGGCATCCTTGACGGCCTTGAACGCAGGATCCATTGCTTCTGGCACCCAGTCCGGACCGACAATGGCATCGGCTTTCTGGTCGATTGCCTGCCGGATCAGCTCGGCAGCGTCCACACCCAGATTGTCATAGTTCTGGGGACCGAGCCAGGTGACCTTACCGCCCTGGGCCTCGACCACCTTGCCGGCGTCTTCGGCACCCCGCTTGACGATCGACCAAAACGGATCGTCCGGTTTGCCGCCGATCACGAAGATGTTGGCGGCAAGTGTCACCCCGGTGCTGAATGCAGTCAAAACCGTTGCCGATATGAGTGTCTTTAAAAGCTTCACAGTAGTCCTCCCAGGTTTCACCCGCCCTGCAGGTGTTCAATTAAGTTCTGCTGCCCCGCGCCCTCTCCTCATAGGCGCTGATGCCTCTCCGTCACTCCGCCGGCATACCCGAGCCTGCGCCACGGGCTTGCTGTTTGGCGCGTAGCTTCTCCTTCTTTTTGAGGAAGCGCGCCTTCATCGCGTCGTCGGCCTCCTTGCTACCGTCGTGCCAGGTACCGAACAGCTTATCGAGCGGCACGAGACCGTCTCCGCCGTAGTTCACCTCGAAGTACTTGTGGTGCAGGTAATGCACATAAGAATGGCTATCGAGATTCAACTTGTCGGTCAGTTCAAACGTTTCGAAGCCAAGATGACCGTTGACCGCGCCAAAGCCGGCGCCGTGCAGCGTGAAATAGGCGCAGACCGGGTTGGATGGGATCAGCAGGTGCAGCCACGCCTCGGCGTGATACAGGAAGCCTTCCACGGGGTGCATGGAAAGAGACGACCATGGGCTGGGATTGATCGAATTGTGGTGAACCGAATGGACCCACTTATAGACAGGTGGCCAGTGGATCGCGCGGTGCAGCAGAAAGAAATAAACCTCGTGAACAAACGGCGCGAGCAGCACCAAGAAAGACAAGTAGAGCCAATTGGTCGTCCAGGGCAGCCAGACCGCCCAGCTGTTGGCGTAGACCCACAGCATCACGATCTCGACCACCGTCCACAGCGGGATGGTGACAAAGAAGGACCGCAGGAAATTGTCTAGGTTCTGGCGCTGGAACCAGAAAACGTCGGACGGCACATCAGACGGAAATTTGGCATTGTATTTGAAGCGCGTGCCCTGCCGACGATGAACGTAGAAGCGCAGTTCGAAGAAGCCATAAAACAGGAAAATGCCGGCGGCGTTCAGACCGTAAAGCCAAAAATAGTTGAGCAGCGACAAGCTTGCCAGGCTCTGCCAGTTCGGGATGAGAAAATTCACCCAGAGGAGCGATGTGGCGATGTGGAAAGCATTCCACGGCCAAAAAAATTCAGGGAGCCAGGCGATGACCTTTCTTGCATTGAACGGACGATGCCACAACGGCGCCGGTTCGGCGCGGCGGTGCGGCGCCCAATTGCCGCGCTTGTCGCGTGTCCCATACTGAAGGTCATCCATCGTAACAGCACCTCCGTGCCCGGATCAGGCTTGAGCGTGGATCTAGCCGCCGGGAGCCATCATCCGATCACACCCTAGCTGGCACATTTCATATCGGAGGGTTGATATTTGTAGTAGTCGAAAATAATATCAAAATGATATTTGTATCATTTAAGCTCAATCATCATGATACAAACGAAGGTGAGGTTCATGACTCGGCCGACAATTCGCGATCTCGCTATCGCCGCAGGCGTATCCGCAGCGACCGTAAACAGAATTCTGAATGGGACCGTTTCCGTGCGCCCGAAAACTGTTCAACGCGTTCAAAGCGCTGCGGCGGAAATAGGATTTTACGGCATCGGTGCGCTTGACAACCGGGCCCGTCAGCTATCGCCACAATACCGATTGGGGTTCCTGCTGCAGCAGTCCACTCGCGATCTCTACCAGCTGTTCGGCAAGAAAATCGTTGCCGCCTGTCGCGATCGCCGGGACGAGGTGATCGAGCCGGTTATCGACTTTGTGGATCTGCTTACACCGGAGACTATCTCGAGCCGCCTCGTCGCGCTCGGCGAGTCGTGCGACGCTGTCGCTGTAGTCGCCGCAGATCATCCGATCATTGGCCAGGCCATCCGTTCTCTGAAGGAGATCGGGAAACCCGTCATCTCTTACATTACCGACCAATCAGCGCCGGAACGGGCGGCGTATGTAGGCACAGACAACTGGAAGCTGGGGCGCACCGCAGCCTTCCTGATCACCCAGACCACACATGGCCCTGGTCGCATCGCGGTGTTCATAGGGAACCACCGGTATCAATGCCAGGATGTCGCAGACGCCAGCTTCCGGTCCTATTTGCGCGAGCATGCTCCGCGGCTGATAGTGGAGGAAAGTCGTCCGACCCATGAGGAATCGAGTGAGGCGTACCGCATGGTGGCCGAGTTGCTGAAGGCGACTGACGACCTTGTGGGCATTCTGATCGTCGGCGGCGGAATAACCGGCGTCCTCCGTGCGCTAAGGGAGGCAACTCTCGAGAAGCGTTCGGGGATCAAGCTGGTTTGCCGTGATATTGGACCCGAAACCCGAAAGGGACTGTCTGAAGGGTTGATCACTGCAGCTCTCTGTCATCCGCTCGACGCAACCTCGGCCCTTCTTGTCCAAACCATGATTGATGTCATTGGACCACAAGCACCGTTCGCCACCCTTCAGCGATCAATTCCTTTCGAAATAGTCACGCCGGAAAATATCTAAGGCAAATGTCAGCTAGGGGTCGCCCGTCGGGCGTTCTGCGACCCATAGGAATGTCCGTTTTCAGCTCACGCGCAAGCCGACCTCAACGTCCATCATCGCCTAGGCCGTTCCATGCCCAGTACGACGGGTCAGGGCACCGGCACGACGAGCAGCGGGACCAACATGTCCGGCGATCAGGGCACCGACACGACCACCACCAGCGGCACCACAAATCCGAACTCGGCCAGAGACTGCGCGCCCGGCCAGCAGACTGGCAGCGCTCAGCAGGCTGCGGCAGGTCAGCAGGACACGACCGCCAACACCGCCGCGCCAGGCCAGGTGAAAAAGACGGACGAAGGTTGCTGATTGGCACATCGGCACAGGTTGGAATCACCAGCGTGTGGCTGGCCAGTCTCCCCCGACCACCGCGTGAACTCAACTCGGCTGGCGAGCAAGTTGCCGCCAGCCGAGCATCAGTCTATGAACCTTTGCGCTTGCTTGTGCTTTCAGTGGGGCACGCCTCGCTTCTGTTTGCTTTCGGTCAGATAGATACGCGATCGCCTCTACTCTAGCGCTGAACAGACCTGATGGCGCGCTGATCCACAGACATTCGCCAAAAGCCCGCGTCTCTGGATTGAGGAGACGCGGGCCGGATCGGAGTCAGCCGATCGTGCAGCAATATCGTATGGAGGATGTACTGCGTGCACCGAACCTTGCCCGCACCCCGGTGTTCCACCTGGAGCGCAAAAAATCCCGCCGCACACTGCCAGGGCGGCGGGACCGATCAAGCGCCTTTGCACCAGGCAGGGACTTCGGGGGTGGGCTTTGCGAGGTGCGCGCGGACCGAAAGCGAACTTAGGGCAACAGCGGCGACGCGTCCACCAACCGCCGGTTGGAGCGACAGGACGATTGAGACACCGGCAGGTCAGGTCATCCCGGGTCGCTATGGGTCGCAACCAGATGGTAGCGGAAATTGTTGCGGATATGGTCGTTGAAATAGCGGCCCTTGGCGAATGCCGCCCGGAAAGCGGCAAAAGTTTCCGGCGGTACCCCCTCAAACTCGCACCGCTTACCGCTGGCCACGAACCAGACCGAGAGGATTCTTCTGTCGGGATCGTATTCCGTTTTGCGTATCGATATGGAGGGCATGACGGCGGCTCGATTCGAAAAGCAATCAACGAGCGGAGAGGCCGTCGCGTTCCTTGCGAACGTGATGGTGCGGTGAGGCACGAGGCTCAATGCGGAGCGCCAGCGGCCGCGATCAGCGCCTCCTCAAGAAACCGCTTCAGCTTCGCCGAGCGCTGGGAGTTTCATCTGCTTGCCGTTCTTACTTGCCCGGGACGACAGACGGCGGTCGCGGTATGCCATGCGGGGCGCTTCAATACGTCGCCGCGTGGGATGGCGAGGAGGCGGGCCAGTGCCAGTTGGACCTTGTAATGGAACGCGCAGCGGCGAGCAGGTGTGGTTGATCGGCGCGTCTCGCGTCCATGGCCCGTTTTCCTTGCGCCGATCTTCCGCCATCTTGGCCTTCACCCGCATTGCTGAGGATCTTCGTGAGGTGAATTGAGATCCGCTACGTCGCTGATCCTCTGGGACTGTCAAGGGCCGTTCGGCGGGCTTTGCTCCGGAACAATGTCTTCTTCCGAAAGTTTTTCCTTGAGTAGCAAAGGAGATTCGAAATGTCAGAAAGTCGGGAATGGTTTGTCCAATGGCTTAGAGACGCTCATGCCATGGAAGAGCAGGCAGAGACGATGTTGAACGGGCAGTTGAGTCGTATCGAGAATTATCCCGAACTGAGCGACCGAATCCGACAGCACCTCGACGAGACTAAGCAGCAGGCTGCCCGGCTGAAGACTTGTCTCGATCAGATGGACGAGGGTTCATCCACGATGAAGGATGCTGGCGGCAAGCTGACGGCGATGGCGCAATCGCTGAGCGGCGTCTTCGCTGGAGACGAGGTGATGAAAGGATCGCTGGCGAGCTACACGTTCGAGCACATGGAAATCGCCTCCTACACGATCCTGATTGCCGCTGCTCGATCGCTCGGCGAAACCGAGGTTCTTCGGGCTTGCGAAGAGAACCTGCGAGAGGAAGTCGCGATGGCGGATTGGCTGAAAACCCATCTTGCCTCAACGACCGAGCAGTTCCTTGCGCGGGCCGAAGCGGACAGCGACAGCGCCAAGCGGTGATCGGTGGGAACGTAGCGATCTTGAAGTGAGGGATCGGCGCGGAAGCTGGTTAACACCGGCTCCGATGTCGACGAGCGAGCTCCGCGGCTTGGAACTGAATAGGAGCGGCGGCGGACGGCAACGATCGAGGATGCCCATCGATCATTGCCGCCAAGGGAACATAGCGAAAATTGCTTGTAGGCGTTGCCGTAGCATCAAAGCGCGCTCGATACCTGCTTCCGGCGTCGGCATTCTTCGAATTTACCGGAACGACGTACCTGAAGGCGAAAGATCGATTTCAGCTCCACGCTCCTCGTTTGTGGCCATCGCCGGACCGAGAGGAAGTCCGCCGCTCCGCTAACACGTGGCTGGACGGGGCGCGCCAAGGTCATCGCTGACTGTCAAACCATTTCTGCAGAATTTGACGCACACAATACCGATCCGAGGCCAACTGGGAGTGCATACCAGCTTGGAACTGTGCGGAACCGTACGAAGTCGATTGCAAACAACCAACCTGGTTGGCCGGGCATTAATTTAGCAAAGCGTCAATTAGGGAAAGCATCGGGAGGAAGACCATGCTGCACGTTAACATGCCTCGCGAATTTGAGGTTGGCGATGAGGTTTCACTAGCAGGTACCGTCATCACGATTCTCCCCAGCGGGCGCGCCAGGGTGAGCATTCCCTCGTATGACCATCCTTATACGATTGATCCGCCACCCAAAAGTCCGGGCCGGAGACCGAGTGGTTCTTGTTGGGGACGTCACCCGCATCGATCGCGGAGCAAACAAACTCACTGTGCGGATTGACTGCGGCGGGGTGATCACGGTCGACAAGTCGGCGATCACTCGGCTGAGAAAGCACCGCCGGACTTCAGCGGGTTGACACTACGGCGATACAACGGCCACGCTTGTCGGCGTAGGGAAGATGCAAGCGCACTTTGAACAGCCCAAGGGCGCGGCGCTGTCCAGCCGGATAATGGGCGGACGAACGGATAAGCCGGAGTTCGACGGCTAGCAAGTCCGATATGCGCCTATCGCGACCCCGCTTCACCTGCCGTCCAGCCGTTCGCGCATTCGCGATCGTCGCTCTCAACAGGCGGCGCGCCCGGCCAGGACGTCTCGCATGGGCGCGCTGTCGAAGGAGGCGCCCAGCAACATTTCGGGTGAAGGCCGCGGGCATCCGATCGATCGTAACCTTTCTCTGCAATGATCGCTTGTCGCCGGCGATGGGCCTCCGGCTCTTACGCATTATGGAGATCACATGTTGGTCCCGGCACCCACAAGGAAGCCCGGAACGGGTGAAGCACAATTGTCGGTAAGCGCAAGGCGACGACAATCAGCGGCCCCGCTAACAATCGTGGTTGCGCCTTTGGGCATCATGGTTCAGACCGCTGGCGGATTAGAACTCTGCTGGCTTTGCGATCGGCTCATCGCTGCCGACAATCGGTGACCTATATAAAGGGGCATGTCCACACGCCGAAAAATCAATGCAACAGCGAAACTGATTGGAGAGTGGCCTTTAACCCCGGCTGCAACGCTTGGATCGTCCGTCAGAGCGAGGGGTATTTTCCTTGAAATACGCGCCCGCCTTCCAACGGAGTTCAGGAAACTGCTCCATATCGAGTCCCGCGTGCTTACCCTGCGCCTGTCTGAGGGCACCGAGAATGATGTGCAGGTGGTATTCGGGATCGTATCCAATGCACTGCAGAATATCGAAGACCTGCCCGTAATCCCCCGTGAAATCGAGGACATTCTGACGATCTCGACGGCCGAACGGCACCGCTGGCTGAAAGATGGTCGCTTGCAGAGCGCCGGGACGAAAACGGTGAAACTCCGCGGGCGGGCAAGGAACATCACCTTTCACGTGTTCGACCCGCAGCACGTGGAGGATGTGCTTGACCGCGACCTGGTTACGGTCTGGCGCGAACAGGACGCAGCGACAGCTGCAGAGAATAGGCGGCGAGCCGCGGGGAAGGCCGCTATGAAACGTGCTCAAAGAAGCGGCCGCGGAACTGCAGCTTCAGTTGGCTATGGCCCCGATGAGAACTCGCACTCCAGTTTGCGCGGCTGGGAAGATTTTGAGAATGACGGACTCCTGCGCTGATAGGCCGGGCGCACAAGCAGGTTAGGACGTTTGCCTGCGCCGTGCGAGATGCGCAAGGAGGGCCGTCAAACGCATCGCGTTCAGGACCCGCTTCGCAGGGACACCGCCCTTGCGCGCCATCTCGACCCCCCAATGCATGTGGTCGAGCTCGCGGATCGAGTGAGCGTCCGGATTGATGCTGAAGATGCAGCCCTGATCGAGTGCCTTTTGATGCCAGCGCCAGTCGAGGTCGAGTCGCCAAGGATGTGCGTTGATTTCGACAGCGACGCCGTGTTTTGCACACGCTTTGAGGACTTTGTCGACGTCGAGATCATAACCGGGCCGGCGCAACAGCTGGCGACCGGTCATGTGCCCGAGGATTGTCGTCCGAGGATTTCCGATCGCCTCAATGATACGCTCCGTCTGTTCCTTCTTGGGCAACTTGAAGCGGCTGTGCACGCTCGCGACGACGAAATCGAACTGCTCCAAGATATGATTCGGGTAATCGAGCGAGCCATCCGCCAGGATGTCCGCCTCGATGCCCTTCAGTATGCGAAATTTTCCATTGTATGCCTTGTTCAGCCGGTCAGCTTCGCGG
>NZ_JAMYNW010000048.1:0-10388 GCF_040319365.1 Mesorhizobium sp. M0923 | reverse complement strand
TCTGGGCCATCCGGCCACGGCTTCGCTTTGTCCACATCCACAGCTTGAATCATAACCCAGCCTCAGACGAAACCCCAGTAAGCCGATTTTCAAAACGGCCTCTAAGCCTTTGCCGCAATGCAAGGGGGATAGTAGTGCAGCCAAACAAGAGGGCGATCGTAATGAGTTCGAAACGGCAACGGAAACGTGCTCCGTCGAGCGAAACGGTTCAGACCATAAATACCGATGAAGCAGCCCCAAAAGGCTTCACACATGGACAACTGAAATAGCCTTGACGCATTACTCATCATGCGGGCTTTATGATATTCTGGTTCAGAGTAAATTTAGGACTGTACAGGTCGTACAGACGTCTCTTGAGCAACAATCCTCAAAAATGGTGCAGGGGCTTCGAGCCGCACTGCGCACAAGCAAACATCGCAACAGATCCTTCAAGTAAATTTGCAGAATCTTTGCGATCGCAAATCGCAGGCAATGGTAGGTTCACCACAAGGACTGACGTCAGCCACGGCTGAAATAGCTAAATGCCGATGAACGCTCGGACCGCCGCACAACCCGCAACGTTGGAGTCAAGGCCAATGGCACGAAGAGCGCTTATCATGCTTGAAGGTTCTAGGAACAATGGGCCGCTTTACGTCAAAGCGGCCCTGCGTCTCGGTCTTCATCCAATTGCCCTGTCGGCTGATCCAGCTCAGTACGACTATCTTGCGAAGGAAGGTATTGAGGCAATCCGTGTCGATACAGATAATCTTGATGCGCTGATCCGCGAATTGTCCCGGCTACGTGCGACCTATGACATTGCTGGGATTACCAGCGATGGGGATACGTTCTATGCGACAGTTGGCAAGCTCTGCCGGCATTTCGCACTGCCGGGACCGAACCCCGCATCCATTGAACAATGTTGCGACAAATTCACTCAACGTCAGCTTCTCGCAGAAGCCGGCGTTCCAGTACCTGCTTATCGCTTAGCGGCGGACGCTACGGAGGTTGAAAGCGCTGCCGCCGAGATCGGCCTGCCGGTGATCGTTAAGCCAGCCGTAGGCAGCGGCAGCATGGGCGTCCGATTGTGCCGCAACTTCGATGAAGTGACCGAACATACGACCTATCTGTTGGGCGGGAAGCATGTATGGCGATCTTCGCCTCGGATACTGGTCGAAGAATTCGCACAAGGCTCCTACTATACCGCTGAAACAATGGGAAATGAGGTAATTGGGATCAGCACCGGCGAGTTTGGCCCTCTACCGCATTTCGTATATCGTCAGTTCACCTTTCCGGCCCCGCTGACCATTCACAATCAGGAGCGTATCGCCGAAATTTCGCTGAGCTGTTTGCGAGCTCTCGGCCTTGGCTGGGGGCCAGCGGAGATTGAATTCCGGTGGACGAAGCATGGCCCAGTGGTCATTGAAGTCAATCCGCGTCTTGCTGGTGGGGGCATACCTCAACTGGTTCAGTTGGCTTCCGGTGTCGATCTCGTCACCGAACACATCCAGCTTGTCATCGGCGACGGACGGAATTTGCGCACAAGGCATTCGCAGACTGCGGCAGTACGGTTCCTGGTCCCTGATAGCGATGGCATCCTCGATTGGATCAGTGGCGGCGATCGGGCGGCTGCTCTGCCAGGTGTCGCCGAGGTCAAATTGTATGTTGAACCCAAGACGCCAATCGTCAGGAAACGTGACTACCGGGACCGAATGGGATATGTCATCGCCGTTTCATCTAGCTCTACTGAGACAGAGGGTATACTCCAGCGTGCCGTGGACTTAATCGGCTGGTCGGTGAGGCCCTTTTCGTCCAGTTGAAGGAAGTGCTCTGAGCATCTAGATGATGCCTTTAGTAGGAAACCGTCGAGGCAGGTTTGGTGCACGCGTCGCGATCTAGGGGTCGGTTCTCCCAAAAATACCGTTCGCGACAATGCGCAGCAATATCGGTGACGGAAGGCGCCGAGTTCGAAATTCCTCTGGCAGCCCATCTTGGTGTGGCCCGGCGCAGGGGGAACCTACTGGCATGGTGACCAAAGGACTACGGGACGTCGATCCCGGAAATTCCGGTGTACCCGCGTATAGTGCATGATGCTTGCGCCTACGTCGCTGGCCCCACAGACGTCGCAAGCCTATCGATCTGCATAGCCCTATCAAAGAGCTTTCTCAGGTGATTTTATCGCCTTCAGGGCTGGAACCATCCCATCGGCATCGATGAACTCCGACACGCTTAAACTTTGCTCAAGGCGGCATGGCCCTTCACTCCAAGTATCTTCCTCGATAGTTCGACACCTATCCGGTTAGATGTGCTGCGCTCGCGAACAAGTTAGCAATGGGCTGCCATGCCGTGAGCAGGCTCCAAGCGATGTATTTCTTCGGTAACTGAGGACGCGTCATTGCGGCAGGTACGAGCTGGCGTCTGCACACAGAATGTCCATCTCACGGCAGGCATTAGCAGTTCTCCTTTTTATTGCGACGGGTTGGTCGGTGTTCCGGGCGGGTATATGTTCCTCAAACCAGCGGATCATGCGCGCTGCTAAATCTATGCTGGCAGGGTACCCGCGCACGCCATGCCCCTCCTGCGGATAAATTACTAGCGCCGATTTGACGCCGTGCTCACGCAGCGCATTATGGAACTCTACGGTCTGGCTGGGGGGCGTGCATCGATCAAGCGCTCCCCCGATGTTGAGGCAGGGCGTAATGGCCTTGCTGGCATGCATGATCGCGCTACGTTCGAAATAGCGGCTATTGGGGTTGTCATATTTATCCGCGAGAAAGAGTGCGTCGAAATCCGGTATGTTGGAAACTAGATGCTGGCTCACCTGATTGGCGTGCGTCGCGATCGACACCGCGGCGGCGAATCGCTGGTCCTGGGTGATCAGCCATGAGGTCATGTTTCCACCGTAGCTGGTGCCGGTGACGCCGATGCGCACCGGATCGGCGATGCCGCGCTCCAAAAGATGATCGAGGCCTGACAAAAGGTCGTAGGTGTCTTTCCCGTTTATGTCGCCCTTAACTTTACGCGCATATTCCAATCCACGGCCGGAGCTGCCCCGCGGATTCGGCAGCAGGATCGCATAGCCGCGTTTTAGCAGCATGAGGTAGGCGAGGCCGGTTCCACTCTTGCCAAACCATTGCGGCCGTGAAGACGTGACAGGTCCTCCGTGGACATGCATGACCAGCGGAAACGGACAGCTCCCTTTGGGTAAAAGCAGCCAGCCCTGAATTTCCAGCCCGTCCGGCGCCAGCCAACTTAGTGGCTCCACCTTGTTAATTCGATCTCGAATCTCATCACAGTATGAGCCGGCTAGGGAGCGCACAACGCTGTATGACCGATCTTTGATTGCAGCGATTTCGGGCGGATGCTTGTAGCTCTCAGCGATCAGCACACAATCGCCGACACCCTCCCCAAGGGGAGCCGCAGGAAAGAATCGTCCAATAGCCAATTCGTTACTTGACCAGCACTCTGTCAGTTTATCCTTGGCGGTGTCATATTCCAGCACGACTGTCTCGAATCCTCGATGTGCGCCTAGAAATACCCGCTCCGGACCACGCCAACGGGTATGCGTTACGTCGGCGCCGTTCGTCGGGATGCCCTTGACCTGGCCAGTCTGGACATCGATGATCCGCAACTCCCCTGCCACTATCCAACGATCGCTGCACACCGCTTCGACGACGGCGATCTTTGTGCCGGCGGGATCGGCTGACGGCCAGCCAATCTGGTCGCCAGATTCGTAAATCCGTCTCGTGCGGCCCGTCTCCTTGTCGATGAGGTCAAGGGCGGCAGAGTACCACGCTCCTTCGTCCGCATCTGGAGATGTAACCGCGACCACCGAGGCCGGCCCGCACCAGTTCGCCTCCCATACGTTGATATCCGGGGTGGGAGTCCGCATGACGCGATCATCGCGCAGATCGTAGATCCAGACGCTGCGGCGTCTAAACTCCTCGTCGCCTATTTCAACATCCGGCATCCAGAGCGGTATTGTAGCCTCACTCTGTTTGCTCGTCACAGCTCCATGGGCTCCGGAAGCATCTGCGCCGTGGCCGGCAACGCCTAGCAGGATCTGGCTGCCATCCACCGACCAGTGTAGGTATTCAATCCATCCATCCACGCGGGGCGCCGCCCGTCCTCCGCGCCCGTCCACGTCAAGCAAATAGAGCTGGAAGTCTCCTTTATTCGCCCGGTCGGAGAGGAAGGCGATGCTCTTGCCGTCAGGCGAAAACTTGCAGCCATGATCGGAATTCGGGCCGAACGTCAGCGGCCTGGTCGTGCCGTCCCGAAGGTCGACAAGGCAGATGCGTCTGCCAGGTTCCTCCTCCAGGTTGTCCATGACAACCCCGGTCACTACGGCCCGCAAGCCGTCGGACGAGACGTCAATTTCCACCGCGTCAACGATAAGCCCTACGCCCGGTTGAAATAGTCTCCGGACGATCTCTTCCGCCTCGTGGAACTCAGGGGTGCCACGCAGGTCGCGCTTCATCTTTGTCATTTCAAATCCTTCTTTGGAAATCGGCCGAGTTCACCTCTTAGGTCACAAAGATCGGAGGCGATGAACCATGGCTTGTGGAAGAATTTCTGAATTCAATTCGCTCTGCAGAGGATGGCTGCGCGCTGTCGAAAAAGCGGCCCAAGCCTACTCCTAGATCGCTGCAATCCCTATTGCTCGACGGTGTAATCGACCCCGTACCACTTCGTCGACAGCTTGGAGAGAGTACCGTCATCATTCATGTCCTTGATGGCGGCGGCGATCCTGGAGCTAAATTCCTTATCGCCAGGCTCTATTGCGATGGCTCCCGGCGAGGAGTAGAGGTTGCCGCCGAGAAGCTTCAATGGATAGCCGGCCTCAATGGCATCGAGCGCCATCGTTTTGTCAGTGACGACCGCATCCAGACGAAGACCATCTCCGAGCCGCAGATCGTCAAACGCAACGTTGGTGCTCTCATAAGTTTTCACCTCCCCCGGCATGAATTGATATTGTATTGGTTTAGCACCCTTCCAATCCGGCGTCAGTTTGTGATTGACATAAAACGCTGAGTCAGTGTTTGCCGCAACACCGACTACCTTGCCGTCGAGATCCGAAAGCTTGGTCGCCTTGCTATCCTTATGAACGATCGCGATGGTCGGCGCCCAGAAATACTCGACCGGGAAGTCAAATTTTTCGGCGCGTGCGTTAGTCGGCGTCATTTGGATTGTCATGTCCCACCGGCCTTCCCATTTGCCGGCGGCTATGACATCCCAGCTCGGCGTAACGAACTGGACCTGCGCGCCTAAACGTTGCGCGATACGCTTAGAAACCTCCACACCAAAACCATCAAGCTCGTGTTTGTCGTTCAAAAATGACAATTTCCCCCAGTCCGTGCCGACCGCTACTTTCAGCGTCTTTGTGGCGAGCACTTTGTCGAGTACGGTGCCGGCATTTGCCCAAGCCGGAAGAGCCAAGGACGCGGCCGCGAGCGATGCTGCAGCCGCGAAAATCGAAATAAGCTTGATCATTGGACGTTCCCTTGCGTTGATCAATATGGTCTGGCGCGAGCCCATTCCCGCACCTGAATTGGATATGCGAAAAGTCCCCCTGAACGACACCTGATCCCAAGCAAGGGTTATCCCACGCCATCTGAATTTGCAACATATGTTTTTCAAAGGCCGCTCGTGATGCAACTAGATCATGTCGGGCCAAACGCCCGGAGCTGCTATCAATTGCAAATGGACACCTGTACCGCAGAGGCTATTGCAACGACTCAAGGGTATCGCCCCCGCTCAAGGGCATTGATGACGGGACGGCTTCTCTCCTGCCGGACGCGGCGTTCGTCGGCGGAGCGACCGCGGATCTCGCTCTCAACGGGGTAGAGTTGGACGATACGGGCAAGCGCCTCCGTCGCGATCGGCGCGGGGCCCGACTGCGCGAGCTCATAGAAGCGGCGACGCAGTGCGACCAGCAAAAGGCCAAACTCACGGCGTTGCCTTCGGCCAGCGCCTTGTAGCCCGCGTATCCGTCGACCTGCAGGGTTCCGACTAATCGCGAGGTGGCGGTAATGTGAAGGAACCCGGGGTCGACGCGTGAATATCGAGAGATTCCGCGGATTCGGTACGGTCTTTGCTCCGCATTATTTCTCGGCGACCTTCGGTCTTTTGACCAGCAGAGGAGTCGATGATGCTGAAATCCAAATGAAGAACTGATCGCCGAACTCAAGGCCGTACTAGTCGGCCAGCGCTATCACGCGAAGGCGATCAGTAACTACCGCAGGTGCGCTCGCAGATTCCTCGATTTTCTCGAACGGCGGGAAATCCAAGTTGAGGACGTTACCCAGGCGCTGGTGTCGACATACATAGGCTATGCGAGTGGGATGTTCCGCAAACACCATGGTCAATCGGCGCCATACCAGCACCCGATCCCGCGCGCCGGAATCCATGCTGCGTAGTCCGGTGATGCCGGACGGCTATTCCAATCTGGAGCCGGACAGGTATTCCGATTTCATGCCGGACACGATTCCGATTTGAAGCCGGGCAGTTAGTGTGCTCCTGGGTCGTGCAGGTTTTTGACCTGAACCGGTTGTGTGCGTCAAGCCAGGATCGTTTGATTGGCGGTCACGGCTTTCTGTTTTCGCATGCTCTCGCCGCTGAGTTCGATGCGATAGGCATTGTGAACAAGCCGGTCCAATACGGCGTCGGCGAGTACCAATGGTCCACGGGCACCTGGCTGGTGACGATCGTCGATCGCATCTCGTACCGATCCTCGATGATTTCCAAGAGGTCGCGACGCTGGTCGTCAATGAGCTTCTCCGGCCCCAGTCGTCGAGGATGAGCAGATCGGTCCTGGCCAAGGCCTTGAGGACCTTCGGATAGCGGCCGTCGCCGCGCGCCAGTCCAAGTGTTGCGAACAGCCTGGGGAGGCGATGATAGGCGACGGAGAGGTCCTCGCGGCATGCCTTGTGTCCGAGGGCGCAGGAAAGCCAGCTCTTTCCGACGCCGGCGGGTCCAATCAACAGCGGGCTATGGCGCTGCCGGATCCAGTCGCAAGCGGCGAGCTTCAGGAAGAGATTGCGATCGAGGCTGCGGGCGGCGCGGAAGTCGACATTCTCGATCTGGTCGTCATGGCGCAGCTTTGCGGCACGAGCCCTGGCCTCGAAGCGTCTCTGGCGGCGCGTGGTCGCCTCGCGCTCGAGAAGCAGCGCGAGCCATTCGCCATGTTCGAGGCTTCTGGCTTCCGTTTGCATCTCGGAGTTCCTGATAGGCGCTGGCCATGCCTGTTAGGCCGAGCTTGCGCAGCATATCGATTGAGGGATTGATCAGCATCGTTCGTTGTCTCTCTCAATGAAAGTAACCGGGGCCGCGCAGATTGGCGTGCTCCATGACGGCGGCGCGTTCGGTGGACTGCCCCGCGCGCTTTTGGGTGTAGACGAGCGAGGCGATCGTCTTGCAGGTCAGTCCGCCGATCTCGACGGCGCGCGCCGAAACGGTCTCGGCGCGCTCGCGGCTGATGTCGCGATAAGGGCGCAGGATACCCAGACATGTTCTGAAGCTCTGCTCAGGATGCGGCCGGCTGGCGAGGATGGCGGTGATGAGCCCTTCGGTCTGCGGTCCGATCGATGCGCCCCAGCGCCGGAAGCGATCCGGTGTAATCTGCCCACTGAAGATGCCGGATCGGCTGTTCAGCCTTGCGGTCCGGAGCGTAGAGATAGGCGACGCCGGGTAGGTCCATTCCGCCCCAAGGTCGGTCATCTCGGGGATAGGCGAATAACTGCCCCGTTTTGGTCCGCCCCCGGCCCGGATCAAGCACAGGCGCAGTGGTCTCGTCCGCGAAGAGCTTGTCTGATGCCATCAGCGCTCGAACAGCCGCTCATGCACAGGGCTAAGCAGGAAAGCTGCCTTGCCCACCCAGTCGGCGAGTGTAGAACGGTCGAGATTGACGCCCTGGCGGGCGTGGATCTGGGCCTGGCGATATAGGGAAAGGTGGTCAGCATACTTCGACACCAGAACATGAGCCACCGTGGCCGCTGTAGGAATGCCGCCTTCGACGAGACGTGCCGGCGCTGGCGCCTGCACGACCACCTCTTCGCAGGCCCGACACGCATACTTCGGTCGACGGGTGACAATCACCCGGAACTGGGTGGGCACGATGTCGAGACGCTCGGAGACGTCCTCGCCCATTACATGCAACTGGCCTCGGCAGCACGGACAGATCTTTTCGGCGATGTCGATTACCTGCTCGACGCGCGACAGATGGGCGGGTAGCCGTGTGGTTGGCGCAACGCCTACGAGCCCTGGCATCACGCATTGAGGGGTCCGCGGCTTCCGCGCTGGCGAAGCCCTCCGCCTCTACCTGCTCGGCATCCTTCCAGGCCCAGAAGAAGCTGGTCCTCAGGCAGGCTCTCCGCCTTTCGCCCGAAGCGATAGCGCTGCAACTCCTTGGTGTTTTGGCGGAGCCTCTCATTCTCCGCACGCGCGGCCAGAAGCATCGCCTGAAGCGCATGAGGATCGTCGGGTAGGGCAGCGGCCGCGTCAGTCACGAAGCGGATTCAAGCATCTTCCAGTGATTTGGCAATAATGCGGTGGTCAGCTCGCCGTCGTCGGAACACGCAACTCACGCGTCTCGTGCACCGCGAGTCGAGGCCCTTCAGGAGTGCCTGCAACTGTGCGGCCGTCAGTCGTACGACACCATCGGTAATGCCCGGCCAGCAGAACTTGCCATCCTCCAGCCGCTTGGCGAACAATCATACGCCGTGCCGTCGAAGTAGACGAGCTTGATGGGGTCGGCCCGCTTGGCCCGGAACACGTAGACCGCGACCGAGAACGGATCCGCGCCCATCGCCTCGCGCACGAGCGCTGCCAGACCTTCCGCTCCCTTGCGGAAGTCGACCGGCTTCGTCGCCACCATGACCTTGACCGCTTCCGTTGGCCCGATCACGACGTTGCCCTCAGCGCACGGATCACCGCTGCAACCGTCCTCGAATCCGCCCCACGACCCACCCGCATTGCGATGCCGTCGATCTCGAGCTCGATCACCAGCGTCTCGAGCCGGCTCCCGCTCCTTGGCTGTGGCCGATGCTTCGCCGCAGGCTTTGGAGGCGCCGCCGCCACCAGCGCCGGCACGAACATGGATTCCGATATCGCTGCCTCCCCCATCAGCCGGCGAGCAGCCGACGCCAGGTGAACAATTGCTGCGGGGAAAGTCCATACCGGCGTGCCACAGCACAAACCGTCTCGCCGCCTCGTAAGTCTCCGCCACTATCCGGGCCTTCTCCTCCGGCGGCCACTCACGCCGCCGACCCGAACCAGTGAAGACCTCCAGCCGACGGACCGGCTCCTCGTCCCTGGACTTAAGCGTAAACTCTGAAATCGTCATGTCGAAGCCCTCAAAGGCGTCGAACATCGTCCCTTACATCCACGCGCGAAAGGTGCCGCCGGAGCAGCGCTTACGTTCATTCCGGCGCGAGCTGAAACTCAGTTAGAGTTCGCAATCGAGGGCTGGCGGGCGCACGTTCTGCCGGCCCTTGAGCGTCAGGGGCCGATACGCGCTTGGATCTTCGATGACACCGGCTTTCCCAAGAAAGGGAAGCATTCGGTCGGTGTGGCGCGGCAGTATTGCGCCAACTCGGCAAGCAGGACAACTGCCAAGTCGCGGTCAGTCTGTCGGTTGCCAGGTCGCCTATCAACTCTATCTGCCGGAAAGCTGGGCGCGAACGACCCCGGGGCGGCGGGATAAGGCGGGCGTGCCGGAGGACGTTATCTTTCGCACCAAGCCCGAGATCGCTCTTGCTCAGGTCCGGGCGGCGCGGGATGCCGGCGTGGTGCTGTGGAGCGGACGCGGCTCGTCGCGGGAACGGGGCAGCGCCAACTTTTCTGCGGTCAGCATTCACGCACCCATGCACCGGCGGGGCATCGCCTGTATCTTGAAGGCACTATGATCCGGACTGGTCTTTTTGCCCAACGGTCGATCGGGCACAGAAGACGGCCATGCCGCGCTCTAAAGCAATTCCTCCACACGACGTAGCTTCGTCGGAAACCAAAAGTAGGCCAAGCCATATTAACGACGATGCGTCGGGATGGCGCATGTAGCTGACTGGCGAAATATCCGGCATGTGCAGATAGTTAGCTGCCCTTTTGGGGTTGCCGCGACACCACTCATCGCAAACTATCCGCCGAGCAGAGTGTTATACTAACTTCCTGTCAGGCAACTGCGCCAATCGTCAACTTGCAAAGGTCCGTAATGTCATAGATTGGGAGCTTTGTGCTACGTCGTAGAGCACCAGTGACAACCGGAAATCCGGTGCACTCGAAGAGCAGTGCCCCGATCTCAGGATGCTCAGCACGGAGTCGAGTGATGCAAGCCGCTACCTCCCGCTCGATCTGATCGAGACTGACTCGGACTAACGGGCGCGCAACCGCGTTACGCACGTATTCACCACCTTCGA
>NZ_JAMYNW010000047.1:0-12327 GCF_040319365.1 Mesorhizobium sp. M0923 | reverse complement strand
CGTCAGGCAAGCCATCCTCACCGCGCTCGCGCAGCCGCCCCCAATCCGTTGTCCCCACTGCCGCAGAACCATCTCCGCTAAAAATCTGCCAAAGTAGTGCTAGTCGAGTGGCCTGCCTTCGCCAACGCATGGAGACCATCATCGATCTCAAGCAACAGTGAAATGCAGTTATACTGGCACACGACTATCAGACGCCGGAAATTTTCCACTGCGTGGCCGACATCGTCGGCGACAGTCTGGCGCTTGCCCGTAGGGCGAAAGAACCAATGCCGATGTGATCGTGCTCGCCGGGGTGCATTTCATGGCCGGGACGGCGAAGCTGCTCAACCCGGAAAAGACGGTGCTTACCCCGGATCTCGAGGCCCGCTGCTCGCTGGCAAAATCGATCACAGCACAGGATGTCCGCCTGATGCGTTTTCCCGGGGGTGCCGATCGTCACTATACTCAATACCTCGGCTGCCGTGAAGGCCGTTCCGACATCTGCTGCACTTCCGGTATCGCCACGGCCTTTGTTGAGCCGTTCGGCGTGCCGCGCGTCATCAAGCTGCCGGACGAATATCTGGCGAAGAACGTCACTGCGGAAACCAACATCGAGATCATCGCGTGGAAAGGCCATGGCGAAGTGCACGAACGCTTCAGCGGTGCAGATATCCGCGAACTGCTGACACATATCCCGGCGTCGCCGTCATTGCCCATCCCGAAGGCCCGCCAGAGTGTCGCTGAAGCCGATTCTGCGGCTCGACCGCAGCCATGCCATAGGTCTGGTTCTCCCCATCCGCATCTTCCAACTCAGGCTTCCAACCCCCGATAACCTAAACAGGCTGTTGAAGAAGTCCACTTGCGGGCGATGAAGTCTACTTCGTCGCCGCGATGGAAGCAGATTTGTCCGTTGATAGAGCCGTCTGGCTGGATTTCAGCCCAGCCAGTGCCTTGGGCTTCGTCTATTTCGTCATTGCCTTGCCAGGAGAAGGCGACATTGTTGCCGTCGCCCGCGCCGAAGATCTGCCCGGTAACGCAGCCGAAGGCGAATTCGCCGGAGCCATCGGCCGCGAATTCAATGTAGGTTGGCTCCATCATGTCGTGATAGTCCTCCACATAGTAGGGCATCTCAACGATCCGCCAGCGCCTGCGATGCTCACGCCAGCGCTGCCAGCAGCTTGGGCAGACGGAGCAGATTGTAGGCCGCCAGGTTCAACGTGAAGGCAGCCTCCATACGGGCGCATCCTCGCAGCTTCACCTTGGCCATGCCGGCGGAGGCTTTGATCCAACCGAACAGCTCTTCAATCCGCTTGCGGCAGCGCTGGCTGGCTGCATAGCCGGCGTGGTAACGCGTGCGACCATCGATCGCCGTCACGCGAGGCCTACCGGTTTTGCTCAGATGGCCGTCGATGGCGATGTCTGGTGTGACCTTGCGCTCACGCAGATCCTTGACGAACTGGCGTACATCATAGGCCCGGGACCGTCAGGAATCTTGTGCGTGAGGCCATGATGATTGAGGAAGTCCTTCCAGGCCGAGCGGCTCTCGCGATTGGCCATCTCACGGCCAGGATCTTGCGCCGGCCGTCCCAGTCGATGCCGACCGCGACGGCACCGCCTGGCTCATGACGATGCCGGCTTCGCCCACCTTCTCGTAGCGGGCATCTAGAATGAGGTAGGGGAAGGACTCGTGAAGCGGGAGCTCGGCAAGCGCCTTCCGGCAGAACGCCGACACCGTAGTGCGAAGCCATCATGCCGACGCCCGGTTGATCTATATGCATCCGAGCTGGACCGTCCTGAGGGCTTGGGGTGAATCTATCTTTTTGTCCTTATGGACAGGTATAAGGACACTGAGCGGACAGTAGTGAGCCGCCTTGAGAATCATCGACACGGGCCTGCGTCGTCGGTTTACCGACGATGAACTGGGTGGCTGCGGCGGCGAAAACGCAGGCCGTGCGAGCCTTCACCGCAAACGGCCGATGAGCAAGCAAATGCCGGAGGATATCGAGCGCGTCGTGATTGACGCTCCGACGGCCTGCACCGCTTGCGGCGGCTCGCGGCTGTCAAAGCTGGAAGAGGACATCAATGAGACGCTGGAGGAGATCCCGCACCGCTTCAAGGTAATCGAAACGATGCGCTTTGTACCTCTTTACTAGTGGTCGGAAAGGGTGTGATCGACCAACCGATCAAGTCGACGGCACGCTGAAGTATCGCCTCGGTCTCAGCACGGCCGGGTGAAGCGGCGACGACATGTCCGATCCAGTCTCGGGAATCCCCTTTCCTGACGATCGGCGTCTTAGGTTCAGCATACAATTTGACCTCGGCGACGCCTGACAGGGCAGCCGCCCGACTGTCGTCGCCGATCCAATCGAGTGTGCCATCGTGATCAGGAACTAGAATCCGCGCGGCCGCAGTATGCGAATACCTTCTGCGCAAATTCCATTCCTCCCCGATGACAAGCCTGATGTGCTCGGAGACGAGATCGACACCGTAAGCCGCCTGAACCAGCTGAGGATCGGGCGTGCCACTGAGGCGCGGATTGACCTCAATGACGACTGGGCCATGCTTCGTCCACCTGACTTCAATGTTCGCTGGCCCCCAGCCAAGGCCGAGAGCTCGCAAACTGCTCAGCGATACGTCGGCGATACGTTTATGCTCATCATCACTTAGCGGGGCCGGAAAAGTGAAATGACGATAGACGAAATGCGGTAGGGGGCCGAAGTCAGCGGCGACAATCCCGATGACCTGATTTCCCATTGTGTGAGCGCCATAAAGGGGGCCTTGGGCGAATTCTTCGACCAGTATCCGCGGCGAAGACTGCCATATGTGCTTCCCGCCCAACAAATAGGTCGTATGATCCGCCAACTCATCCATGTTGCGGCACAGTCGGACACCTCTGCTGCCGGCGCCTACGGCTGGCTTAAGAACCACCGGCAGGCCGATCTCTGCGGCAGCGCTTTCTACGTCCATCGCATTCGTTGCCAGACGACAAGCAGGTATTGGAACGCCGGCCTCCGCGAGGAGCTGACGTTGAGCGAATTTATCGCAGCATCGTTCAATTGATGCGGGGTTCGGTCCCGGTAGATCGAAGTACCGGCAGAGCCAGCCAACTGTCGCATAGACCGAGTCGTTGGCGGACGTAATGCCAGCAATCTCATAGGTTGCACGTAGTCGAGAACATATCTGGATCGACGCATCGAGATCGTCTGGATTGACTCGGATTACCTCAACCTTTTTCGCCGCGAGATATTCGTACTGAACAGGATCAGACGACAGCGCAATTGGATGAAGACCAAGACGGTGGGCCGCTTGGACGTATAGTGGACCAACACCGTTTGGCTTGGTGGTTTCCACTAGGATGAACGCTCTTCTTGCCATTGGCTGTTAACCCCGAGTTGCGTGCCGTGCGGCGGGTTAAATCGGCATCAGCTTATCAGCCATGCCTGTCTTCAGATCTCGCGATGAAGGTACCATTGTCGGCTATCTGGGTCGCAAAGAGTCCGTAAATTAATTTTTAAGTTTTGTTGCGCGGCCGAAAAACGAAGCAAGGTCGGAGTCGCGGTCGGCAGGACCTCCCCCGTCGCTGTCACATTGATTGAGTCCGAAGCTTGGTAGTGGCCCGCAATTCAGTTGCCGACCGCTTGGGCGAATTTCCGTCGCGTCAAAGACATCATGTTCGCGTGTATGGGAATCCGGAGGGATCGTGTCCCAGGGAGTGGTGTAGCTGACGGCTTGGTCGCCGCGCTCTCCGGCATGGGGCCGGGCTGATCAGCGTGCCACGGCTGGCAGGCTGATGAGAGGATCATCGCTCATTTGGCTGATGGTTTCCAGCGCCATGTATCTGGCGCGCTGCACGGCCCATTCGTCGTTCTGTTCGAGCAAGATCGCGCCAACCAGGCGGACGATGGCGTCATCATTTGGGAAGATGCCGATGACCTCGGTGCGCCGCTTGATCTCGCCGTTGAGGCGCTCGATCGGGTTGGTAACCGGTATGATCATGACGGTGCCATCCGATCCCCGCTGGAGATGATCGATTTTCGGCGTATGGTGCGACCATCCGGGACAGGGGCACCGGGAGCACGCCAAGTGCGGGCAGGCCGATGTATTCGATGAGCTGCGAGCTCGCGTTAGTAGCTGGCCGCCCCTGCGACCTGCCCGGTTGCGCCGAGAGCGCGGATCCGTAGGTGTCGCGTCGCCCGCCGGCTCCCGACTGTTTGAGGAGAGGGAGCCGATGAGACGTGTGATTGGAATGGACATCCACCGCACCTTTGCGGAGGTGGTGGTTTGGGAAGACGGCCGGCTGCGCCATCACGGACGGGTCGACATGACCCGCTCGGGACTGGAAGGGTTCGGCCGCAGTTTGCGACGGACGGATGAGGTTGTCGTCGAGGCCACGGGCAACGCCATGGCGGTGGTGCGGGTTCTGTCGCCCTATGTCGGCCGGGTGATTGTCGCCAACCCGATGCAGGTGAAGGCGATCGCCCATGCCAGGATTAAGACCGACAAGATCGATGCCGGCGTTCTGGCGCAGCTCCATGCCAGCGGCTTTCTGCCGGAGGTCTGGGTACCTGACGAGCGGACCGAGCGGCTTCGCCGCCTCGTCGCGCGGCGCAACCAGGTAGTTCGGCATCGCACGCGCGTGAAGAACGAGGTGCATGGCATCCTGCAGGCGCACCTAGTGCCGAAGTGCCCGCATGCCGATCTGTTCAACAATCGCGGTCGCGCCTGGCTCGAGCGGCAGGTGCTTCCCGACGACGAGCGGGCCGCTATCGCCCGCCACATCCGCGAGATCGATCGCCTGGCCGAGGATCTGGCTGACCTCGATCGCGACATCGCCCGGGAAGCGGTTGATGATGCGCAAGTCCGGCGGTTCAGACGATCACCGGCGTCAATGTCATCGTCGCGAGCGGTATCATCGCCGCGGTCGGCGACATCCGGCGGTTCCGCGAGCCGCAGAAGCTGGTGAGCTACTTCGGCCTCAATCCGCGTGTGCGCCAATCCGGTCTTGGCTTGGCGCAATATGGCCGGATCAGCAAACATGGGCGTTCCCATGCCCGCGCCATGCTGGTCGAGGCCGCCTGGGCCGCGGCGAAGGCGCCCGGACCGCTCAGGGCCTTCTTCCTACGCATCCGCAACAAGCGTGGCCATCAGGTCGCAGCCGTGGCGGTCGCCCGCAAGCTCGGCGTGTTGATCTGGCATCTGCTGACAAAGGAGCAGGACTACTTCTGGGCTCGCCCGGCGCTGGTGGCGGCAAAGCAGAGGCAGCTCGCTCTCAAGGCTGGCGCGCCGGGCGAGCGCGGTGTCGGTCGCCGCGGTTCGGCTTACGCCTACAACGTGAAGGAGTTGCGAAACAGCGAAAAAGCCGCGGCCGAGAATGCCGAACGTGCCTACGAGCTGATGGTTCGGCATTGGCGGTCACGAGGGCCGAAGCGGCGCACGGACGCCACAAAGGAGGAACGACTATAACGGCTCCGTGGCGGCACTCTCATCCTCTTGCACCACTCTTTGCCACGTGGTCGTCCGTGCCGGACAAATATAGCACAAGGAAATCTGGCGGCACGACCGACGCCTCGGTCCGCTCCAGAATGGCGCCGTGCTCGACGCCGTCAAGGCGTGGCCTGGAAACCTCGCAGCCGGCCGTGGCGCCATCGCACCGCGGCCAGCATGGACTGCGTCTCGACACGCTCGCATGGGGAAATCCTGTGGGCCGGGACGAAGAAACAGGCTCACCTGAGCCGAACAAAGAAACGCAACAGGAATCGAAAAAGTCGAAATCAGGCTTGTCGATGTCATCCGTCGAATGCAGCTTGGCGCGGTGCTCCTTGGGGAAAGTCATGTAGGCAAGCACGTCGGGCTCGGCGTCGTCCATGATTGTCGCCAGCTTCGGCACCTTCGGCCGGATCTGGTCGGCGACGGCGCGCATTGTGTGCTTGCGGCCTCGGGCGTTTCCTGGGCGAAGGCGGTTGCGATGAAAGCGGAGGCGACGCGGCGCCCGCTCTTGCCGGCATGGGCCAGCACGTTCCTCAATGAAGTGGACGCGGCACCTCTGCCAGGTCGCGCACAGCACCTTGGTGACGGCCGCCTTGATGCCTTCATGGGCGTCGGAGACGACGAGCTTGACGCCGCGCAGGCCGCGGCGAGTCAGCTTGCGCAAAAACTCCGTCCAGATCGGCTCGGCCTCAGACGTGCCGACCTCCATGCCCAGCACCTCGCGTCGGCCGTCCGCATTGACGCCGACAGCGATGATGACGGCGACCGAGACGATGCGGCCGCCGCGGCGCACCTTCAGGTAGGTGGCGTCGATCCACAGATATGGCCAGTCGCCCTCGATGGGTCTTTCAAGGAACGCTTTGACCTTGCCGTCGATCTCTTCGCACAGCCGGCTGACTTGGCTTTTGGAGATGCCGCTCATGCCCATGGCCTTGACCAGGTCGTCGACCGAGCGGATCGAGATACCCTGGACGTAGGCCTCCTGGATGACCGCGGTGAGCGCCTTCTCGGCCATGCGCCGCGGCTCCAGGAAGCTGGGGAAGTAGGAGCCCTTCCTGAGCTTGGGGATGCGCAGCTCGACGGTGCCGGCGCGCGTCTCCCAGTCGCGCTCGCGATAGCCGTTGCGCTGGGCCGTGCGCAACGGGTTCTTCTCGCCATAGGCGGCGCCGGTGGCGGCGCCAACCTCCAGCTCCATCAGCCGCTCGGCGGTAAAGCCAATCATCTCGCGCAAGAGATCGGAATCCGGAGTCTTATCCACGAGCGTGCGCAGGTTCATCATGTCGTCGGTCATCGATGGTTCCTTCGAATCAGGTTGGTGTCAGCAACCCGACCTTACCGGCGAACTTTCGATGACCACCGCAAAGCCGCTCGCTCGCTTGTATGGGGTGATCTTTGTCAACGTGATCTTTCAGTCGTTCCGTCTCCTTGTTCAGCGGTGGCGACCATTTGTTCCTGCTTTGGCTCCGGGGTCCATTGGGGCGCCGCGCGCAGTGACGGTCAAGGGTGGTCCTTTGGGCCATCGCGAAGCGACCTGCCCTTGATGGTCACGAGCACGGCGGCAGCGTTACATAGAGCCGGCAGGTGCCCTGTTTGTAGAGGTCTATACCTTGCAAACCGAGGGGAGCTCGCCATCAGGCGCCGTAAACGCGCCGCAAGCTTGTATGCGGTTGATCCGCGCGGATCAAAAACCATGATGCAGCCATACGCATCGGCGGCGAAGCTCCGGGCGGTGGGCCCATTCTACAGCGCGGCGTCGTAAGGCCATGTGAGCGACCGGGATCACCACCACCTCGGATCCGTTATCGGCAGACGCTATTGCAGCTGCCAAACTTCAATGCTCGTCCTGTCGAACGCTCCTCCATGCTTTATACCGGACGCAGGGCTACTCCCGTCGGGATCTCGCCGGTCGTGACAAGTCGCCAGAATGCAATCAGTAGCTTGCGCGCCAAAGCCACGATCATTGTCTTGCGCGTACCGCCACGGCCATCGGCCGTTCTCGCGCAAAACCAGTGCGCCAGCGCGCTGTCCTTTTGGAATTGGAGGAACCGCCAAGCCAATAGGATCATGCCGTAGCGGACGCGAGCGTTGCCGGCCCGCGCGAGACCTTTCTCGCGCCTGCGTTGGCCGCTCTCATCCGGCGCCCCGGTAAGTCCGGCATAGCGAGCGACGGCTCTCCGATCACGCAGGCCGCGTGAGAGAATCTCGTTCACCAGCATGTCCGCAGTCTCGATACCGACACCGACGATCCGCGAAAGAAGGCGAACCATTGCGAGCGGACCCTTCTCCGTGTCTGGAACCACCGAGAGCTGCCGCAACCGCTCCTGTTCGATCTTGTGGATTTGTTCACGCAACAGGTGAAGCCGTCCGAGATTACGGCGCAACTCTGCTCGGCTTCGTTCCGGTAGGGGCATGCCTTCCGCCGTATGCAGAGCCTCCAGTTTCTCGGCAGCTTTGCGCAGATTGGGTTTGAAGGCGCGAATGCCGAAGCGAGCGAGGATTGCCTTGATGCGATTGACGATCCGAGTACGTTCGCGGACGAGATTGTCTCGTTCACGGTTCGGACGGCGAGCCTCCTCCTCATTGATGGTTGGGATGGCTGCCATGCTGCAGTGGCGCTTCTCGCCCCGCAGCCAGCCAAGAAAGGCGCGCATCAGCAGTTCGGTATCGAGGCGATCGGTCTTGGCGCGCCGATGTTCGCGGGAAACCGCGACGCTCGATGGATGTATGACATAAGCCTCGACAGCGCGCGCTTGGAGCCAGCGCGCCAACCAAAAGCCGTCGCGTCCAGCCTCATAGGCGACAACGATGCGCCGGACTTCGCGCCCGGCTTGGATGGCTTCGCTGCGCCAGCGGCGCAACAGCCTGAGCACCGAATCCGGGTCGGCATCGAGCTTCTGAGAGGACTACGTTCAAAGCCAGGGACCGTCGCAGCAATGAGCCACTTTGTCTGGCTCATCTCAATCACTGCGACTAGCGTGCTGTCCTGATCAAGGGCGGTAAGGGATCTGCTTGCATCAAAGAATGGTGACATGGGGGCGCTCCGATAGCTGCTCAACAGCGCCGAGGGTGCCACACGCTCGCCGCCGCCCATAGCATCTACAGCGCTATCGAGGGCGCGCTCGCGAGCGGCTTCGCTACCGCCGAGCTACACCACCTGTGGGGACGCGACCTCCGGAGGCACGAGCCACCAATCACAGCGACGTTAGTACCGCACCTCTTGTGAGGTTAAGGCACCCCACGCCTATTGGTAGGTGTACCCGAGATGCAGGGGAAGCTATGTTCCCTCGAAACGCAAATTCTCGAAGAATTCAAATAGGCAATTGAGTTCTGTGCCATTCCGTTCCGATGAAGAAGGGCTTACCTATCTCAGCGAGTTGTTGATCTTTGTGGAGAATGCTCCGCCGTCAGGAGCGGCGTGGAGGTATGCTAACGTGCTAACGATGGAAATATTTGGATTTGTTCCAAGACTTCAGAGGATGTTCCGCTAAGGAGTAGGTTTTTTGCGGGAGACCAGCGAGAGACGCAGGCGAGCAAAAATCGACCCCGCCGTCGAGGCAGGCTGAGAGCTTCGACCGCGATATCCATCTTTCGGGACCTCGTGAGAGCGAATACACGACAGCCAATGGACTTATCCTACGCTCCATGAGCCCTGCGGGTATGCCCGCCGGCAACGATTTCTGGCCGAAGTGCACTAGGTGGAGGGGAGGAATTAGCGATCTTCAACCACCTTGAGTCCGAAGTGCGCAGCTACGCTCGCAGCTTTCCCGTCGTTTTCGCGAGGAAACGAGGGGGCCAGCTGTTTGCGCGAGATGGGACAGCCTATCTCGACTTTCTCATGGGATGCTCAAGTTCAAAGCCGCCTTGATCAGATCGCGCAAGTACGATCAAGGGCGAGTATCGGCCAAGGGTAGTGGTATGATGCGGGGCATCGATCTGAAGTTTGGCGAAGTTGCTGGTCAGGTGATCAGCACCGCCTTTCAGAATGGCCTCGTTCTGGAGGCCGCTGGTCCCAAAGACGAGGTCGTGAAGTGTCTGCCACCTCTTGTCATTGGGGAGGATCAACTTAGCCAAGGACTCGACATTCTAGCGGACGCTATTGAAAGCGTGATCGGAAGCACAGTGAACGGCAGAGCGGATCATGACCGTCAGCGATGTCAATGAGGAGAAACTGACGCCCCGGCGTGTCGAACGTTGAGTTGGAAAAGCGTGCGATTCTCAAGAGCTATAGAATCGGCTTCACCGTCAAGGGGTGCAATCCAAATGCCCGGATCAAGATACATTATCGAAACCATCTTGCGGCGGTCTACTGCGTCTCGGGAACGGGCTCTACCGAGGATTCCCAAGCGGATCAAGCCCATGTCGTGCTTCCCGGATCATTTTGCGCGCTCGAGAAGCATGACGCCCACCGGCCGTGCCGAGACCGAACTGGTGTTGGCCTGCCTCTTTCTACATCGGAAGCGAGAGTATGCGCCTACTTCGTCTCTCCGCCATCGATCATGCTAATGGATCTCCTAGCGGGGCGACGACACGGGCACAATTTCGATAGAATCTCCCCCGTGGCTGGCCGGTGGAGTTTAGCATGGTACAGCAATTGCCGCTGGCTATGTGAAAAGGAGAAGGATGTATGGACGTCAGCGCCGCCGATGCAAAAAAGAGCCGAGCGTTATGCTGCGGACGGTTCACCAGCAAAGCCATATAACTAGTAGGACTTGGAAATGATTCTTTTGCCGAATTGCGAGCCTGGCTCCCACATCGAGAAGATCGGAGGCACGTCGATCTCAAATGCCGCTGCCGTACTCGAAAACGTCCTGGTTGGGGGACGCAAGGGGAGCGCACTGTATAACCGCATATTCGTCGTGTCCGCTTACAATGGGATGACAGACCGGCTTCTCGAGCACAAGAAGACCGGCGAGCCCGGCGTCTATGCACTCTTCGCGAGCGCCAGCTCAAAATCGGCTTGGGTCGAAGCGATCGCAGAGGCCCATCTGGAAATGAGAAGGCTCAACGCGGAAATCTTCGGTGACTCGTCGGAAAGGCGCGTCGCCGACGAGTTTGTAAACGACCGCATTGAAGGAGTGCGCGGCTGCCTGTAAATCTACAGCGGCTTTGCTCATATGGCTACTTCAAGCTCGAAGAGCACTTGAATACCGTGCGCGAGATTCTGGTCGCGCAGGGCGAAGTGCACAGTGCCTACAACACGGTCTTGCTCCTAAGGACACTCGGTGTGGAGGCCATCTTCGTGGACATAACCGGTTGGCGCGACGAAACTGAAATGAGCCTTGACACGCGAATTGGTACAGCGCTATCCGCGATCGACCTCGGCAAGCAACTGCCGGTCGTCACCGGCTACAGCCGATGCCCGGGCGGCCTGGTGCGGCTCTACGGCCGCGGCTACACTGAGGTCACATTCGCTCGGATCGCCGTGCTCACAGGTGCCAAGGAGGCAATAGTCCACAAGGAGTTTCATCTATCGACAGCCGACCCCAAGATTGTCGGCATCGAGCGCGTCCGCGCTGTCGGCTATAGTAACTATGATGTCGCCAGTCAGCTGTCTAATCTCTGGAAGCAATTCATTCGGCCGCGTTCAAGGAGTTACGCCACGCAAATATACCTCTTCGAGTCAAGAATACGTTCGATCCTAAGAACGATGGAACTGTCATCACTCGCGACTATGTCTCTCACATGCCGCAGGCAGAAATCTTCGCAGGTCTCGGGGGAGTTCATGCCCTCGAATTCTTCGAGCCGGATATGGTCGGCGTGAATGACTATGATGCAGACATTATCAACACGTTGAAAAGTTCTGACGTCCGCGTCATTACGAAAGCATCGAATGCAAATACCATCATCCATTACCTGTCCGCAGCGCCCGAGGCAATCGCCTCCGTTGTCAAGGCGCTGGAGAAGAAATTTCCAACGGCTAATATTGGCACAAAAAAGGTGGGCATTGTTTCAGCCATCGGAAGCGCTCTCAATTTCCAGAACCTAACGGTCGTTGCTGCGCAAGCGTTAGCTGATGCCTGCATAGAGGTCCTGGGAGTACATCAGCTTATGCGCAACATAGATATAATCTTCATTGTGGATGAATTGCGCCTGGATGACGCGGTAGATTCACGGCCGCGTCTTGCAGCTCAGCCCTCCGCTGGTATGGAGTAAGCGGGTAGCTGATGCCGTTCAGCGGTGGTAGTTCCAAGGCATGAGCGCCTCGATAGCGCTGTTTGGCCAGCCATTGGCGATGCGCTCGAGGGTCTGGGTGAGCCAGGCGTGCGGATCGACCTGGTTCATCTTGGCGGTGGTCAGCAGCGTGGCGATGGTGGCCCATGTCCGTCCGCCGCCGTCGCTGCCAGCGAAGAGGCTGTTCTTTCGGGTAATTGTCTGTGGCCTGATGGCGCGCTCGACGGTGTTGGAGTCGATTTCGATGCGGCCGTCGGTGAGGAAGCGCTCCAGCGCGGCACGCCGGCCGAGCGCATAGCGGATCGCCTCGGCGGGCTTCGATTTTCCCGACAGCTTCGGCAGCTCCTTTTCCCACAGCGCAAAGAGAGCGGCAACGACGGCGGCGGATTTCTCCTGACGCGCAGTTATCCGTACTGCCGGGTCCTGGCCGCGTACGGCCTCCTCGGCGGCCCACAAGTGGGGCCATCTGCGCCACCGTCTGCGAGGCGATAACGGAGGAGCCTGCGGCATGCAGTTCGTAGAACTTGCGCCGCACGTGCGACCAGCACGCCGCCAGCGTCACGCCGTCATTGCCCCGATCGGATCGTGCCAGCCGGTTATAGGCGGCGTATCCGTCGACTTGCAGGATGCCGCGATAGCCGTCCAGATGACGGGCGACACATTCGCCGGCGCGGCTGTCCTCGAAGCGGT
>NZ_JAMYNW010000046.1:0-17026 GCF_040319365.1 Mesorhizobium sp. M0923 | reverse complement strand
TTTTTGCCATCTCTCGTTTGACTGCGGCCAGACGAGCCTGAAACTCGGCAACCTCGAAATGCAGTTCTTTCATCATGTCGATCTTCCTTTGAAAAGTTATCGGTAAGCGGCGTAATTGATTTTGACCTCAGCAAGTGCACTAAGGGCGCGTGACCGCGTCGCCTTCCTTTACAAACGCGTTTCTACATACTTGGTCATGGCCATCTCTTTGGAATGCGGGGTTTCAAATGGATGTTGAGGGCTGCGAGTTGTTCATCGAAGCGTTTGATGGTTTCCAGCAGGTCGTCACCGCCATGACCTGCGATCAGAGATCCTAGAACCTCGGCAATTGCAAACGCAGGGGTCATCGTCTGAATGAACGATGGACTGTTGGTCGAAACCACGACAGTGGTTTCTGCAATCAGCGCCAAGGGGGAGACCTCGCTGTCGGTTATAGCAATAACTGAGATTCCCCTAGATTTCACGAACTCCGCTAATTCAATGGTCGCCCTGGTGTATGAGTGGAAACTCGCGACAAGTAGGACATCATCCTTGCAAGCGCTTCCGATAGCGTCGCTCCCGGTGCCCGCAATCCCATCGAGAAGCACCGATTTCTCGTCGACGAACCTAAGAATATGTTGCAGCTGCCAAACTATAGAGTGACTTGAGCGCAGTCCAAGACAGTATATCCTACGAGCCTTGGCAAGTGACTCTGCCACTGTCACTACTCGGTCGAGGGATTGAGGCTCCGCAAGCTCTGCGATCTGCCTTGCGAATGAATTAAGCATTTTTGCAGCAAGCGCGTGATCGCCCTTCAGCTTTTGGCTTACTACCTGCTCTCCTGCCCTTACAGCAGCACCTGCACCGCGCAAGGTTTGGGCGTACATGTTGCGGATGTCGTCGAACCCCCGCAGGCCCAGATGCTTGGCAAGACGCGTCATTGTTGCAGGTTGGACGCCGGCCTGACGAGCCTGTTCACGCATCGAAAGAAGAGCGACATCACATGGCCGGTCGAGCACGAAGCGTGCAGCGTTTTGCACCTGCTTCGACATGCCGTCGAAAGCCTTGATGATTATTTGCCTCAGCGGTCCTTGGTCCATAGCCGTGTCTGCCTGGATGTCTTGAAACTGTGGAATTGCCGTGCACGCCTCCATTGGACACAATTCAGTACGCGATTGCCTCGCACTGGTGTCCCGAGCGAATGGGCTGGGCGAAGGCAATGAGCCTCTGCCGCTTCCGCATCATTTGAACCACTGCTGCGGGCCAATGAAGCGATCCCCCTTTGATCTGAACCCAACATTGGTCGCACGCGACCGGATAGCCTTTTTGCACGACGCAGATAGCGGCCACCCTCACGCTTTCGGGCCGAGCACGCCGCATTTCTGGCGCTCGCGGTCCAGCGTGGCAGCAGTCGGTGGAATCGCGCCAAGCCATGCCGCTGCCGCTGTTCGCCCGCTACAGTCATCGTCCCATCAACAGCATCGGCGGCATGCAGCATCCCCACGAGCGAGAAATTCGTTGCCACCCCTGGCGGCGCTGCGACATGGAAAAGGCGGCGCCTTTGTGCTCCACTCGTTCGGTTTGGCAATCATCATTGCGCTTTCCGATCTCATCCGTCAGGCAAATCGTCCAACCAGCATGCGCCCTCGACGTGCGGCCGGGAGAATATCTTTCCAACTTTTCTCGGAGTCTGGTTTTGATGATATCGCATATATATGCGCCCATCGGCCCCAAGGTCGAGGATCTCGATCTTTCCTGTGTAATGGGACATGATGTATTTGAATGTCTTTTGGATGCCGCTGAGACGTTGGTTGATGCCGTGCGCAATCTCCAGTCCTCGGCGCAGCGGGACTTGAAAATGTGATGCGCCTTTCACCGGCCTGCCTTGAAAGAGATAATAGGGGCGAACACCCATTTGGTGACACTTGGCGAAGGTCGCCGCCAAGATCTTGGAATCATCGTTGACTTTCGCGAGAAGCACGGACTGATTGAGGAACTGCACGCCCTGAGCGTGCAAGGAGCGAATGTTGCGCTCCGCATCGACTGAGATTTCACCGATGTGGTCGAAATGTGTGACGATCACTGAGGCTTTGCCCGCTTCATGGATCCGTTGGAACAAAGCTGGCAAAGCGGGATCCTCGAACCGCTTTGGCTCGTAGGCGACTATTTTTGTGCCGAATCGAATCGAATCCAAATGGGGGATCGGCAGCAGATGACTAACAATTTTGTCGAGCTTGGCAGTACTGAGCACGAAAGGATCGCCTCCCGATAACAACACGTTCGTCATCTCAGGATGATCCGAAATATATTGCGCGATCTTGGCGAAATTAGTTATGATTTCGTCAGAGTCCTTGCCAACAATCCGTTTGCGAAAGCAATAACGACAATATGAAGCACAGCGGTCGGTTACCAGCATCAACCCGGTCTGGGCGTACTTGTGCTGAAGTCCGGGCACGACCGTATTGTCATGCTCGCCGCTCGTATCCAGATCGCCAGGACTCTCGAATTCTTTGAATGAGGGCTCGACAACATGCTTAAGCTGTTCGTAGTAACCACTTTTGGTGACCTGCTCACGATAGAATTTTGTGACATGATAACGCGTGATGCTGTTGGCTTGCAGCTCACCCTCGGTAATGACACGCGTCCCCTCGATGAAATTCATAAGTGCGGAGCGGGGCCGCAGGTCCGAGTTTCTGAGCGGCGATTGAGGCGAGCATATGCTGGGGAGCGCTGACGTCGCCCCGACGTGCTGCTCGCGACTACTCAGGCTCTGCTCCTCGACGACCGCGATCGCCTCTGGATCCCGCTCCACCTGCGCCTCAAATAGCTCGTGCATGCAGCGGTCCTGCCGATAGGCGACGTCTATCGAGCCGGACCTCACCAGAAGACGACGACGTTCCTCCCGTAACTGGAGCGGCGCCGACCAGGCCCTCTGCTTGGGGTCAGCTACCATCTGGCTCAGCGCCTGCTGCAAATGCCTCGCAAACCGCTCTACCGTGCTACGCTCAAATAGCGACGTTGCGTAGATCAACCTCCCACGAATCGCCTCGCCGCGCTCAATAAGATTAAGCATAAGTTCACGTTGCGCGACGCGATCGTCAACGCGGAGGTGCTCAAGTGCGAACCCCGGCAGATCGGCCGACTCGGCGCCATTGTCTTGCGATGTAAGTATGACGTGGACGATCGATGTGAGCGCTATACGCGGGTTAACGAGGTCCAACACTTGCTCAAACGGCAGGTCTTGGTTCGCCTGTGCCCCAAGCGCAGCGGCATACACTCGCTCCAGCAGTGTCGCCAGCGTTGGATCGCCCGACAGATCGATCCTCAACGCTAGGGTATTAGCAAATAAGCCAATCAGCCCATCGATCTCGGAGCGCGTGCGGTTGGCGCTGTGAGTACCGATCACCAACTCATCCTGACCCGACAATCGCGCCAGCACCAGCGCCCAGCCCGCAAGCAGGCTCGCGAACAGCGATGTCCCATGGCGCCGGCTCAGGGCCTTGATCTGCGCGGTCAGCGCCTCGTCCAGCACGAAGTCGACGTAACTGCCGCTGTGGCCTTGCTGCGCTGGACGCGGGTGGTCCGTCGGCAGTTTGAGCACTGCTGGCGCGCCCTTCAGCGTCCGGAGCCAGTATTCCGCCTGACGCTCCAGGAAGTCGCCCGCCAGCCAACGGCGCTGCCATAGGGCGTAGTCGGCATACTGTACCGGCAACGGGGAAAGCCGATCTGCGCGCCCTTCCCGCACAGCAGCGTAGAGCTCGCTAAGTTCGCGGCCAAGGATCTTCCGTGACCAGTCGTCCGAGATCATGTTGTGCATTGTGATCAGCAGCACATGATCGTCCACCGCCAGTCGCACCAGCCGTCCGCGTATCAGCGGCCCGCCTTCTAGGTTGAGCGCCGCCTGCGCTTCATGGAGTATCAGATCCGCCAGCGCCGTCTCCTCATCCGCTGCAGTTGTCAGATCGTCTCGTTTCAGCGCTAGGCCAACGTGCGCCGGCCCGATCCGCTGGAACGGCTCGCCGTCCTCCACCTCGAAGGTGGTGCGCAGCAACTCATGACGCGCAACCAACCGATTCAAGGCCGAATAAAGGGCCGCCTTGTACATCCCGCCGCAAAGCCGAAACCCCTTCTGGATGTGACAGGCATCGCTGCTGCCCGATAGCCGTGATCGGAGCCAAAGCCCCTGCTGGGAGAGTGAAAGCGGTACCCGCGACGGTCGCGGCAGAGCTTCAATTGGCGGCACCGCACTCAACAGTGCAGCGCCTATAGCATTGAATTGAACAGTTCGAGCACGTTTCATATGGGTCCTCTGGGCCAGAGACTGCGAGACCGCTCGGTCGTATCAGATCCTTCGCTGCGTTCCTTGCAATCGGCGTGCCACTGAAGAGCGCGTGCGAGGAAGGACCGAAAACCATGTGTTTTGCGCTGCCACGGCGGAATACTTGCGCCTAGTGTGTGTCAGAGTCCGGACACTTATGTCTTTAACCGGACATTGCTGAATACAGCACTATGTGCTTTGAACTTAGTCGATGCGCCGCCTGCTGCACCTCCGGTATTGTCAATGTTGTCGCATTTCTTAAACTATAATTTGCAAAAACTTTGCGGCCGCAGACCCCTGTCACTGGTATCTTTACCGCGAATGCGTGACTGCAGCCAAAGCTAAAGGCTGACGCGGCTTCGCGCTCGTATGGCCGCAGGGCCTAAACAGAGGTCGACACCAATGGCAAGAAGAGCGCTCATCTTGGTTGAAGGTCACAGGAGTATTGGTCCGCTATACGTGAATGCGGCCCGGCGTCTTGGCCTGCATCCGATTACCCTGTCGGCTGACCCCGCTCGCTACGACTATCTTGTTGCGGCGGAAAGCCTGGAGGCCGTCCGTGTTGATACAGGCGATCTCGACGCGCTGATCCGCGAATGTTCCAGGCTGCGTGCATCGTATGACATTGCTGGCATTGTTGGCCTTTCGGGAGACGACGAGTCTATCTATGCGACAGCTGCTAAGCTCTGCCAGTACTTCGATGTACCAGGCCCTAATCCGGCGTCTATTGAACGATGCTGTGACAAGTTCAGTCAACGTCGCCTACTCGAGGAGGCGGGCGTTCCAATACCTGCTTATCGCTTGGCAGCGAATGCGGCGGACGTAGAAAACTCTGCCGCCGAGATCGGCCTACCGGTGATTGTTAAGCCAGCCGCAGGCACCGGTAGCGGCGGTGTCCGATTGTGCCGCAACATGGATGAGTTAGCCGAACATACGATCTATTTGTTGGGCGAGAAGGACCTATGGCGGTCCTCGCCGAGGTTACTGATCGAAGAATTCGCACATGGCCAGCAGTATAGCGTTAACACAATGGGAAATGAGGTCATTGCAGTCGGCGAAGTCGAATTCTACGGCCCTCCAAATTTTGTCGTTTGTAACAGCATGTATCCAGCTATACTAGATGATTATAAGTATAGAATTATCGAAGATGCTTCACTGAGTTGTTTGGACTCTCTCGATCTCGGCTGGGGACCAGCGAACATTGAACTCCGGTGGACGAAGCGTGGTCCAGTAATCATCGAAGTCAATCCGCGTCTTCCGGGTTGGACGACTCCTCAATTGATTGAGCTGGCTTACGGCGTTGATCCCATTGCCGAGCACCTCAACCTTGCCATGGGCCAGGAATGGGATTTTCGCAGAAGGCATTCGCACACAGCGGCCGCGCGGTTTCTCGTTCCTGAGCGGGATGGCGTACTCGATTGGATCGAGGGCGACAGTCTGGCCGCTTCCATACCAGGTGTCGCCGAGATAAGGTTGTATGCTGAATCCAAGTCGCCGATCGTCAGGAAAGGCGACTTCCGAGACACTATTGGACATGTCATCGCCGTCGGAGCCAGCCGTGCTGAGACCGAGGCGATACTGCTGCGTGCCATTGGCTTAATCGGTTGGTCGATCACACCCTTTCCGACACTTGGGGAATAGAAGCAATCTGCCGCAGCACCTTCTGGCCATCAGGGTAGCCACACGGTGTGGGCCGCGGCAGAGGCACTTTCGCGTGATAGACTGCTTGCATGGAGATCGACACCGACAAAATCGACGATGCCGTTCTTGGCCTGCTTTGGCTGACGCTGCATGACGAGGGGCGCGCCTGGAAGGGGCTGGATTGGGATGCTCTGGATCGCTTGCACCAGAAGGTGCTGATCGCGAATCCAGTAAGCAAGGCGAAGTCAGTGGCTGTGACAGATGAAGGCCTGCGGCGTGTAGAGGAACTGTTCCGAACCCTGTTCACGCGGCCGGCGCCATGAGCGCTCCACGCCAAGAGGCGCAGTGCCCATAGGCAAGGCCGCGATGGCTATGGTCTCGGGAGATTTCCAGCCGCAGGTTTGGGCGGAGCATCACCGGTAGCCCTGCGCTCGTTGACGATTTGCCGAAGGTTGTCGATGCCATCTTGGTGAAGACGACGATAGTTTCGCTGAATTCGGTTGCGGGATAGCCGTCGTCAGGCAACCGTCTTCCGAGAACATCTCGATCGAGCAATCGCGCAAAAAGTCTTCGTTCTCTTGGAGCATCGCCGCCGAGGGGTACCCCATCCGCTAAGGCCTGCAAAGTCGATGTATGTGCTTCGAGCGCAGCGGCGCGCCTAGGTCGGAATTGCGGAGAACCACGGAGAGCTACTAGTGTTAGTAGGTTCATTCTGTCGGGTTGCCAGGTAGGTTAGGAAAGGCATTCTAGAAGTACAAATCGCGCAACATAAGGTCCATCGAGATGCGGCACGTTCCGGTTATGGCCATGTCTCGCAACCTGTAACGAGCACGCTTGTTCCTTGAACTATTTACTTACGAAGGAGATGATCATGGGTGGAGCGATTGGCGGGTCGCGCAATATGCAGGCTTTCGAAGCCTTGGAATCAAACGTCCGGTTATATTCACGCTCCTTTCCGAGTGTTTTCAGTCGAGCGCGCGGCTCTATTATGTTAACTGAGGACGGTCGAAAGGTCATTGATTTCCTCTCTGGTGCCGGAGCCCTGAATTACGGCCACAACAATCATGAGATCAAAGCGGCCCTGACGGAGTACCTGGCGTCGGATGCTGTAGTCCACGCGCTTGACATGGCCACTCCTGCAAAACTCGAATTCATGGAGACCTTCAGCTCTGTCATACTTCGGGAAAGGGGGCTGAAATACCGGTTCCAATTTACGGGGCCGACAGGTGCCAATGCTATTGAGGCAGCCTTAAAGCTCTCACGCAAGGTCACGGGCCGTCAAAATATAATTTCGTTCACGCATGGATATCATGGTCTGAGTTTGGGAGCAGTTGCTGCGACGGGCAACCGATTCCATCGCGAGGCCAGCGGAGTTTCTCTGTCTAGCGTGACTTTTATGCCCTATGATGGCTATCTTGGACCAGCCCTTGATACGGCTGACTACCTTCGAAAGGTATTGCTGGACAAGAGCAGTGGTATTGATTCTCCGGCGGCCATTCTCGTCGAATCTGTGCAGGGCCAAGGGGGTATAAACGTAGCTCGCAAGGAGTGGTTGCAATCAGTTCAATCCACCGCACAAAATACTGGTGCACTTTTCATAGTTGATGATGTCCAAATGGGTTGTGGTCGAACAGGCGACTTCTTTAGCTTCGAGTTTGCGGGGTTGTCGCCTGATATCGTGGTGTTATCGAAATCACTGAGTGGGTATGGTCTGCCGTTATCCGTATTGTTGATCAAAGAGGAAGTCGACGTATGGCAGCCAGGAGAACACACGGGCACGTTTCGAGGAAATAACCTCGCGCTTGTATCTGCAACCGCAGCCATAAATATCTATTGGCGGGACCAGGCTTTTTCACAGGGTATTCAGCACCTTGGAGAACTTGTACGGCACCGCCTTGAGGCCATTTCACTCAAGCACGGAAACAGCTTTGCTGTACGAGGGCGGGGCATGGCGTTGGGATTTGATTGTCAAATGGCCGAAGTCGCGGAGGCTACAACACGGACGGCATTTGAGAAGGGATTGATCATCGAACGATGTGGCCCAGTTGATCAGGTCATAAAATTCTTACCTGCGCTTTCGATCGACTCTGAGACACTAAGTCAAGGCCTTGACATATTCGAGGAGTCTTTGGTCGAAACGTTGAAACAGACCGGCCCACTTTAGGGAAACGCTTTATTTCGGGTTGCCTTCTGTGGTTGCCGTCCGTTGTGCAAGGAGTTTCTGACTCTCTGAACGTGTGATCGAGTGCGGTCTTCTGTCAGGCCGGGTTCGTAGGCGTGGGCCGTCGCAGCAGGCTGGCTTGCGGGTTGGTTCGTCTCGATGACGAAACGCGACGCTGGAAATGATGATGAGGCTCTTCTGCAACATCTCAAAACGCAGCTGGCGTCCGTCAAACCCGCCTCTAAGGCTGGCCACAACGGATGAGAGCGGCGCCCAGTTTTCGGCCCCGACCTCATGGCCAGCAAAGAGAGCATTTTTTCTGGTCAAGCATAGTGGTCGGATGGCCTTTTCGACTCGGTTGGTGTTGAGCTCGAGCCGGCCGTCACCGAGGAAGCGAGTGAGCCCTTCCCAATGGGCAAGACCATAGCGGATGTCTTCAGCCAGCTTTGAGTCCGAGGAGATCATCGACAATTGCTTTTCAAACCACGGCGACGTGGCGGCGATGATCGGGTGGAGTACTGCTGTCGGGCGGCGAGCCGAGCTTGTAGCGTCATGCCGCGCACCGTCGCCTCGACGGCGTAGTGCGTGTTGAGAATCAGCGAGAGTTGATGACGGATGCGCAAAGATAAATCATTGCGCTGAAGTTTCGATCTGTCTTTTCGCTGCGCATGGCGATGCCTTTGAAGGCTCTGAGCTTTGCGAAGAAGTTCTCGACGAGATGGCGCCATTTGTAGATTCGTCATCGATTTGGATTGGCCGCTTGCGTTTGGGACGTTGAGCGATGACGATCTTTGCATCTCGTTCGTTCAGCTCTTCGATGATCCAGTTGGCGTCGAAAGCTTTGTCGGCGATGAGCCCATCGAATTCGACGCCTTCGATCAAAGCCGCGACGCCTATCGTGTCGTAGCGATGGCCGGGTAGCAGGATGAAGCGCACGAGGTTGCCGAGCGCGTCGTTAGGACGAGGATTTTGGTTGTCCAACCGCCCTTTGACTTGCCGATCGCCTGATTTTGAGTCCCCCTTTAGTGCCGTGTCCATGACGATGGACCGGAACGATGGTGGCATCGATCATGGCGTATTCCATATCCGGGTCATCCGAAACCGCCTCGAATATACGTTCGAACACGCGCCGCTTTGACCAATAATCGAACCGTTTGAAGATTGCATTCCAGTCGCCGAACACTCTGGAAGATCCCGCCAAGGGCTATTCGTTGCGTGCCTTCCAGAGCACCGCTTCCAGAAACAGGCGATTGTTCTTGCCGCTGCGTCCGGCATCCGTCGCCTTGCCCAGGCAATACGGCGCCATCTTCTCCCACTGCTCATCCGTCAGCTAAGGGAGCAGAAATGGGCGGGTGGGAAGTCGTAGCGCCTTCATAGTAGCGGTGAAGACGGGGAACTGCGCTCACCGGGACCCGACGGATGCGAAGGGAGGCGTCATGTGTAGAGAACCGTTGACCTGAAACATGGGAAGGGGCTCTGAACCCCACAGACCTGTCTACGAACCGACAACGGATAGCCGAACTGGCGAGGACGAAACGGGGTGTGGCGCTGTGCTCGCTCCACCATGTCATCGATCTGGACCGGATGAAGGAGGCCTACCGGCTGACCCGCAAGGATGGTGCCCTTGGCATCGACGGCGTCACGGCGGCGGACTATAAGGTGAACCTGGAGACCAAACTTCTGGACCTCCTGGAGCGCATCAAGTCCGGCCGATATCGTGCGCCGCCGGTCCGGCGGGCCTATATACCCAAGGCGAATGGGTCGCAAAGGATGCTCGGCATTCCGACCTTCGAGGACAAGGTGGCGCAACGCGCCATTACGATGGTGCTGGAGACCGTCTATGAGGAGGATTTCTACCCCTGCTCATATGGGTTCCGACCGGGCCGCTCGGCCCATCAGGCGCTCCGGAATATGCAGAACGTGCTGTGGGCAAAGCGGCTCTATTGGGTGATCGATCTCGACATACAGAAGTACTTGACTCGATTCCGCACTCTCACCTCCGGGCGTTCCTCGACCAGCGAGTCACGGACGGCCTCATCCGACGAATGATCGATAAATGGCTGAACGCAGGAGCCGTCGAAGACGGTCTTCTGCGCCGAACGGCCGAAGGATCCCCGCAAGGAGGCGTGGTCTCGCCCTGCCTCTCGAACATCTTCCTGCGCTACGTGCAATTTAACATAAAATAACTTTATGCCGCGCGAGGATTGAGTAGAGGTTTTGGCGGTGGCCGTCTGCCGAAGACGGTGCCTTAAACCCGGCAGCTTTGTGACCAGTGAACGCACCAGGCGCAAGTGGCTGCAGAGCGCAGATCCTGGAAAACCCGCGAATGACTGCAGTCTCTCAACTTCGAAAGCTGTCAATTGGAGTTTCCGACCGATGTTCTTTGGTCCCCTCGCCGGATATGCGAACGGTGACCAAGGAGGCATTTGCGATTAAGTTCGGCCGATTTCTCGACCAGGCTGATGGTGTTTCTCAACCCAAGAAGTTGTTCGACCTAGTATGTGCTTTTGCCCTGAATTTTGATTGCCAGTGGATCGCATATGGCTCTCTTACTTCCGACCAGAAATGTTTGAAGCCGGTCCGACGCGGTCCTGCGGTCATGCTGAATTATCCTGACGAATGGCAGCAGCGCTATTTTGAGATGGGCTACGACAAGCTAGACCCTATCATTAAGACGAGTCGAAAGCGGGCAGGAGCCTTTCGTTGGAGCGAGGTGTACAACGACGCAAGCACGACTGAAGACGAACGACGCGTTTTCGACGAGGCTGCGACCTTCGGCTTAAGGTCGGGCATTAGCATTCCATTGCATCGCCCCGATGGCAGCTTTGCAGTTGTGAGCTTTGCGCAGGTCTGGGGCCACGAATTCCAAAATATAACCATCACATACTTGGAGCTTGTCGCCTTGCACTTCCATCTAAGAGTCGCAGAGTTCGCGAATTCGAGTGGCACCGAAGAGCCTCCTAGTCTCTCTCAAAGAGAAAAGGAGTGTATTTCGTGGGTGGCGCGAGGAAAATCGTCGTGGGAGATAGGAAAAATTCTAGAAATATCCGATAATACTGTCAATTTCCATATAAAAAACGTGATGAGAAAATTTGATGTTTCTAGCAGAACGGCCGCCGCTATCAAAGCTGCCAAGGTCGGTATCATAGAGTTGTAAATATAGTGTCTGAAATTATTTTCAGACAAAAACCCATCAGAGGTCGATTATAGCTGAAAACTGTGGACTATTACGACAAATTATAGCATCCGCGCGCTAAGGGGGACTGCGAGAAGGTACATGCTCACGCGATGGGCGTCCGACTGCATTAAGAAAGTGGCTCCAACGGGTATTGTCCCCTGTGATATATCGAACCTTTCATGTGAGCACGCAGGAGGACACCTCGACGTTTCGCTGACCGGTAGCGCGCTGATGTTCTGCCTGGACTAATGACGGCGATCCCTTCGGATTTGGTTGTTGAGATTGATACGGTTTGCCGATTTCGGCATCGCGACGGCGGTTTGCGCCGTCTTCACCGTTGTGCTGGCGCAGTTCACCCCAGATGCCATACGAAGCGGGTGAGATTGTAGCGAGATTCGTCTGCCGATCTTGGTCCTGGCCCGCGCGGTGCCGATCGTGCCCGGGATTTCTGCTGCGCGAAGACGTGCTCGACAAAGATACGGATTTTGGAGGGTCGGCCGTTGGTCCGCGACGTCGCTTCGCTCATCTGCCGACCCTTCGATTTTTGTGGTGGATATCAGAGACGGAGCCGTTCTTCTCCAGCCACTCCCTCGTTCTTTTTCGAGCGATAGGCCGTGTCGGCCCAGACTGTCGAACCGGTGTTGCCGCGATTGAGCACAAGCGTCCGGCCCCCTGTCTCCGAGCCCCAGTCCGAGGAAGCGCATGAAGGATAGTCGGTCCTGGATCAGGAACTCGGCCTGGTCGTCAGACGGGCCGTAGAGCGCCTGCAGAACCATGATCTTGAACATCATCACCGGATCGTAAGGCGGCCGGTCGCGCCATCGGAGCGCTTCAGCGCCTTGCCAAGGGGCTTGCGGAAAATCTCCCACGACACCACCGCATTCAGCTTCTCCAGCAGATCCGCACTCTTCTCAGTCATGAGCACGCGTCGCTTGGCCTCCACCGCCCGAAGTTTGAGCAGCAGTTCGAGTCCCACTCACGGCAGATCTGGGCCTTGAGATGGCTCGACAAAGCACGGCCATCGCCGGTACGAAGCTCTTCCAATCGCTGGCTGCGATCACGGCGCAGTGGCTCGAAGCCGGTGATGCCCTGATTGAAGGGCAACCCCTTGATGCGGTTGATGTGCTGGACCCGCTCCGAGATCAGCACCTTGCGTTCACGGCAAATCCGACGTCGATCCTCTTCCTCTGGTGTCGGCACCTTGAGCATCGAGCAGACGCGTGGCTCACCGCGTGGGCCAGCAGCGCCCGCACCAACGTCTCACCATCGATTCGGTCGGTCTTTGCCCGGCGACGCCGGCATGACACGGCGATCGAGGCGGCATCAACGACATGACTTTCAATCCAGGCTTTCTGGCGAAGTACCCGATCAATCCAGAAGCCATCGAGCCCGCTTCCTGGATTACCACCAGTGGATAGCGCTTGCCCATGCGTGCCTGCGCCTTCTTACGCAACTCGCCAAAGCACGCAAACAGCCCGGCAATGTCGCCGCCAACGACCGGTATACCGTGACATCTTCTCGCCACCGCCCGGCGACAAGGATGTGATCAGCGAGGTCGATTTGCTCAATTCCAAATGAGATGAAAATGGCACCAAGATCGACGCGGATAGCGGCGGGCGCTTGGAGTTGGTTAGGCATGATAAGCCTGATTGTCTCCCACAGAGTTGTGCAGCAACCTCACTCTGTCACAGCGCAGGCTGCTATCGCCATAGAATCTTGAAGCCATGAACCGCTGGTCGTCATCCTCACTGGCCCGGGGACTGCGCCTGGGTTCTTCGATGTCGATGATCGGCTTCGGCGGTTGAGCGACCTTGGCGATCAGCTCGAAGCCTATGGGCGGGTTGTGGACTTCGAGGCGTTCCGGGCGAGATCTGGAAAGGGCGCTTGCCTACACGAGCGGGCCGCACGGTGGACGCCCGCCTTACGACCGGTCATGATGCTGAAGGTGCTGGTCATCCAGACTGTCAACAACCTGTCGGACGAACGCACCGAGTTCCTGATCAATGACCGGCTGTCCTTCATGCGGTTCCTTGGGCTGGGGCTTTCGGACCGGGTTCCCGATGCGCGCACGATCTGGCTGTTTCGGGAAAGGCTGACGAGGACCGGAGCGATCAAAGCCTTGTTTGAACGCTCCAATGCGATGCTGCGCGAGGCCGGCTACATTGCCATGTCGGGCCAGATCGTGGATTCGAGCCTTATCGCCGCGCCGAAGCAGAGGAACACGAAGGAGGAGAAGGACGACATCAAGGCCGGCCGCATTCCGCAAGATTGGCAGGACAAGCCGGCGAAACTACGCCAGAAAGATCGCGACGCGCGCTGGACGGTCAAGTTCACCAAGGCCAAGCCGCGGCGGACGGCACTATGCCACCAGTCGATATCGCCATTCCCGCTTTCCGCTATCAGAACCACATCTCGATCGACGCCAAGCATGGCCTGATCCGCAAATGGCTGGCGACGGATGCGCGGCTTACGAGGGAGCCAGGCTGCGGGAGGGGTTGCTCGACAGATCCAACACCTCCAGGAGCGTCTGGGCCGGCGCCGCTTACAGATCGAACGCCAACGAGGCATTCATGGAGAAACAGGGCTTCATCAGCCGGGTCCATCGCAAGAAGCCGAAGGGCAGACCGATGCCCGAATCCACTCGGCGCGCCAACAACATCAAGTCGAGAGTTCGCGCTCGCGTCGAACATGTTTTCGCCGAGCAGAAGAGCCGCATGGGGCTGTTCATCCGAACAATCGGCATCGCACGCGGCACGACGAAGATCGGCATGGCCAGCATCCTCTACAACATGAAGCGCCTGCCTGATCTATCTGGACCGCATTGCTGGCGCATGAACTACCGCCGGAAAGGCCAACGACTGGGCGGCGCGAGCCAGCAATCGCTGGCGAACGACGTACTAACGCGCCGAAAGGCGCCAGTCATACTTCAGTCAGCACGTTGATCGATGCGTCCAGCTTTACACGCCAGTAAAGACAGCCGCGCACGAGCCAAAGCCAACGCCCTGCGGCGCAAAATAAAGGGCATGATCTCGAAAGCCGGCAAGCTATCGGTCAGCCTTATGACTTTCGAAGCCATGCATTTGGAGCGCAAGTTAAATTGGTCCCAAACGCGTCCGTGTAATAAGTGTCAATTAAAAATCCAGATTGCTCGACCGACTGCAATCCATCCACAATCTCTTTATCTGCACGCATCGGATCATCCTCAATGACATAGTAATCTCCAGATACAAGGAAGCGGCTCAAATAAGAAAATATGTGAAATATCTGTATGTGCGCATCGTCGACAACAAGCCAAGGATGAGGCAAACTCTTCAAAAAATCTTCGTCGAAATTGGCAATGTCTGAAAGATCGACCTTATGAAATTTAAGCATTGGATGATTTGCATCTGGGTGGACGCATTCAGTGTTAATATCGAAGGAATGAACTTCACCTTTGTTATCGCATAGCACAGACATTTGATCTGCAAACCACAATCCGCTGCCACCCTGAAGAGAACCAAGCTCCAGAATCGTCCGCGGCTGAAGTTCCCAAATAAGCCTCGTATACAAATGTAGATCAAAAGGGGTCTTGATATTGAGTAAGCCTCTGTATGTTTGCGCCAATGCCCCAACTTTTGTGTATTGGTTAGGAAAAAGCTTTGCGTGAAAAGACGAGTTCCATCCTCGCGCCGATGGCTTTGCAAAGCGGTCGGAACACTCAGCATTCACAGCGCTGCTTATTGCGATTATCCAATCAAGATTTCCACCCGGCTTCGTTTGATCGGGGTAGCTCTTGTGGGCGACTTCCAAAAAAGCCTTATGTCCGGAAGCGAGTTTCATAGGTCCATCTCCATACCGCGTCTGTTATTGTCGTTTAGGGGGCAGCTCGAATGGCCTCCCCTACAACCAATCAAACCACGGCCTTCCTCCCTTGGGGAGCCACCGAATCCAGTAGGGCTAAAGCGCGTAAGGGGCGTCGTTGTAGCACCGCCGCTGTCCGCAGCCGCGAAGCAGATGGTCCGCCGTTCGTCGCAAGCCGTCGCAGTTGTGGCTGTACCAATAGCGCACAGCAGCTTTCGCAGACCGCGCTCGCCCATCTTGGTTGTCCGGCCCAGCCGCTCCTTGCCCCCGCTGGAGTGCCTGGGGGGGTAAGTCCCAGCCACGTGGCGAAGTCACGTCCTCGCCGGAAAGTCGAAGCTGCGGGCGCCAGCCACCAATGCCGTGGCGACGACCGGCCGATCCCGGGTATTGTCATCAGGCGCTTGGCGAGGGAGTCAGTCTTGGCCTGATGGCGATCTCACGATCCAGCAGCAGCATCCTTGCCTGGATCGCTGGAGGCTGTCGGCGACCACCGCCAGCACCGGGCGCGCCTCGGCCGGCAGCTCAGACGAGGGATCAGCCACCAGGTCGATGAGCTTGCTGACGTGTCCAGAACCTTGCCGCACGACGCTTCCGATCACATCGCTGTTGAACTGGATGCCCATTATTACACAGCGCGAGCGCATCGACACCTTGTTGAAGGATTGCCGAATGCCTCGATCAAAGACAGCCGAGAGCTTGTTAACTGGGCACGGCTCGTCAAATCGGAAGCAGAACTTGTATACAGGCGCGAGGCGGGCCGCATTGTCAGCAACACGATGCGGGACGCCATATGTCGTATCCGGCCCGGAACGGCCCAGCATGAAAGTTGTTTTACTCGCCCCCGCTGGATGGTCATATTCCGGCTGGCCAGCTCCGGTGAAGGCCGCTTGCCAAGTTGCGTTAAGGTCAACGAGTCGGATGCCCAACGTCCCGGAAGCAGTTGCGCCGGCAGGCTGATAGGTATGTTGGCGGCTGTGATGAACGGGGGCGAGCGGTCTGCGGATCGAAGTCATCGAGTTTGGCCCTGATTCCAGCGTCGTTGTGGAGGCGTCGCGCGCAAACGAGACGAGAATCTTAGTCAGTACCCTCTATCGATCGCCCTGGTCATTGGTCGCGATTAAGCCCCTACCGACCATGCGTAATGGGTTTGTTAAACGCCGGGTTTGATACTGCGTGCGGATATCGAAGTGGGAAGTTTGCTGGACCAAGGGCTGAGGGGCTTGGTCGTCCGTTCATGACGCGATATCAAAACGAGTTCATAAAGGCAGGAGAGTCTCAAGCATGATGTCGTACGATCAGGTTGACGCCCGCATTCTTGAAATCGTCCAAAGGAACAATCGCCTCACCACTGAAGCTATCGGTGAGATGGCTGGTCTGTCGGCCACCGCCTGCCAAAGAAGGCTAAAAAGGCTCCGGGCCGAAGGCATCATTGAAGCCGACGTTTCAATTGTCTCGGCAAAGGCGGTAGGCAGACCGATTCAGATGCTGGTATTTGTAACCCTTGAACGTGAGCGAGCGGATATCATCGACCGGTTTAAGAAGTCGATCAAGTCCTCCATCGAAGTAGTGAATGGGTATTATGTGACCGGCGAGGCCGACTTCGTCCTCTATGTCACTACTCAAACCATGGCAGACTATGAGCAATTCACGAGGAAGTTTTTCTATGGAAATCCTGATATCAAGGCGGTGAAAACGATGGTGATCATTGACCGAGTGAAGACTGGTTTTGCTATACCCATCGAGGCCCCATCTGACATATAACCTCAGCAGAGCGTTGAACGGAAAACGAAGATGCCCCTGGACGTTCTAGCACTACTTTGGCAGATTTTTAGTTCCGGGAGCGTTTCGAGGATTCCCAAGAGCGGTTTTGCGTGATTCATGAGAGGTCGGCTGTTGGAGGGGCCGGCCA
>NZ_JAMYNW010000045.1:0-18277 GCF_040319365.1 Mesorhizobium sp. M0923 | reverse complement strand
TGGCCGGCCCCTCCAACAGCCGACCTCTCATGAATCACGCAAAACCGCTCTTGGGAATCCTCGAAACGCTCCCGGAACTAAAAATCTGCCAAAGTAGTGCTAGCAGGACCATCCGCATCAGCTTAGTTAGAAGCTCTCAAACCTGGACATCAGTCCTGATTCGGCAGAATCGCTTTGCGCCGCTTGCCATCCATTTTCTTTGTTGTTGAAGAGGCAGAAGGGGATGGGCGGATTTTTCGGTCCCAAGTTCTCGATCTCAAGTGTATGTTCAAATCCGCAAGATGAGCATCGAACCGGAGTAGAGACTTACGCGCGGCCTCTGCACCCTGTCCGGCGATCAACGCGCCCAGCACTTCAGCGACCGCGAATGCCGGTGTCATGGTGTGGAAAAACGAGGGACTCTTCGTCTGGACAAGAACGACATTGTCGGCCACTCGGGCCAGCGGTGCAACCTCGCTGTCGGTGATGGCTACGATGGGAATGCGGTGTTGATGCGCATACTCGGCGATCTCAACCGTGGCACGCGTGTACGGGAATACGCTTGTCGCGAAGAGCACGTCGTTGCGGGAGGCATGGGCCAATGCGTCCGAACCAGTGCCGCCGACTGCATCAAGCATGACCGACTTTTCTCTAATCATTGAAAGAATATAATGCAGATGCCAAGCAGTTGCGTGGCTCGATCTCAATCCGATGCAGAAGACGCACTTGGCGGATGCAAGGCGTCTTGCCGTTGATACTATTGCGTCAAGTTGAGACTCGGCCAGATGAATGATCTCGGCCGCTTGAGCCCGGAGAATTTCGCGCGCAAGGCCATGATCGCCTTTACGCCTTTGAGCGATCGCTTGTACGTCGGCCTTTCCGGCGAATCCGACGTCGCCGCTGCGAACGGCCTCAGCATAGATTTCGCGGAGCTCGTCGTAACCTGTGAGGCCAAGATGCTTGGCCAGTCGCGTCATTGTAGCAGGCTGAACCCCGGCCACACGCGCCTGGTCGCGCATTGACAACAGTGCGACGTCATGTGGTTGGTCGATAATATAGCGCGCCGCCAATTGGAACTGCTCCGACATTGCGTCGAAGCCGGCAATCAATCGTTCCGAAAGAGGTCCGTCAGCCATGACTCCTAACCTAGCGCAGCGTTATTGCATGCGCAACATATGTTGCATTTCTGGGCCAGGCTGCTTTTTCACTGACCTGAGCGCCGCTGTTTCTTTCTTCAAAGTCGAATTCCGGCGATCTGCTCGCGGCGAACCACCTGGTTTGACGAAACGCAGGCGGATGAAACGCAGCGGCAGGGATTCGGCATGAGCTCACCTCCCTTGTATCCGCCGGAAAATCACGCGAGGAAGACGTCGAAGGCCCTGTGATCATCGGCGGGTTCCCCAGAATAGGAAATCAAAGTTCCTGCCATGCATCACGCAGGTCGGCTGCGTTGGCTCTATGGAGGCCAAGTCCCAAGAGGCTTCTTGATACACCTGCGACCAAGTCGGCGGGAGTCGGCCAATGCCCCCTTGGCGAGCTGGCGATTGTTCTCAAAGCCGACGCGAACATGCCCGCCGAGAAGAGCCGCCGCAGTGACGCATGCGGCTTCGCGCGCGCCGAAGGCGCAAACGCTCCAATGAGCAAAACGAGGCTTGGATTCTTCAAGGAACGGCAATAGGTCTGCGGATCCGATCTCTCGCCGCGGTGTAACGTCCGAGCACAAAAAGGACCGGAACCTGGTTCCATGGAATGAGACCACGCCGCTTCCGTCCAAGCGTCCGTCTCGTCTGCGTCGTAAAGGATGTTCTGTGGCACGATAGCGTCGGCCTGGAGCCAAGACAAGAACGACGCGAACTCCGTTTCATAAGCTTCCGCTGGCACGAATTCTCGTAGAGCCAGCGAAACGGCCTCCGGCCGAGTTTCCTTTATGACGGCAATCTGTCCCTGGGGCGTGTACCGACCAAGCGATTCGCTCGTAACCTGAATGACCATTTCATTGCCCACGGCGCCGCCGATGGCTTCAATGACATCTCGATATGCAGACCCATCGAGGACATGACGGCCGTCCCGATCGCGCACATGGACGTGGATAAGGCATGCTCCCGCATCGAGGCACTCTCAGGCAGTCCGCGCCAGATCGGCTGGCCCGAGCGGCAAGGAAGGATGGTCAGCCTTGGTCAGCCGTCCGCCATTGGACGCAACGCAAATTGCGGTCGGCCGTTCAATTCACCCGTTCGAGCGAATTGTGCCTCGTCGCCCGAGCTGGTGCCAAAGACGCAGCTCGCCGCCGCTGTCTCGACCCTTCTCGTGATCCAACATGATCCATACAGCTCACTTGCGCAATACTGAAACATCTGTTGCAAATGAAATCGCCTCTGTTATCGTGCCGGCAACCATAACCACCCCGTCAGCGGGTTATAGGAAGGACATGATGTTTGAAACGGTCGCCTACGAAGTCCAGGACAGTATCGCCGAAATTCGTCTGAATCGCCCGCACCGCCTGAACGCAGTGGTGCAGAAATTATACGATGAAGTCCTGGCAGCTCTCGATCAGGCTGAAAGAGACAAAAACGTGCGCGTCATTGTCCTGACCGGAGAAGGCCGGGCGTTTTGTGTGGGCGCCGATTTGAAGGAGCACAAGGCGGGTCGCACTGTCTTCGATAGGCGACAATATCTGATGAGCGAACAAAAGGTATGTAGACGTCTGGTCTCACACCCGAAGCCGGTCATTGCCGCCGTCAACGGCTTTGCGCTTGGCGCCGGTGCCGAGATGGCTCTCGCTTGCGATTTTATGGTCATGGCCGCCTCGGCGCGGATCGGATTTCCCGAAATTGGCCTTGGCGCGTTCCTCGGGGGTGGGGTTACGAATATCCTTCCACGACTTGTCGGCCTCGCAAATGCGCGTGAGCTGATCTTCTTCGGCCGGCAGATCGGCGGTGCGGAAGCGGTTAGGATCGGGCTGGCCTCACGCTGTATCCCCGATGAGGAGTTCGTCGAAGGCATCCGCACTTTGGCGAGCGAAATGTCAAAGAAGGCGCCATTCTCGATGCAGCTTGCCAAAGAGCAGTTGGCGTCGGCTGCTCACGGGACGTTCGATTCTGCGCTTACCGCCGAGCTTGAGGGTATGATGTTTTGTTCGACGACGCGCGATTGGCAGGAGGGTGTCGACGCCTTCGCCGAGAAGCGTTCGCCGGTCTTCCGGGGGGAATAACATGGCGTCGAATGACCTCCTGAACATTCTGTCCCCCGACTCCATTGCGATCATCGGCGCATCAAAGAACCCGGCAAAGCGGGGATATCGGTCGCTAAGAAAACTCTTGGATGACGGCTATGCCGGGGCGATCTACCCGATTAATCCAAAGGAGAGTGAAATCTGCGGCGTTAGGTGTCTACCTGATTTGGGCAGCTTGCCGGGGCCCGTCGACCTTGCGTTGGTCTGTACTCCCGCTGCGACGGTTGCTTCAGTCATCGCCGAATGCGCCGCAAAAGGAGTGCGGGGTGCCGTGGTTCTGGCGGGTGGCTTCGCAGAAGCTGGAGACGACGGCGAGCGGCTCCAGGAGACGGTACTTGCCGCTGCGCGGGCTGGCCGTGTTAGGATCATCGGGCCGAACACCTCTGGCATGTTCAATACTCACAAAGCCTGCAATCTCGTCGGCTTTTCGGAATTGCGGAAGGGTAGTGTTGGTCTTTTGTCCCAATCCGGCAACATGGCTCTCTCGCTCGTCACGGAAGCTCAAGCTAACGGGCATGTGGGTTTGAGCACTTACGTGGGGGTAGGTAACGAGGCCGATATCCGGTTTGACGAGTACCTCGACTACTTTGCGGCCGATCCCAACACCAACGTGGTGATCGCCTACGTTGAAGGACTAAAAGACGGCCGCCGCTTTTTGAACGCGTTGAGGCGTATCTCGCCAGAGAAACCAGTTGTCATGTACAAATCGGGTCGGACAAGCGCCGGACGCAGTTCCGCGAAGTCTCATACCGGTGCTTTGGCTGGCGAATATGCGGTGAGCGAGGCTGTGCTGAGGCAAGCCGGTGCGGTTCTTGCCCACCGATCCGATGAGATCCTGCCAATGGCGGAGGCACTATCGTTGCTACCGCCCCTGCGCTCGCGCGGCGTTGCGATCCTTGCGGATGGCGGAGGTCATGCAACGATCGCCGCCGACGCCTTATCTGAGCGCGGATTTGTGCTGGCTGCCTTAAGCGGCGAGACGCGACGGGGGCTTGCGGCAATACTCCCTGCGGCCGCGTCAGTTGCCAATCCTGTTGACGTTGCTGGGGGCACGGATGCGGACCCGTCGGTTTTTGCGACTTGTGCCGAGATCCTCTTGCAAGATCCGTCGGTGGATGGACTTCTGATATCGGGTCTCTATGGCGGGTACGCGGTCCGTTTCTCGCAGGATCTGCTGCCCGCAGAAATCGATGCGACGAACCTCATCGGCGCAATGCCACGCCGGTTAGGCAAGCCCGTGGTCGTTCACAGCCTGTACAGTGCCCTTCAGGCAGATCAGCGGCCGTTGCCACTCCTAGACATGCGCTGCGCCGGGATCCCGGTGCACAGCTCCCTGGAAACGGCCGTGCGATGCATGCAGGCTTTGGCGGAGTATGGTGAGGTGAGCCGCGCTTTTCCACCAATGCCGCCGCCAGATCGTGCGGAACACGGCGGTGTTTTCGAACAGGTTCTCGCACGATGCAGGGCTGAGGGCAGGCGTGTGGTTTTGGAGCACGAGGGCAGAGATAGCCTGCGTGATTTTGGCCTAGAGCTGGTCCCGGCTTTGTTGGCCGCGGATGAAAGCGAGGCCGAAGAGGCTTTCCTGCGTCTCGGCGGACAGCCCGTCGCGATGAAAATCGTATCTCGCGACATCCTGCACAAGACGGATTCCGGCGGTGTCAAACTCAATATCGCCGACATCACATCGGTGCGCCGATCTTTTCTTGAAATCGCTGCCAACGCCAAGGCTGCGGTAGCGAATCCGAGAGTCGCCGGCGTCCTCGTCACTCCAATGGCAGCGAAGGGGGGGCTCGAGCTCATCATCGGCGTCGTGCGGGAGTCCGCATATGGGCCGGTTATGATGTTTGGACTGGGCGGTGTCCTCGTCGAAGTGTTTAGGGATGTAGTGTTCCGTGCGCTTCCGATCTCCCGAATTGATGCCTTTGAGATGTTGGACGAAATCAAGGCTCGAGCGCTCCTGGATGGCGCCCGCGGGGGAGCGCCGGTTGATCGAGACGCGCTTGCAGACTTGATGGTGAGTATCTCGGATTTCGTCGAAGCGTTCCCCGATATCGACGAGCTCGACCTCAATCCCGTCCTTGCCTACCGCGACGGTCTGGCCGTCCTCGATGTCCGCATCCTTCTTACCGAGTCTTCCGGAGCGCGGTCGATACACAAGGAAGGCATCGAGGCATGACCGATCTGCCCAGACTGATCGACTCAAAACTCGAAGTTAGCGACCGTGTCGCCATGCTCGTGCTGAACCGCGATGACGTCCGTAACGAGCTCACCGGGACGGCCCTGATTGACGATATTGCGCGAACGGTTGACTGGATCAATGGCGGTGCGGCCGTCTCGGTATTGGTCATGACGGGAGCTGGCAAGGCGTTTTCCGCCGGCGGCAACGTGAAGGACATGCGGGACCGTAGAGGAAGCTTCGCCGGCGATGTGTTTGAGGTGCAGGAACGCTATCGCCGCGGCATCCAACGAATTGCGCTTGCCATGCACCGGCTGGAGGTTCCCGTCATTTCTGCGGTGAACGGCGCGGCAATCGGTGCTGGTTTCGATCTGGCGACCATGTGCGACATCCGTATTGCAGCAGAGGACGCGGTATTCGGCTCCACGTTCATCAATCTTGGCATCGTACCGGGAGATGGCGGTGCGTGGTTCCTACAGGATCTGCTCGGTCCCCAAAGGGCGGCGGAGCTGATCTTCACCGGGCGTCTGGTGCGCGCCGTGGAGGCTCTACGACTAGGAATCGTAATTGAGATCGCGGCAGCGCCCGAATTGCAGTCGCGAGCGCTGCAGCTTGCTGCAAACATTGCAGGAAAACCTCCTCAGGCACTTCAACTCGCAAAACGGCTGCTGAAGGCAGCGCGGCGGTTGGACCTGCCTGACTTCCTCGACCTCTGCGCAGCATTTCAAGGTATGTGCCACAATACATACGACCATGGTGAAGCGGTCGAAGCCTTCCTTGAGAAGCGCCCCGCTCAATTTCAAGGGCGGTGACTTCCTTTGTCAAATGGCTTCATCTGTGATCTCCGATCGGCTCGGATCATAATTGCGAACGAAACATACGTTGCAATCTGCCTCGATTTTGCCACTGTCACCAACAGCATTGGGCTAGGCCCTGAGCCTATTTTCTGTTTTTTGTAGGGTCGCTTGGCTCGCCGGCGATCCAGCTTAGACATTTTGATTCACCGCGTACCTATGCGAGACCATCATGAGCAGAATTTTGCACCGCTCGACTTATGCTGACCTCCCGGTGGCTATCGGCGGGCGTGGAATCGAGTTGTTCGACGCCGATGGAAAGGCATATATCGACGCGTCCGGTGGCGCCGCTGTGTCATGCCTGGGTCACGGTCATCCGGAGGTGCTGGCGGCGTTGCACGCGCAACTCGACAAGCTCGCCTTCGCTCATACGGGTTTCTTCACCTCGGTAATCGCCGAGCGGCTGGCGGACCGGCTCGTCGCCGATTCGCCGGATGGTATCGACTTCGTCTATCTCGTCAGCGGGGGATCAGAGGCTATGGAGGCGGCACTGAAACTGGCGCGCCAGTACTTCGTAGAGAGGGGAGAAGGTCGGCGCAGACACATCATCGCGCGCCGCCAAAGCTACCATGGCAGTACGCTGGGAGCGCTGGCGACCGGTGGCAACGAACGGCGTCGGGCCCCAGTTCAAACCGCTGCTTGTCCAAACCCACCACGTTGCGCCGTGCTATGCCTATCGTGGTCGCTTGGCCGCTGAAAGCGAGTATCAGTACGCAGAGCGCGTCGCCGGCGAACTCGAGGCAAAAATACTCGAGCTCGGACCAGATGAAGTGATCGCGTTTGTCGCGGAAACAGTCGTTGGCGCGACGGCCAGGGCAGTCCCGCCGGTGGAGGGCTACTTTAAAAAATCCGGGAAATTTGTGACCGCTACGGCGTTCTCTTGATCCCGGACGAGGTCATGTACGGCATGGGTCGGCCCGGATCCCTTCATGCCTTCAGCAGGAATGCATAGTGCCGGACATCGTCGCAATTGCGAAGGGGCTGGGCGGTGGCTATCAGCCGATCGGTGCCGTGCTGTTCGGACCATATGTACGACGCCTTCGCTACGGGATCAGGCTTTTTCCAGCATGGCCACACCTACATGGGCACCCGACGGCTGCGGCGGCTGCTCGCCGTGCAGGACGTGATCCGGGAGCATCGGCTTCTCGACAATGTTGTTCAGATGGGGTTGCTCAACCGTCAGTTCGAGAGCGCTTCCACAATCATGAACATGTCGGCGACATTCGCGGGCGCGGCCTCTTCCGTGGCATAGAAATTGTTGCTGACCGCGCAGACAAATCGCCGTTAGACCCCTCCCGTAAAGTTCACGCGGCCGTGAAACGAGAGCCCATGGCCCGTGACTGATGGTGTACCCGATGGGCGGTACGATGGACGGCGCGCAAGGTGACCATATCCTTCTAGTACTGCAGTTGCGGATCATTTGATTTTCTGATTCACTTCGGCAGGTTATGGAGGGTACCATGTCTGTCGCTTCGTGGTCATGGTCGTTGTTGGCTTGGGAGCAGGAGCTCACGGCGCTGAAGGCGCGGGTTGGGCGGGTGCTTGCTCGTCGTGAGTTGCGGGAGACGGGCGCAGATTTCCTTGACGGCCTTCTTTCCGGCATTGAGCGCAAGACAGGCTGGCTGATGGCTGAGCAGTCCGGAGCGGAGCGGCCCTATCGGATGCAGTCGCTGTTGGGGCGCAGCCACTGGGACGCTGATCGGCTCCGAGACGAGGTTCGCGATTATGTGGTGGAGGCGTTGGGCGATGAGGATGAACCATGCCCTGGAGTGAATCATAATACGCGTCCGCTGACTCGCGGAAAATGGCGCAAACTCAGAGAAAAACTCAGCCCGCGCGCTGCGGGCGGAACGTGTGAAGCGGGTTGCGCCAATCGATCCCGTCGAGCATGTAGGCGAGCTGCGCCGGTGATATGGAAACCGTGCCGTCCGCCGGCGACGGCCATAGAAACCGGCCCTTCTCGAGCCGTTTTGCATACAGCGACATGCCGAGCCCATCATGCCAGATAATCTTGATCAGATTGCCGCTGCGGCCGCGGAAGACATAAATATCGCCGGCATGGGGGTCCCGGCCCAGCGTCTCCTGAACCTGCAGAGCGAGGCCTTGCATTCCGCGACGCATATCGGTCCGGCCGACCGCCAACCAGATCCGCACCTGGCTCGGGACCGGGATCATGAAACGCCCAGCGCCTTCACCATCGCCGCCGCCAGTGTTGGCGGCGTGGTCAGCGGAATCCGCAGCCGCACCTTGCCGGCGATCTCCAGCTCGATCACCGCTGGGGACGCCGCCGGCACCGAAGCGGCGACAGGCTTATCGGGTACCACGACAACTTCGGCAAAGCCCGTCTCGCGGGTTCTCATCGTGCGCCGCCACTTATAGATCAGGCTGGTCGCGACATCGTACTGACGCGCTACCGCCGCCACCGTGGCCCCGGGCGCGAATGCCGCCGCCAGTATCCGGCACTGATCCGCTTCACTCCAACGACGACGACGCTCCGGCCCGGTCAATAACGTCACATGGCTCATGCTGTGCTGCTAACCCGAAAAATTCAGTGCGCCCCGATGGCGCGTATCACCAGTGGAGGAAGGTTCCACCCAGATAGTAGTCGATTGGTCTGGTAGCTGACGAGCGGCTCGGTCGGGTAACTGGCCGGGTCGTAGCCTCGTGACAAAGGCCGCCTTGGGCGGTTGAGCAATCCGATGGGCCGTAACGTGAGTGAAGCCTGAGCAGGCCTCGAAAGTGATGATGTGGATGCCGACCCGCCTGAATTTCGGGGAAGGCCGCGTGAACGGGGAAGCAATCGACATGTGCACCCGTTCGATCCGCCGGGGTAATGGGCACGGCACGTCGGAAGGGTGATGCGGGTAACGGGGGAGACCCGCTCGGCATGAGGGTAGCGGCCTCAACGCAGCCGTCAGGGCGGCGGTGCCGGTGGGAGTCGGACAGGGTCATAATACCGCTGAAGCCGGGTAATGCCGGTGGAGGGAAGGGCCCTGACTTCTGGTGTGCTTTCGAAGTTGGTGAGGAGGGGGTGATTGGCGATGAGCCTGGAAACACCCGAAAAGATCAGGAACCTGCAGAGGAAGCTGTATCGTAAGGCGAAGGGGGAGCCCGCTTTCCGCTTCTACGTGCTCTACGACAAGATCTGCTGTGAGGACATGCTGCGCCATGCCTATGCGCTGGCTCGCGCCAATGCGGGTTCGCCGGGCGTGGACGGCGTGACATTCGCGAAGATCGAGGCGGAAGGCGCGGAGAGGTGGCTGGCGGGCCTGCGCGAGGAACTTGTCTCGAAGACCTACCGGCCGCAGCCGGTGCGACGGGTGATGATCCCGAAGCCGGGGGGCGGCGAACGTCCGCTCGGCATCCCGACCATTCGGGACCGGGTGGTTCAGACCGCCGCCAAGCTGGTGCTGGAACCGATATTCGAGGCGGACTTCGAGGAGGGTGCCTATGGCTATCGGCCCAGACGCAGTGGGACCGACGCAATCAAGGAAGTGCACCGGCTTGTCTGCCGGGGCTACACGGACGTGGTAGACGCCGATTTGTCGAAATACTTCGACACGATTCCGCATTCGGACCTCCTCAAATCGGTGGCCCGGCGCATTGTCGACCGGCACGTGCTGCGGCTGATCAAGCTGTGGCTGAAAGCGCCGATCGAAGAGCGGGACGGTGACGGGAAACGGCACGTGAGCGGTGGTAAGAGCAGCACGCGCGGCACGCCGCAAGGTGGGGTCGCAAGCCCGCTGCTCTCGGTCATCTACATGAACCGGTTCCTGAAACATTGGCGGCTCACCGGACGCGGCGAGGCGTTCCGTGCGCATGTCATCTCCTATGCCGATGACTTCGTCATCCTCAGCCGCGGGCACGCGGACGAGGCGCTGGCGTGGACACGTTCGGTGATGACGAAACTCGGGCTGACGCTGAACGAGGCGAAGACCTCGCTGAAGGATGCCCGCACGGAGCCTTTCGACTTCCTTGGCTATACGTTCGGACCTCACCGCTACCGGAAAGACGGCCATTGGTACCTGGGTGCGAGCCCATCCAAGAAGAGCGTGCAACGGATCAAAACGAAGATTGGCGATCACTTGGTAAACGGCAACAAAGAGCCGTGGCCCGTGGTCTGCACCCGGCTGAACAGGCTTCTGCGCGGCTGGTCAGGCTACTTTGGCTATGGAACACGCTTGCCGGAATATCGAGCAGTCGACAACCACGTCTATGACCGTGTTCGAGCCTTCCTGCGCAAACGGCACAAGGTGCAGGGACGCGGCATACAGCGTTTCTCCGACGACATTGTCTTCGGAAAACTTGGTGTCCTGCGTCTTCGACGCGTGCACATTGGACCGCCGCCGCGTGCCTCACGATGAAACCAGTCGGAAAGCCGGATGCGGGAAATCCGCACGTCCGGTTTGATGAGCGGGGAAGGGAAACGGAGCGATGCCAACACGGCCTAAGCCACCGCGCCCTTCCTCGACTCTACGTGCGCCCCGATGGCGCGTATCACCAGTGGAGGAAGGTTCCACCCAGATAGTAGTCGATTGGTCTGGTAGCTGACGAGCGGCTCGGTCGGGTAACTGGCCGGGTCGTAGCCTCGTGACAAAGGCCGCCTTGGGCGGTTGAGCAATCCGATGGGCCGTAACGTGAGTGAAGCCTGAGCAGGCCTCGAAAGTGATGATGTGGATGCCGACCCGCCTGAATTTCGGGGAAGGCCGCGTGAACGGGGAAGCAATCGACATGTGCACCCGTTCGATCCGCCGGGGTAATGGGCACGGCACGTCGGAAGGGTGATGCGGGTAACGGGGGAGACCCGCTCGGCATGAGGGTAGCGGCCTCAACGCAGCCGTCAGGGCGGCGGTGCCGGTGGGAGTCGGACAGGGTCATAATACCGCTGAAGCCGGGTAATGCCGGTGGAGGGAAGGGCCCTGACTTCTGGTGTGCTTTCGAAGTTGGTGAGGAGGGGGTGATTGGCGATGAGCCTGGAAACACCCGAAAAGATCAGGAACCTGCAGAGGAAGCTGTATCGTAAGGCGAAGGGGGAGCCCGCTTTCCGCTTCTACGTGCTCTACGACAAGATCTGCTGTGAGGACATGCTGCGCCATGCCTATGCGCTGGCTCGCGCCAATGCGGGTTCGCCGGGCGTGGACGGCGTGACATTCGCGAAGATCGAGGCGGAAGGCGCGGAGAGGTGGCTGGCGGGCCTGCGCGAGGAACTTGTCTCGAAGACCTACCGGCCGCAGCCGGTGCGACGGGTGATGATCCCGAAGCCGGGGGGCGGCGAACGTCCGCTCGGCATCCCGACCATTCGGGACCGGGTGGTTCAGACCGCCGCCAAGCTGGTGCTGGAACCGATATTCGAGGCGGACTTCGAGGAGGGTGCCTATGGCTATCGGCCCAGACGCAGTGGGACCGACGCAATCAAGGAAGTGCACCGGCTTGTCTGCCGGGGCTACACGGACGTGGTAGACGCCGATTTGTCGAAATACTTCGACACGATTCCGCATTCGGACCTCCTCAAATCGGTGGCCCGAGCGGGGAAGGGAAACGGAGCGATGCCAACACGGCCTAAGCCACCGCGCCCTTCCTCGACTCTACTGGTGGGTTGGCGGATGTGGTGCAAGCCGTTGAAATGACGTAGGATTTGCTTGTTTAAGCCGATCCGAATCATTCCCGGAGACCACACCCGCCATGAACGGTCTTACGCTGCCGCTGAGCGGTTTGTCATTAGTCGGCGGCAAGTCCGTGGTCGCCCCTCGACGGCGGCACGCTGTCGCCCAACAGTGGCGTTCTGGCTCTGGCCGAGGTGGAAAAGCGGCTGCGGGTGGCCGAGCGTCTGGCGCGCTGCATCGACGATCCGCGCTGTCCGGACCAGACCGCCCACAGCTTGGCCGACATGATCGGCTTTCGCATGAAGATGATCGCCGCCGGCTACGAGGACGGCAACGACGCCAACCGGCTGCGCTCCGATCCGGTCTTCAAGATGGCCCAGGATGCGCTGCCGTCGGTCGGGATCTGGCCTCCCAATCGACGATGTGCCGGCTGGAGAACCTGCCCGGCGTGCGGGAGCTGGTCGCCACGGGGCGGGCGATGGTCGACCTCTATTGCGCCTCCTTCCGGCAGGTGCCGAAGCGGATAGTGCTCGACATTGACGACACCTTTGATGCCGTGCATGGCGGCCAGCAATTGCGCCTGTTCAACGCCCATTACGACGAATACGGCTTCCAGCCGATCGTGGTGTTCGATGGCGACGGCCGGTTCGTCGGTGCGGTTCTTCGGCCGGCCAAGCGACCGAGCGGGGCTGACATCCGCCCCCACCTGCGCCGCCTGGTGCGGGCGATCCGGAGCAACTGGCCGAACACACGGATCCTGATCCGGGCCGACGGACATTATTGCAGTCCACCGGTCATCGACTGGTGCCGCGCCAACGATGTCGACTTCATCCTCGGGCTGGCGCCCACCACGACGGGCGATCGCCGGCAGCTGCACGACAAAACGCACACCTCTCGGCGAAACCTCGAGTTTGCGACGAGCCTCGATCCGCCTCAGCGTTCGCTGCGCAAGCATGTCGCGGATCTGGAAGCCAGCACGCTGGCGCGCTTCGAAGCGTCGGCCAAGACAGGCAAGGTCCGCAGGTTCAAGGAGTTCGTTGACGGCGCCGCTAGTTGGAGCCGCGTCGGGCGCATCATCGCGCGGGTCGAGGTCGGTGCCCAAGGTACTAACACCAGCTTCATCGTCACCAATCTGGCCGGTGGCAAGGCCAAGGCGCTCTACGCGGACCTTTACTGCCGGCGCGGCGCGGCCGGAACCACATCAAGTCGTGGAAGACGCATCTCGCCGCCGACTGCACATCCTGCACCAGAGCCACAGCCAACCAGTTCCGGCTGTTCCTGCATGCCGGCGCCTACTGGATGATGTGGGGCCTGCGCGCCGCGATGCCGAAGCGCTCGAGCTTTGCCGTCGCCCAATTCGACACGCTGCGTTTGCGCCTCATCAAGATCGCCGCGCGGGTGGTCGAGATGAAGACGCAAATCCGCCTGCACCTGCCGACATCCTGCCCCGACCAGCGCATCCTGCGCATCGTCCTCGATCGCATCCCGCGGCTCGTGACATAGCCGACGGGGCGCCGACGCCCCGAAAAACAAACCCGCCGACCGCAACCCGCAAACCCCCGCCTTCCATCACGACGGCTCACCGCCGGCGCCCGAAGAGGGTTGGTCAAAAGCACTGCAACGGCGACCAGATCGCCGCTTCAGGCCGCCGAAAACTCATCGCTGTGCATCAAGGCGGCTAACTACGCTCGTAAGGACCACCTTAAGAGCGCAGCCTCGCTTCCATGCAATACTCGCGCAAGGCGGCCTTCGCCGGAGGCGTACCATTACCTCGTATTTACAGCGAATCCTTTCGCCGCATAAAGCCTGGCCTCGGGCAGCGCCCGAGACGGTCCATCCGTCATAGAATCGGAATGATCCATTTGCGTCACATCTGTCATGTGGAAAACAGATGTTGCATATCAGGTCAGGGTGAGGTACACTTTGCTGTGGATCAGACTGGTCATCATATCCACATTTCGGGTGCGGGAATGGGCTCGCGCCAGACTAGGCCCAACAACACAGGGGAACGTCAAATGAACAAGCTGATAACGACGATAGCGGCGACCGCTTCGTTCGCAGTTACCTCCGTGGCTCTTCCGGCTACGGCCAATGCTGGGGCCGTACTCGATGAAGTACTCCAAACCAAGACGCTGACCGCGGCGGTCGGGACTGACTGGGGGAAGATGGCGTTCTTGAACGACCAAAAGCAGCTCGATGGATTCGACATCGAAGTGGTGAAGAGCATTGCGAAGGGCTTGGGCGTGCAAGCAAAATTCGTGACGCCGAGCTGGGACGTGATTGCAGCAGGCAAGTGGCAGGGCCGCTGGGACATGACCACGTGGATGACGCCGACCAAAGCCCGGGCTGAAAAATTCGATTTCCCGGCCGTTTACATTAACGATGAGGTGCTGGGCGCCGTTCACAAGGATAGCAAGGTAACCAAGCTTTCCGAACTGGAAGGCAAGGTGGTCGGCGTAGCTTCAGGCACAGCGGCCGAGCAATATGTCAATCACAAACTAGCTCCGGATTGGATTGGCGCTAAGCCTGTTGAATACGCGTTCAAGCCGGGCGAGGTGAAGACCTATGCGAGCAGCAATGTCGCGTTCGATGATCTTCGACTCGGCGATGGCGTTCGTCTTGATGCAGTCCTTGGTGACGGTTCGCTCGTGCAGGATGCGATCAAGGCTGGTTACCCACTTAAGGAGGTCGGCGTCGCATTCGACACGCCGGCAGCTCTTGCAATTGCACCGGGCGACAAGGAATTTAACGCTAAGATTGCGGCCATTGTCCAGGGCATGAAGGACGATGGCTCGCTCTCCAAGCTGTCGATTAAGTGGTTCGGGGTGGATCGCTCCGCCAAATAAAAGGTCGCGAAGCTGGAGCGGTTCAGGCCTTGCCCGGATGCTTTCTTTTCGAAAGGGTTCTCGATGCTCTATGCGGATACAGTTGAATCAGAGGTGCTCGTCCACAAGCCGTTGTTCATCGCCTCGGTCTTTGTAGTCGTGCTTTCGATTTGTTTTATGGTCAACCTCACCGGCACGACCATGGGCGAGCTTATGCGGCCAGTCATCGGCGATCCGCTGGAGAGCGGCCTTTACGGCCGTTTCGCGGTCGCGGTTGTGATCGCGATGATTTTCTGCCTGAACATTGCACTGATCGGTTTTGCTACGCTGAAAGTGCAAATCGGGATTGTTTGGCTTGAGCTGTTGCTCCTGTTCCTTGCCTTCTTCGCGGTTTTTAACTTAAGTCTGCCTTTCATTTGGCAGAATCTCCCATTCCTTATCACGCAAGGTGTAGTGACAACACTCTATATCTCAGCCATTTCGCTCGTCTTTGCGTCGAGCATCGGAATAATTGCTGCCATAGCGAAACTGTCAAGCAATGGCTTTGCCTACGGGATCGCCACCTTTTACACCTCGTTTTTTCGCGGTCTGCCTCTTCTGATGCAGATTTATCTTATCTATCTCGGGCTACCGCAGTTGGGCATTATAATGAGTGCCGTGCCATCAGGCATTTTAGCGCTTTCGCTGTGCATTGGCGCATACATGACGGAAATCTTCCGCGCCGGCATTCAAAGCATCGATCGCGGTCAATGGGAGGCATCGCGCTCATTGGGGTTTGGCTTTGGGCTTACGATGCGCAAGATCATCATGCCTCAGGCGCTTCCTGTGATTATACCCCCCATGGGAAACACTTTCATCGGGATGCTGAAGGATAGCTCGCTGGTCTCGGTTCTCGGCGTGTGGGAGCTGACGTTCCTTGCTCGCACACTTGGCCAAGCAACCTTCCATCACATGGAGATGCTGATAGCGGCGGCAATTATCTATTGGATACTGTCCGTCTGCCTCGAGCTGATTCAATCCAGGATCGAGCGCTATTTTGCCAGGAGCAAGGTACGATGACCGTCGACGGCATACATCAAGTAAAGCACGGCCCGAACTGGCAAAACTCTCTAAAAAGGCCCCTCGAAGGGCCGCTGCTTCCAGGATCAAGTCCTGATGGTAAATCATCGAGCCGGAGGCAGGCGGAATTGAACGACGCAGTCATCGAAGCCAGGTACGTCTCAAAGTGGTACGGCACCTTCAGGGCATTGACGGAGGTCAGCCTCACCGTCCGAAAGGGTGAACGCGTCGTTATCTGCGGCCCCTCCGGATCGGGAAAGTCGACGCTGATCCGCTGTTTCAATCGGCTCGAGGCACACCAAGAGGGCGAGATCGCCGTCAACGGGATCAGGTTGCACAGCAAGATGCGCGACCTAGCTGAAGTTCGTAAAAATGTCGGCATGGTGTTCCAGCACTTCAATCTCTTCCCGCACATGACCGTGCTGATGAACTGCATGGCCGCTCCGATGTGGATCAAGGGTGTGCCCGAGCCCAAGGCAAAGAGGCTCGCGCTCAAATTCCTCGAGCGCGTGCGCATACCGGAGCAGGCGAACAAATATCCGGGGCAGCTCTCCGGAGGACAGCAGCAGCGCGTCGCAATTGCCCGTTCCCTCTGCATGGAGCCTGCCGTCATGCTCTTCGATGAGCCCACCTCATCACTCGATCCGGAAATGGTGTCGGAAGTGCTCGAGACAATGACCAGTCTCGCGCGCGACGGTATGACCATGGTTTGCGTCACCCACGAGATGGGTTTCGCACGATCTGTTGCTGACCGCGTCATCTTCATGGACGCAGGCCTAATCATCGAAGAGGGCGCCCCAAACGACTTCTTCACCAATCCTCAGCACCCAAGAACAAAGCTGTTCCTCAGCCAGATCTTGAAACACTGACAGTTTTGTCGGTCTCCGGAGTGTTATTGGCTGTGCTTTTAGGTTAGACATTAGAAATTAGAAATTAGTATTGTTGCGGCAAATGGCCTTTGCTGCGTGAAAATACGTGGAGAATGCCATGCATGTAGATGCAGTCGTTCAAGACCTGCTCAGTAGGCAGGGGGAGATTGTCGATAACCTTTGCGACTTCTTGCGGCTACCAAGTGTAAGCACAGACCCCGCTTTCATAGGAGGGATGCGCGACGCGCAAACGTTTCTAGTGAACTGGCTCGAGCGCATTGGCCTCAGCCATGTCCAGCTTCTCGATGGCGGTGGTCACCCAGCCGTTTACGGAGCTTGGAACGGTGCGCCAGGAAAACCTACCCTGCTCATCTATGGACATTATGATGTTCAGCCCCCCGACCCGCTAGACGCTTGGGTAACTCCACCTTTCGAACCAACCGTCCGCGACGGACGGCTCTACGCGCGCGGCGCATCGGACGTAAAGGGCTCGACTGTCATCGCGCTCGAAACCATCGCTGCCTTTCTGAAAGTCCGGGGCGTCTGCCCCGTGAACATCAAAGTATTTTTGGAGGGAGAAGAGGAAACCAATAGTCCAAGTTTGCGGGCGATTGTGGAACGGTACGGCGACTTGCTGCAGGCTGATGGAATGGTATCCGCTGATGGCTCGCGAGCGCATTCCGAAATCCCGACGATTAATGTCGGCGCGCGCGGAATTGTAGAGTTTGAGATTTCGCTTCGAACGACCGACAAGGACGTTCATTCTGGTCGGTACGGCGGCGCGATCCGGAACGCCGCACATGAAATGGCGAGGGTCATCGCTTCGTTACATGACGAGGACGGCGCGATCGCGATCCCGGGATTGCTGGCGGCTCTCCCGCCTGTCTCTGTGAACGCCCGAGCGGAAACGGCCAGATTTCTCTTCGACGAGGCCGCTTTCGTCAAGGGCGTGGGCGCGCACGCCCACGGGGAACAGGGCTTTTCGATGCGTGAACAGCTAACGCTTCGACCGGCCCTGGACGTAAACGGCATGTGGGGAGGTCACACCGGGGTCGGCTACAAAACAGTGATTCCAAGTACAGCCCACGCCAAGCTTTCGTTGAGAACCGTGCCGGGACAAGACCCCGATGAAGTTGCAAATGCGCTTGAGGCTCATCTACGTGCTGTTTGCCCCCCGGATGTTGAACTCTCGATCGATGACCCGGGAACTGGGTGCCGCGCCTACGACCTGCCCACTGGGCACCCCCTCGTGCTTGCCGCTAAGAAAGTCTTGTTGGAGGCGACAGGACAAGACCCGGTACTCGTGCGACTGGGCGCGACCATCCCCATCACCGTGATCTTTCAAGAGTTGCTCGGGGTTCAAACGCTGATGTTCGGCTTTGCCCTACCGGATGAGGATATTCATGCACCCAACGAATTCTTCCGGTTGGCCTCGTTGGCGGAAGGTCTTTCAGCATGGCCAAGGTTGCTAGAGCAAGTCGGTGAGCTCAGCGCCGACGAGTTTCGATTGATAGCCACAACGGACAACAAAGAGCCCTTAGTTCAGTTGGTCTAGCCAAAATCAATTACGCCGCTTGCCGATAACTTTTCAAAGGAAGATCGACATGATGAAAGAACTGCATTTCGAGGTTGCCGAGTTTCAGGCTCGTCTGGCCGCAGTCAAACGAGAGATGGCAAAAA
>NZ_JAMYNW010000044.1:0-20981 GCF_040319365.1 Mesorhizobium sp. M0923 | reverse complement strand
CGTCAGGCAAGCCATCCTCACCGCGCTCGCGCAGCCGCCCCCAATCCGTTGTCCCCACTGCCGCAGAACCATCTCCGCTAAAAATCTGCCAAAGTAGTGCTAGGTCGTGAACCCATAAATGGGAATGAGGGAGATGGGTGAAAAGCGATCGTTGCGTCGTTTGACCGATCGCGCATATTGTCGAGGAATGACTGAACTCGCATTAGAACCCGGCGGTGGATTGAGAGGTCTTCCGATTGGATCGTCCAAAGGAAACGTTCGGACATTTTTCGGTGATAAGCACCAGCCGTTTAAGCGTACACCCGAAGGCAATCCGATGGATTATTGGGCGGATGCAGGCGTTTTTGCCTACTATGATTCTGACGAGCGCCTGGAGGCCTTGGAGTTTGCAAGCCCAAGCAACCCGACATTGAACGGATTGGCTCTTATCTCGGTATCGATGGGCGAAGCGACACAGATTCTCCAATCTCTCGACCCGAAGTTACGCTTGGAGCCGGATGGCGCAACCTCAACGCAGCTTGGTATAGGCGTTTGGTCCTCGACAGGCGAAGTCGATCAACCTGTGATGTCCGCGATAACATTCGGATCGGGCTACTACGATTAGGCTGTAGCGCTGAACGTCTGATTTTGACGGGTTTACCAACTCGCTTCCATATCGCGCGGGATTGTGATTCAGGCTCAATATGAGCCGATATGACCTGACCGACTTCGAGTGGCGCGTGATCGAACCGCTGTTACCCAACAAACCTAGAGGCGTGCCGCGCGTCGATGACCGACGCGTGTTAAACGGAATCTTCTGGGTGCTGCGCTCCGGTGCGCCATGGCGCGACCTGCCCGAGCGCTATGGGCCACGCACCACCTGCTACAACCGCTTCTCGCGTTGGCGAAAAGCAGGTGTTTGGGATCGGCTCATGGACGCCATCAGCGGAGCGCATGACGGTGAAATCCAGATGATCGACAGCACTTCCATTCGGGCGCACCAGCAGGCTGCGACGGCAAAAAGGGGGGCGCAGATAATTGTCTCGGTCGCAGCCGAGGTGGCCTCACGACCAAAATCCACGTCGTCGTCGACGCGCAAGGACTCCCGATCCGGCTCGGCCTGACGGCGGGACAAACGCACGATGGGCAGATCGCCGATCGATTGCTCGACCATCTCGGCCCGCGCATTATCGTCCTGGCCGACAAGGCCTACGATGCCGACCGTATCCGGGAGTTGATCCAGCAGCGCGGTGCGACGCCCAACATTCCCGCCAAGCGGAACCGGAAGTGGAAACCTTGCTTCAGCAAGCGCCTTTATCGCGAGCGAAACCTGATCGAGCGCTTCTTCTCCAAGCTGAAACATTTCCGCCGTGTCGCTACACGGTATGACAAACTGGCAGCCAACTTCCTCGCCATGATCCAACTCGCCTCAATGCGACTGTGGCTTCGCGCTTATGAGTCTACGGCCTTGCTAGATATCTAGCCGGCTTATTTCTTCTAACAGGCGGTCAACATCGTCCGCGAAGTTGTATGCGTGGACCGAGATTCGCAAGCGCTCGTCTCCACCCCATGTAAGGATGCCCCGCGCGCGCAGTTGGGCCTCCAGCCTTTCGGACTTGCGTGTAGCAATTGCGATGCTTCCTGCACGCTTTTGAGGCTCTTCGGGTGTCATTACCGGCAAATTGAGCTTGTTGAGTCCATCTAGCAGCCGACTGCCCAGGGAAAGAGCATGCGCTTCCAGTCTATCGATTCCTAAATCCTCAAGAACGGATAGCGAGTTTTCTAGGTAGTAGATGTTCATAAAACTCGGATTGCCACCTTCAAAACGCTCCATATCGGTCTTTAACTTGAAGTCACTGGTTATGTGCCACGGCGTGTCTGGAACGACTGAGTTCCACCCGATCGCGCTTGGTTCAAGATCAGGCCAGCGCATAGAATTTGCGTAAAAAACCGCTACTCCATGAGGCCCAAAAAGCCACTTGTAACAGCTCGACACAACGGCGTCACACAGACTACCGTCTACAGGAACGACGCCGAGAGAATGAGACGCATCAACGATAAGGCGCACACCAGTTCGATCACAAATCTCCCTGAGTTCGGCTAGATCCGTCCGCGCACCGTTCAAATAACTAACGTGACTCACGACTATAGCGCGGGTGTTCTTGTCAATAGTGCGTTCAATCTGGGCGGGGGACGCGAAAGTCGCTGACGGTTCAAGAATTCGCACATGGAAGGGTCGCCAGACGTAGCGCAAGGATGGAAATTCGGATGCCGCTACAACTACATTGTCATCAGCGCGCCATCGGGTGCCAGTTGCGATCGCATGCAATCCCGCTGTTGCGTTCCAGAGCAGTGCTACGTCTTCTGCCTTTCCTTTCAGCAACCTCCCGATGCGAGTTCGTGCCCTCGCCGCGGTTTCGTACATGCGTTCTCTTCCCGGCATGCCTGCTGCCTTATCGACCATAAATCTGGTGACCGCCGCTGCGCTGCTGATCAGAACGGGGGTTTCCCCAGCGGCGGCAAGATGCGTCCCGTTTTCCAGGCCAATAAACTCGTTTCTCGGTATTAGACCAGACATAGGCTGTAGTTCTCTTCCTTAAGTAAGGGGCACGCTAAAAATAAACAGTGTCGGTTCAACTGGATAGTATGAGGTCTAGCCAGTTTTTCATTCTAATCCAAGCGCCTTTTGGAGCTCTCCGCAATGCGGCATAAAACTCTTCCCAGAGATTGAGGCTCGTAGCGGAGTCCTCGGAGGTGCCTTTGACGAGAGACCGTTTCTACTCTGCTCGAGAGTAGTTCGATTGTTGTGGCAATGACATGCTTTGTGGAAGATTCGACGCTTTTTTCTGTTTTCTAAGTCTCTGATCACGTTGCAATCGAGCCTCGCACCAACACCTGCGTGTGATCACTCCGGGAAGCGAGTGCAGTTTGCATTTCAGACACTCTAATCGAGCCTCGGCGGGTGTGTCCGCCGGGCGGGGCGTCTTGAGGCATCGGCAGCGGTTGGATGTCAGCCGGCGCCACCGCTTGGTCGACTTGGCCAAGTCGGTCGGAAAGCCGCACTTGCTGAAATCTTGTCGAACTCACCGCTGGCCTTCAGCTGGTCGAAAGCCGCGTCATAGGCATCGCGCAGGGCGGAGTCGCTTTTGCGGAAAGCAGCGCCCGCGCAGTTAACAGGTTCGTCCTTGATTGGGCTGACCATTTCGAGGGACGGGTCGTTCACCTTTCCAAGGAGCGCAACAACCGACAGGGTAGGATACACATAAGCATCCACGCGGCCGGCCTGTACCATTTTGATGGCGCTCTGCTCGTTATCAACGGCAAGGATATTGCCGCGGCTGATGCCAGCTTTCATCATGTTCTTCTCGGTGATGCAACCGCCACAGGTGGCAACAGTGATTTTGGTATTCGCGGCTACGCCCATATGGTCGAACGCTTTGAAAGCGGCGGTCATCGGCGTGACGACGGGCAGGCCCGGGCGGTGCTATGGATTCTTGCGGCTATGTTGTCGTAGCCAAGCGTCATCGTCCCTGAAGTGCAGCGATGGCGTCCAGGCGTTCGGTCGGCCAAATCATGGAGGCCGACTGCGCAAAGTGGCTGGCGACTGTCGTCCAAGGTGGCGAGGTGAGCGACGAACGCAGATCTAATGTCTGCGCGAGAATTGCCTTGTTGTGAGCCAATATTGTTCCCCAGAGGGAGTTAAATTGTGGTATTAACTGACGGGTGAGTGTAACGTGGGTCTAGGCAGGGTGACGGACACCATCGCGTCGTATTGTTGCCCTGCCCCTGTCGCAAGCCCGTCCCACCGCGTGGCCTGCATTACGTCCAACTCTCCTTCCCCTCGCCCGGAGCGGTCTGCAGGGCGCGGCTGAGGGCAAGGTTCGCGATAGCAGTGTCCTGTACACCCGTGCCTGTCAAATCAGCAATTGTAATTTGACTGTCGTCTTGTCGGCCAGGTCGAGACCCTGCGATCACTTCACCAAGTTCGCAAAAATCCGGCCGGTCCTCTATCGATCCAGCTACAAGGGCGTGATGCAATTCACCAATTTTTCTGGTTTGGCTAGCGCTGTCTGCGGCATAGAGGTCTGCACATGCTAGTGCAGCGGGCGCGATCTCGTTTTTGTACTCCGCATCTGAGCCCATTGCCGTAACATGCTGCCCCGGCTCAAGCCATTGGGCTTGCAAGATAGGTTCACAAGAGGGTGTGGTCGTCACAATAATGTGCGACCCCGAAGTTGCATCCCAAGGCTTCTGAAAAGCGGCCACCGGAATTCTCAATTCAAGAGATAATTCGTCCGCAAGTGCCTTGGCCTTGCTCTCATCGCGAGCCCAGATCCGCGCTTCTCGCACCGGCCGGACAAGTGTCAGCGCACGGAGTTGGAAACGCGCCTGCATACCGGCTCCGAGTACGGTTACGACAGAAGCATCTTTTCGCGACAGGTACTGCGCAGCGACAGCTCCTGCTGCGGCTGTGCGCACATCGGTGAGGTATCCGTTGTCCAGCAACACTGCCTCAACAAGCCCGTTAGACGCAGACAACACCACCATCATCCCGCTTGTGCTAGGCAGTCCCAAAACGGGATTAGAAAAGAATCCCGAACTTATCTTGATTGCGAAGTTATCAAGGCTAGGAACGTAGGCGGTCTTGATATCGACCTCGCCCTTAAACTTCGCAATATCCAGTCGAAGCACTGGAGGCATCAAAACATCTTGATTGCTCAGGGCCAAGAAAGCATATTCGATACATCTGACCGCGCTCAAATCCAAGGGGACAAGCGCTCGAAGTGACGCTTCCGACAAAATCTTCACCGCGGACGTCCCCCAAAATCCAAGTCCGTGCTGCCGTCACGACCAATTATTCGACGATGCAGCGTCATATCAATGTTGCGTCCAGACAGAATGAGAGCGATTGGGCCTTTGAGATACGAGACCTTCTGTGCCAAAATAAACCCGATGCTCACGGCGCCCGCGCCCTCGAGAATTTCGCGCTCATTTTCGTAGGCGTGTTTGATACCTGAAGCAATTTCCTCCTCTGTCAGGAGCACAATGTTATCGAGGAGTAACGAGCACATCGCGAACGTGATTTGATTTTCGAGACCTATCCCGCCGCCTAGCGAATCTGCCAGAGTTGCTACTTCTTTGACCTGAACGGGCATTCCAGCGTCGATACTGGCTTTCATTGCAGCGCCTTGATCCATCGTTACGCCGATGACCCGGACATGTGGACGTAACGCCTTTACTGCCAAGGCGATTCCTGCAGCCAAACCTCCTCCCGATACCGGCACAACGACGGTTCCAACCTCAGGAATGGATTGCGCCAGCTCAAGGCCGATTGTTCCTTGACCCGCTACGACATCAGGGTGATCAAAAGGTGGAATCATAGTTAGCTTTTCTTCGTGCTGCAGGCATTCGGCGGCATCCTGAGCTTCGTCATGCGAAGTACCGACTATCCGTACATCCGCACCCAGGCGCCTAATCTCGAGCACTTTGTTCTCTGGCACCAACTGGGACATGAAAATTGTGGCCGGTAGGCCAACCGATCTGGCAGCAACAGCGAGCGCACGACCGTGATTTCCCGTCGACGCTGCGACGACTCCACGAATTGAGGTGGAATTTACAATGCGCCTGAGAGCATTTGTTGCCCCCCGCAGCTTGAAGCTGCCTGTGAATTGATGATGTTCTAATTTTAGGAAAACCGGAACGCCGGCTACTTCCGTTAAACTGGGCGAAGCGACAGTTGGCGTTTTGTGCACCACTTCCGAAATCCGCCCTTGCGCGTCTTGAATATCTTGCAGCGTGACTGTCACAAGCTAGCCTCTTCATCTCAAATTGGGTCGGCCTGACTCGATAAGCGCAATCCATCTCCCCTTCAGATACCATCTGCGGCAGGTTGAAGCCCTGCGGATTTCCAGGATAAGAGGGGAAAGTCTGCAAAAGTCGGTAATAGTTTGCAGATTTCCAGCTCTACACACGTGGTTTGCCAGCAAGGTGACTGCTTGCGAGCGGGGAAAGAGCTGAATGCGTCCTGCGCATTTTCGGCGACGACGTTCCGCACTGCCGAAATTCGTCGAATCATCCCCAGCCACCGCAGAACTTCCAGCCACTTTCAACAAAGGTCGCACCAATTCTGCATAATGGCATGTTATAAGAAAGGTCATGGCATTGAACTGAAGTCGTTTTTGAGAGCTTGCCAGAATCGTTAGTTGACATCGCAACTGAACGTTGGGGGTGTCTTTTAAAAATCCCAAAATCGGCCGCTCGTCGGTTTTGACATCGACGTAACCACGGAGCTCGCAAAGCGCATTGGCGTCAAGGTTCGTTTTGTAACGCCGAGCTGGAACTTCATCGCGGCTGGCCATTGGAACGACCGCCGGGGCATTTCAATTGGATCGATGACCCCGACTTGCAGCCCATCAGTCGGCGATTCCGGCGAGAATTTGGCAGCAGTCACCCGCACGAGGCAGATACATGATCAACAATACGCCTATTCGCCCGAGAGAAACTCCCGTTCAATCCAACGAAATTGTCATAATTGGTGGCGGCATTGCCGGGACCAGCCTCGCTTACCATCTGACAAAGTTAGGTAAAAAGGACGTTGTCATCCTCGAGCGGCATGCGTTGACATCAGGAACGACCTGGCACGCTGCTGGCTTGATCATGCAGACCCGCGGCACCCACGCGCTGACTGAGATTGCAAAATACAATGCAGAGCTTTATGCCACGCTCGAAGCGGAGACCGGCCAAGCGACGGGTTTCAAACAAAATGGGACGCTTGGTGTCGCTCGCACAAAAGACCGGCTTAATGAAACAGCTCGCAGCGCTTCAGTAGCCAAGAGCTTTGGGCTCGAAGCTCATATGATCTCTCCTCGCGAAGCGAGGGAGCTCTATCCTGCAATGGATGAATCGGTCATAGAAGGCGCTGTTTACATTCCGAAGGACGGCCAGACGAATCCGATCGACACCTGCATGTCATTGGCGGCCGGCGCCAAACAACGCGGCGCTAAAATCCTCGAGAAAACAGAAGTCGCGGACTTGTGGCGCACGCAGACTGGGGCCTATCAGCTGCGCACCAGTCATGGAGTTATTGAGGCTGAGGTACTGGTTCTCGCCTGCGGTCTATGGACAAGAGATCTTGCCGCGAAGCTTGATGTGAGAGTGCCCCTTTATGCAGCCGAGCATTTCTATGTCGTGACCGAGCCGATGGACATCGTGAGGCCGAGCCTTCCAGTTCTCCGCGACACGGATGGACACGTTTATATCAAAGAAGACGCCGGCAAGCTGCTGATTGGAGCGTTTGAACCTTGGGGTAAGGCCCTACCGATGGAGAGCTTGCCAAAAGACTCTGCGTTCATTGAACTCCCCGAGGATTGGGAACATTTCGAGCTCCCAATGACTAAAGCAATCGAAATCGTTCCAGCCCTTCAGAACGCTGGCATCGCAAAGTTCTTTAATGGCCCTGAGAGCTTTACCCCCGATCTGCTGTTCATGATCGGCGAAGTGCCGGGCATGAAAAATCTATTTGTATCCTCAGGATATAATTCGGAGGGAATTGAATTTGGCGCCGGTGCAGGCCGCGCCCTAGCTGAGTGGATCGTCACGGGTGCGCCTCAGATGGACGTGAGCTTCATCGATGTGGCGCGCTACCATCCGTTCCAGATAAACAAACAGTACTTGCGAGATCGCATTCCCGAAGTATTGGGCCTTCACTACAAGATGCATTGGCCCGGGCATCAGCCAAAGACTTCCCGCGGCGTCCGCAAGAGTCCCCTACACGATCGATGGGCCAAGCTCGGCGCCAGCTTTGGGGAAGGGATGGGTTGGGAGCGACCGATGTGGTTTGCCGGCGAAGGCCAGCCGACGGAAAACGTCTATTCCTACTCGGAGCCTAACTGGTTTGAACACACCGCCGAGGAGTGTAAGGCGGCAAGATCGAGTGCCGTGCTTTTTGACCAAAGTTCGTTCGGCAAACATTTGATTCAAGGCCGCGATGCCTGCACGTTCCTTCAGAGACTCTGCGCCGGCAATGTAGACGTGCCCGTTGGAAAACTTGTTTACACCCATATGCTCAATGAAAAGGGTGGAATCGAAACTGACATTACGGTGAATCGCCTTAAGGAAGCTGAATTTCTGATTATATCATCGGCAACAGTACACCCACGGGATAAGGCTTGGATCACTCGCCATATCACTGACGACTGTAATGTCACTCTTACTGATGTGACATCGGCCTATGCAGTCCTTTCTTTGCAGGGACCAAAGTCGCGGGACATTCTTGCCAAGGTTACCGATGCAGACTTGTCAAATGAAACTTTTCCTTTTGCAACGAGTAAAGAAATTGATGTGGGCTACGCTCGCGTCATTGCCAACCGTCTCACCTATATCGGTGAGCTTGGATGGGAGCTCCACGTTCCATCAGAGATGGCGCAGCACGTATTCGACGTCCTTTGGGGCGCCGGGAAGGAACATGGTCTAAAGCCGGCCGGTTATCACGCTCTTGAGCACATGCGATCCGAACGCGCCTACCGCGAATACGAGTTAGATTTAACGCCAGTCGACACACTGCTCGAGGCGGGTTTGGGTTTCACTATCGACTGGAACAAGACAGGGGGCTTTATTGGCCGGGAGGCAACCGCGAAGCAGAAGGCGTCTATGCCGCTTAGGAAACGTCTGGTGGCGTTCAAGCTCAAGGATCCAAGTCCAGTATTGTTCCGAGAAGAGCTCATTCGACGCGATGGCAAAATCGTCGGCTACATCTCGTCCGGCATCAAAAGCTTCACACTTGGTTCGTCGATTGGGCTCGGTTACGTGAATCGGGACGATGGTGTAACAAAGGAGTTTGTCGAGACTGGCCGCTGGCAGATCGAAATTGCGGGCGACCTTTTCGATGCGGATGCGTCTCTGCAAGCGTTCTTTGATCCCGCGGGTGAGCGCCTAGGGCGCTGACAGGCAAACCTCTCAGTCGCAGTTGCTACCGGGGATTGCAGCTATCGATAAGAACTAGGGTTGAAAAAAGACGGGTCTCTCCCTTGAGCTTTTATAGGCAAAACCGGACCCCACCCTCCATATATCCGGTCAAAAAAGAAGGTTCTCGTCCCAGGGGGTTGTCGATTACAACGTCAAGATTCGCGTCAAGCCTGACGGCACGGGTGTTGGACTCACCAACGTCAAGATGTGGATGAACCCGTTCGACGAGATCTCGGTGGAAGAGGCCTTGCGTCTGAAGGAAGCCGGCAAGCCCGAGGAAGTGGTCGTCGTGTGGATCGGTCCCGCCAAAGGCCGAAGAGACGCTGCGCACGGCGCTTGCCATGGGTGCCGACCGCCCCATCCTGATTGAGACCGACGATGCCGTCGAACCGCTTGCCGTCGCCAAGATCCTCAAGGCTATCGTTGACGCCCAAAAGCCCGGCCTCGTCATCGTCGGCAAGCAGGCGATCGATGACGGCAGCAACCATGGCCAGATGGTGTCGACGGTGCTCGGCCGGGCACAGGGCACGTTCGCCTCGAAGGTCGAGATCGGTGATGGCAAGGCGCAAGTGACGCGCGAAGTCGACGGCGGCCTGCAAACGATCGAGATTAAGCTGCCGGCGGTGGTGACCACCGACCTGCGCCTCAATGAGCCGCGCTACGCCTCAATGCCGAACATCATGAAGGCGAAGAAGAAGCCGCTCGACAAGAAGAGCCCGGCGGATTTCGGAGTCCCCACAGAACCGCGCCTCAAGGTGCTGAAGGCCGATGAGCCATCGGGCCGCAAAGCTGGCGTCAAAGTCAAGTCGGTCGCCGAGCTGGTCGACAAGCTGAAAAACGAGGCCGGCGTCCTTTAAGGTTCGAAAAAGGGTTTACCACCATGGCCATTCTTCTTCTTGCTGATCACGACAACGCAACTCTGTCCGACCAGACCGGCAAGGCACTGACGGCTGCCGCAAAGATCGGCGGCGACGTGCATGTGCTGGTCGCTGGCAAGGGCGCCAAGGCGGCGACTGATGCGACCGCCAAGCTCGCAGGGGTCTCCAAGGTTCTGGTCGCCGAAAGCGACGAGCTCGCCACAATCTGGATCGCTGGCCGATCTGATCGTCTCGCTGGCAGGCAGCTAGGACACGATCGTTGCCGCCGCCACCTCGACCGGCAAGAACGTCCTGCCGCGCGTCGCGGCCCTGCTCGACGTCGCGCAGATCTCGGAAATTATTGAAGTCGTCTCGTCGGACACCTCCAAGCGTCCGATCTATGCCGGCAATGCTATTCAGACGATCCAGTCGACCGACGCCGAGAAGGTGATCACCGTGCGTGCGGCTTCGTTTTCCGTCGAGAATATCTCGGCGGCGGCCTTTTCTTCGCCTCTCTCGACCTTCGTCAAGGACGCACTGTCCTCCTCTGACCGTCCCGAACTCACTTCTGCCAGGATCGTCATCTCGGACGGCCGTGCGCTTGGCTCCTTGGAGAAGTTCCAGGAGGGTCATTCTGCCCGTCGCTGACAAGCTCGGTGCGGCCGTCGGAGCGTCACGCGCTGCTGTCGATGCTGGCTACGCGCCGAACGACTAGCAGATCGGCCAGACCGGCAAGGTCGTCGCGCCGCAGCTCTATATCGCTTGCGGCATCTCCGGATCAATCCAGCATCTGGCCGGCATGAAGGGCAAAGATGTTGACGAGGATGGTCTCGACATTCTTGTCGCCAAGCACGGCGCGGAACGACTTCGCCACCCGCTCCGGCGAGGCGCCGCCGCCGATGTCGAGGAAGTTGGCCGGCTCGCCGCCGGCGATCTTGATCATATCCATCGTCGCCGTTGGCAAGGCCGGCGCCGTTGATGATGAAGCCAATGTTGCCGTCGAGGCCGACATAGGAGAGGCCGCGGTCGCTGGAAGTTTCGCGCGGGTGTTCCTGGCTCTTGTCGCGTAGATCGCAGACTTCCGGCCGCCGATACAACGCGTTCTCGTCGAACGACATCTTGGCATCGAGCGCGTCGAGATTCCCGTCGCGGGTGACCACCAGCGGATTGATCTCCAGCATCGAGGGGTCGTTGTCGCGGAACACCTGGTAGCAGCTGAAAGACGGTCTCGGTCGCTTGGCGATCAAGTTCTGATCCAGACCGAGCTCAAAGGCGATCTCGCGCACTTGGAAGCTTGCATGCCGACGCGGGGTCGACCGTGGCGCGGATGATCGAATCTGGCTGCTTTTCAGAGATGTCCTCGAACTCCATGCGCCGGCGGCCGAAGCCGCGATTCATGACGCGCGCGTCTCGAGACTTGACGTGTGACCGTCATCTTCCAAGCCTAGACTGTTAGAAATGTCCCCTATTCATGAGGCCCCCATAAAGCAGACAGAGATCAGACGGAGAAAAACACAGCAAAACGTCGTTTATTCGCACGCGAACACCTTGGTGACCCTACATTACGCTGCCAATCACCGCAGTTGCAGGGCTAGGTTGACGGAAATGAACAGTCGATTTGGAGTTACAGATGAAAGGTTCAGCAACCGCCGCATTAAAGAGGCTCAAACGGCAGGACCTTCTGCAAAAATGCGCCTATGTGAATGGCGCTTGGCTCTCCAAGGTTGAAACAATCTCGGTGGTGGATCCGGCTACTGGCGAGGAACTGGCTCAGGTGGCAGCCTGTGAGATGTCCGATGTGGACACTGCAGTCAGCTTCGCGAGAAGCGCATTTCAACGATGGTGCGATGTTGTTCCTTCGGAACGGGGCGCATACCTGCGGAAATGGGCCGCAGGTATGCGCGAGAATGCGGAAGACCTTGCCGCCATCATGACCGCCGAGCAAGGCAAGCCATTGACCGAGGCGCGCGGTGAGATTTCATATGCCGCTAGCTTTCTTGACTGGTTTGCAGCGGAGGGCGAGCGGGCATATGGCGAGACCATCCCGAGCCATCTTACGGGCAGCCGACTCTCTGTGCAGATGCAGCCGGTCGGAGTAACGGTCGCCATAACCCCTTGGAACTTTCCGTCGGCGATGATCACCAGGAAGGCAGGAGCCGCGCTGGCTGCCGGCTGCACCATGATTGTCAAGCCTGCCCCGGAAACGCCTTTGTCAGCTCTGGCGCTTGCCCGTCTTGCCGAGGACGCAGGAGTCCCCGCCGGCGTGTTTCAAGTGATCACGGGAGAGGCTCCCCCGCTCGCAAAATGGCTGTTGGATCACAGCGATGTGCGGGCATTCTCCTTCACGGGCTCAACCGAGGTCGGTCGGGTCCTGCTCGAGCAGTCCGCAAAAACCCTGAAGAAGGCTTCACTAGAGCTTGGCGGCAATGCTCCTTTTATCATTTTCGACGACGTACCGTTGGAGACCGCCGTGGCCGGGTGCATGGCAGCCAAATTCGCCACATCCGGTCAGGACTGCCTGGCAGCGAACAGGATCTATGTCCAGCGGAGGAGCTATGTCCGCTTTGTGGAAGAATTCGCGAAGGCCACCGGTAAACTGAAAGTCGGGCACGGATTGGAACCTGGTGTCGACATTGGCCCAATGACCAAACCATCTGTCGCCGAAAAGTGCAGGCGACAGATTTCCGAAGCTCTTTGTGCCGGAGCCCGCATCGTTGTTGGCGGACAGGACAGCCCGTTCGGGGGCAATTTCGTCACCCCGACTGTTCTCGCCGACGTCACGGACGACATGCTGATAGCCAAGGAAGAAACTTTCGGTCCAGTGGCGGCAATCTTGGTTTTCGACGACGAGGCGGAAGTGCTCGCCCGGGCCAACAACTCGGAAATGGGTCTTGCGGCGTATGTCTACACGCGGGACCTCAACCGAGCCATGCGGCTGACCCATCAGCTGGAGTACGGCATGGTCGCCGTCAACACCCCGAAATTTACCGGCGCTCCCATACCCTTCGGCGGATGGAAACAGTCTGGACTCGGCCGCGAGGGCTCAAGACATGGTCTCGCCGAATATCTCGAACCCAAATACGTGTGCATCGGCAACATCGCAGCCTGAAAGGAAAGCGCTATGGCTATCAACATCAGGGATATTAGCGAGAAGGACAGAAACGCTGTCCTACATCCTTTCACGCAGCTCAAGGACTTTGCCACCGGCAAGCTTGGCGAGCCAACGATCGTTGAGACCGGGAAGGGGATCCGCATTCAGGACGCGCATGGCAACAAATTTATCGATGGTTTTGCCGGCCTCTACTGCGTCAATGTCGGCTATGGCCGCACCGAAGTGGCAGAAGCGATCTCGCGTCAGGCCTATCGCCTAGCTTATTATCACTCCTATGCGGCGCATACGACGGACGAGCTCGCGATCCTCTCCGATCGCCTCGTGAAGATGGCGCCTGGCAAGATGAGCAAAGTATTCTACGGCATGTCAGGCTCGGACGCCAACGAGACCCAGGCCAAGCTCGTCTGGTATTATAATAATCTTCGCGGCAAGCCAACCAAGAAGAAGATCATCTCGCGTGAACGCGGCTATCACGGGTGCAGCGTCGTCTCCGGCTCGATGACGGGCATGAGCTTCTACCATGACCACATGGACCTCCCGCTCCCGCAGATTGTTCACACCGGTGTTCCACATCACTACTGGGGCGCGAACCCAGGCGAGTCCGAACGCGAGTTCTCAGGCCGCCGCGCTGCCGAGCTCGATCAGCTGATCGAACGCCTGGGCCCGGACAATGTGGGCGCCTTCATCGGTGAGCCGGTGCTCGGCACAGGCGGCATAACGCCTCCGCCGGAAGGCTACTGGGAAGCAATCCAGGCAGTGCTCAAAAAGCACGATGTGCTGCTTATTGCAGATGAAGTCATAACCGCCTTCGGCCGCACGGGCTCGATGTTCGGCTCGCAGCACTATGGCATCGAGCCAGACCTCATCACGATTGCAAAGGGTCTGACTTCGGCCTATTTCCCACTTTCCGCGGCAATTGTCGGTGAGAAGGTCTACAAGGTTCTCGAAGACGGGGCGGACAAGGTCGGCGCATTCTCGCACGGCTACACCTACTCAGGTCACCCGATCGGAGCTGCGGCTGCGAATGCGGTTCTCGACATTGTCGAGAAGGAAGACCTGCCCGGCAACGCCCGTGACGTCGGCGCTTTTTTCCAGGCACAGCTGAAGGAGAAATTCGCGCAATTGCCGATCGTCGGCGAAGTGCGCGGCGTTGGCCTTATGGGGGCAATCGAGTTTGTGGCCGATCGAGACAAAAGGAAGCGTTTTGATCCGACACTCAAGGTTGGCGCGCGAATTTCCAAGGCAGCGCGTGAGCGCGGTCTTATCGCTCGCGCTATGCCGCACGGCGACATTCTGGGCGTTGCCCCGCCGCTTGTGACAACCAAATCTGAAGTCGAAGAGATCGTGGCAATTGCTGAAAGCGCAGTGCGCTTCGTCATGGATGAGCTCACGCGAGACGGGCTTAACATCTAGACGGACAGCAGCCGAATTTGCGGTACCAAGACGCCCTGAAGGTCGCCCGACCGTTCAACAGGCGCAGCTTTCGCCCGCTCTACGGAGCGGTTCACCGGGTGGCGACGTGATTGGGCAGATCGAGTAACACTTATCGGGAGAATCATGGACCCCCGACCGCAACGGGCCGGCGCCGAAAGCGCCCAAGCACGAGAGCAGAGCCTCGCTCGGGAAACCGAGGCGATCGCCTCGGACCGGCAGGCAGCAGGCTTTTGCTAGAATGCTGTCGAATACGGGAAAGGAACCAGCCGGGATGCTAGACTTACAGTCCACATGCCGAAATTTTTGCTTTTACCTCCTGCCGGCCTTTTCACTCCAGGCCTTCTCGTCGGCAGTCGAAGCGCTGAGGCTCGCCAATGAGGTGCTGGGGCGGGACGTGTATAGCTGGCAGGTCATCTCGGACGACGGGCAACCTGCGGCCTCGAGTTGCGGGTTGTCGGTTTGCGCTGGTTCTTCGTTGTTCTTCGAACGTGAAAGAACCCGTCGATCGATCTCAGCACCGGCTGTCGTGGTCGTCGGCGGCCGCAATGCTCCCAGTCCGCACAAACAGCTTGATGCCTGGCTACGAGAGTGTCGCAACCGCCGCGGCAGCCTCGTAGGGATAAGTAGCGGTACGATTGTGCTTGCTCGGGCGGGGCTTGCAGAAGGGCGGCGTTGCGCCGTTCACTGGGAGCAATTTCCTATATTCTCTGAGCGGTTCCTGGGTGTGGTAGCCACTCAAACCGCCTTCGAGCGGGACGGCGACCTATACACTTGCGCCGGGGGGGACGCCCCCTTCGACATGTTTCTGGATTTGGTTGACCGCCATTATGGGACGATAGTCGTCAACCGCATTTGCGAAAAAGCTATCACGTGTCGGACCCGTTCGGCGGGTGACCGCCAACGTCTACCTCTTCATTCTCGAGTGCAACTAAACCATCAGGCGGTCATCAAGGTAATCGAGGAGATGGAGTCAAACCTCACGGAGCCATTGCTACTAGACGAACTTGTGGTGTCAGCCGGCCTATCCCGCCGCCAAATCGAGCGGCTGTTTAGGCGGGAACTGGGATGTTCTCCGAGCCGCTATTATTTGGATCTTCGTCTGGAACGTGCGCACCTGCTACTCATCAGCTCGCGCCTGCCGGTCCTTGAAATTGCGATGGCTTGCGGCTTTGTCTCTGCATCGCACTTCTCAAAAGCGTACCGCGACGCTTATGGATGCGCGCCGCATCAGTCACGATTACCAGTTTACCGACGTAAGAAAATAAGATCTTGCGGCCCAGACGAAATGAGAGGCCGGCAAATCGATCGGAGGCTAAGTAAGAAAGAATTCCCAACTAACCACTAGCGGAGGCGCCGCGTTGTTCTCTGAGGATCGGTGTGGCGCTCCTTTTGCTGAATGGCCTCAGCATACTAGCCGATGACCGGCTTCGATTAGCTCTTGGCGATTGTCTCGTTGTGAATCGGCGCGGCCCCGCCCGCATTTTAGCACTGGCGTTAGGTGAAGACATTGGGACGCGATAGAATAGGATGATTTCGACATGATCTCTTTGCCCTTCCTCCCGGACGAATACCGCAGCAGGCTTCCGCCATCCTGTCGGAGATGGCACGACGCGGTCTCGATCTTCTCGTCGTCAACGACGTCGCTAACCAGCACTACATCACCGGCTATGACGGCTGGTCGTTCTACACGCCGCAACTGGCGCTGGTACCGCTTGCGAACGAGGAGCCCGTCTGGATCGGCCGCGCCATAGATGCCGCTGGCGGGCTGTTGACGGCATGGATGAAGCCCTAGAATGTTGTCGGGTTCCCGGAAGATCATGTCCAGCGCGCCGACCGCCATCCGATAGACTGGATTGCCGCCTGGATCGAAAGGAAGGGCTGGGGGCGCGGCAATATCGGCATCGAGCTCGAGGCCTACTACTATTCCCCGAAGGCGCATGCGCGGCTGACCGCCGGCCTGCCCAATGTAATCTTCCGCGATGCCGACCTTCTGGTGAACTGGATCCGCAGCGTCAAATCAGACGCCGAGATCGGCTACCTCCGCAAAGCCTCGCGCCTTGCTGAGGCGGCGGTCACCGCGGCCTATCAGGTGATTGCGCCAGGCGTGCGCGAGTGCGACGCCATCGCCAAGGTCAAGGCCGCCCAGATAGCCGGCTCGCCGGATTTCTCCGGCGACATCACCGCGCTCCCGCCGACCATACTCGGCGGCGAAAATGCCTCGGCGCCGCACATTATGTGGAGTGACCGCCGCTTCGGCGACAACGAAACCGTCGCGCTCGAATTGGCTGGGGTCGTGCGCCGCTACCGGAATATGTGAAATCTAGTCTAGGCGCACTTTTCGGCGAACAGGTCCTCCAACTTTTCGGTAGTGGGCATGCCGAAGTTTGGTCTTTGATCGACGAGCATGCCATCGACTGCCAGGCTGTGAGGAACGGTACGCTTCATTGCGCGGTCGGGGAAGCGGGACTTGATAAGCTCCGGGAACCCGAGCGGCAGTGGCAGAAATAGGGCGCGGCCGTGAAGCTCCTTAATGCAGAGGAAACGGCGGCACGTATCGGTACAACAGCTTATTCCCGATCCTCGACCTGCGCGGGAACTATCCCGCCACTCGGTGGGCGCGCTCCGAGGCGCCGGTGCCAGGATCCACCGAGCATGTGCCATGCGTGCCCTCCGCAAGCTCTTTCCGCAGATCGCTGCAGTTGATTTCGAAGCCGAATGGTAAGGCATGATCGTAGTGACCACCTGCCTCGTTTTCACGCTTGGCATCCAATGTAGTCAGCATCTGCGGCTATAATGGCCGTGGAATTTCACCAGGTACGGTCTTTGGGCGTGTGCTGGCCGACCATATTCTCGGGAAAGTCGCAGATGCGGATTTGCCGCTTCTGGTCACCACGCCGGAAACGGCGACTTTGCGCGCACTAAAGGAAAACTACTATGAGGTGGGGGCCCAGCTGGCCCATTTCGTCGACGCTCGTTTCTGACTCGCAAGAATGTTTGATCCCGGGCTTTGAGTGGGCATCCTCATCTTCCGAATCAAAGGATGCGCTATGGGCCAAGTTCTTCACGGGAGCGCCACAACGACAGAGGCGGTCCGTCGGGCGATACAGTATAGTCATGTCGTCGCGCACAAGCCAGGTTCCGAATAACTCTCAGCGACAATCTGGAGCGTATTCTCTCTGCTGAAGCGTCGCCGGCGACGGCTCTCGATAATCTCAAGCCGTTCCATTCCGCACTGTCCTTATTGACCGATCGCGGCGTGCAATATGCCTGCGCTGAATACGCTTCACGACTTGCGGCGCATCGCATCCAGCCGAGCATGAGCCGGATTGGCAATCCCTATGACAATGCCAAGGCTGAGCGCTTCATGCGAACGCTAAAGGACGAAGAGGTCGATGGCCGAGCCTATCGCGACATCATCGATGCCAAGAAAAGCATCGGCGAATTCATCGAGCGGGTCTACAACAGGCATCGCCTGCATTCAGCGCTCGACTAGAGAGCGTCGGACGTTCAGTTTGAATCGCGAGGGATTCCAGTGAGGCGTGGTTCATGATTCACTTCCTGTAGGAGGTGATTTGCCATACCCAAGCCCTATTCGCTCGATTTGCGTGAACGTGTTGTGCGGTTTGTCGAGGCTGGCCACTCGCGGCGTGCGGCGGCGGCACATTTTGGGGTGTCGGTTTCGTTTGTCGTGATCCTGATGAGGAACTATCGAAAGACCGAGAGCCTGGCGCCCAAGGCCAGCGGTGGCCGCCGCCATTCCAAGCTCGACCCGCATCGTGCGTTCCTGCTTGGCCGTGTGGCCGAGAAGGATGACATCACCATGCCGGAGCTTGCCGCCGAGCTGGCCGCTGCTACAGACGTCCAGGTCGCTCCTGCCTCGATCTCGCGCTGGCTCATCAGGAATGGCTATCGCTTCAAAAAAAACGCTGCTGGCCAGCGAGCAAGATCGTCCCGACGTCAGCAAGGCGCGGCAGGAGTGGCAGACCAGGCGCCAGCCGCGGATGCGGCTTGAGCCACATCGGCTGGTGTTCATCGACGAAACCGGAACCACTACGAAGATGACACGTCTGCGCGGCCGCTGCCTAAAGGGCCAACGGCTGCGCTCAAAGGCACCGTTCGGGCATTGGAAGACGCAGACCTTCATCGCCGGGTTGCGCTGTCATGGGCTCACGGCCCCTTTTGTTATCGACACGCCGGTGAACCGGTGCATCTTCGAAACCTATGTCGAAACGCAGCTCGCTCCGACGCTGGCAAAGGGCGATGTCGTCATCCTCGACAATCTCGCTGCCCACAAGAGCCCGGCCGCCGAGGCAGCGATCCGGGCCAGAGGGGCATGGCTGCTCTTCCTGCCGCCCTACAGATCTCAATCCCATCGAAATGGCATTCGCCAAGCTCAAGGCGCACCTGCGCGCAAAGGCCATCAGAACCATCGACGCCCTGTGGCAGGCCATTGGCGATATCTGCAATCTCTTCTCTCCAACAGAATGCAGAAATTACTTCGCAGCCGCAGGGTATGGACTCACATGAAAGTCGCCGCTCTAGCTCTCGCCGGATGAATACGAAGCCGGTCTAACGCGATTGCGCCAAGATCCCCCAGCCGCAATCCAAAACCTGGAGAACTGTCCCTAACCTAATTAGTGTCTCACCCAAGGGGTGCAGTCCACTCGGTAACAAAATTAGATGAGGCAACACGAGACGCGGCGGCAAGCTGGGACCACCTGCGCTGGTGCGGAGAAGGTTAGCGGGCCGCATTACCCTACTATTCGCCAAGGGTCGGAAATGGTATGATCGACCAACTGATTAAGTCGACGGAAGCCTGCAGTATCTCCGCGGTCTGAGCAAGGGTGGGTGAAACTGCTACGACATATCCCATAGAGTCTCGGTAATCGCCCTTCCTGACGATCGGCATCTTGGATGTAACGTACAATTTGACCTCTGCGACACCTGGTACGGCAGCCGCCCGGTTGCCGCCATCGATCCAATCGAGGATGCCATCGCGATCAGGAACCAGGAGCCGCGTGACCACAGTCTGCGAATGCCTTTTGCGCAAATCCCATTCCTCGCCGATGACAAGCTTGAGGTGCGCGGTGACGAGATCGACACCATAAGCCAGCTGAATTCGTTTAGGATCCCCACCACCCGGCATACGCGGATTGATTTCAATGACGACTGGGCCACGGTTCGTCCACCGGAATTCAATGCAGGTTGGCCCCCAGCCAAGGTCGAGAGCTCGCAAACAGCTCAACGAAACATCGGTGATACGTTTATAAGCGTCATCAGTCAGGGCGGCCGGATGGGTGTATTCACGAAAGACGAAATGCGGTGGAGGGCCAAACTCAGCGGCGGCAATACCAATGATCTCATTTCCCATTATGTTAGCGCAGTAGTGTGGACCTTGTGCGAATTCTTCGACCAGTATCCTTGGCGAAGACCGCCATACGTGCTTCCCGCTCAACAGATAGGTTGTATGTTCAGCTAACTCGTCGACGTTGCGGCACATTCGAACACCGACGCTTCCGATGCCTACTGCTGGCTTAACTATCACCGGTAGGCCGATCTCCGCGGCTGAGCGTTCTATATCCGTCGCGTTCGCGGCCAAGCGATAAGCCGGTATTGGAACGCCGGCCTCCGCGAGGAGCTGACGTTGAATGAATTTATTGCAGCACCGTTCAATCGATGCGGGGTTCGGTCCCGGTAGATCGAAATGCCGGCAGAGCTTGCCAACTGTCGCAGAGACCGACTCGTCGTCGCCCGCAAAACCAGTAATGCCAGCAATGTCGTAGGTCTCACGCAGCTTGGAACATTCGCGGATCAGCGCATCGTGATCGTGTGTATCGATAGGGATTGCCTCGATACCTTTCGCCGCAAGATAGTCGTGTTGAGCTGGATCCGCCGCCAGGGTAATTGGATAAAGGCCAAGACGCTGGGCCGCTTCGATGTATAAGGGACCATTACCCCTTGACCATTCAATCATAATGAGCGCTCTTTTTGCCATTGCCGTTGACCCTCCGGATGCGTGCTGTGTGGCGGCTCCAGCCTAAATCGGGCACCTTTCTTCAGCCGTGCCTGACTTAGACCCTGCCGTGAGCGTATCATCGTCAGCGATTTGCGGGCGCAAAGATCCTGTAAACTTATTTGAAGGATCTGTTGCAACGGTTGGATTTGCAGGTGAAGAAAGTTGGCGAGCTGCTTGTCAGGCCGTAAATCGGCGAAACGCGGGGCCAGGGAGGGACTCGGATTGGAGGCTGACCTCGCCTGTCATTCTTGCGTCATTTGTGCGAGCCAGTGCATCTCACTAGTCAGTCCGATAACTTAGCTGCACTTGCCACTGGTCGCCCGGGGTGGCTGGGAATGTTTGACGAAGCACTGCACACCAGCAGGTAGACCTAGCCGCCTTGATGCACGGCGATGAGGTTTTGGCGGCCTGAAGCGGCGATGTGGCCGCTGTTGGGCGCTTTCCGCGAACCTCGTCAGGCGCCGGCGGTGATCCGTCGTGATGGCAGGTGGGGTTTGCAGGTTGCGGTCGGGTTCGTTTCGGGGCGTCGGCGCCCCGTCGGCTATGTCACGAGCCGCGGGATGCGATCGAGGACGATGCGCAGGATGCGCTGGTCGGGGCAGGATGTCGGCAGGTGCAG
>NZ_JAMYNW010000043.1:0-21399 GCF_040319365.1 Mesorhizobium sp. M0923 | reverse complement strand
CCCGGCGCGCCCCGCCCTGGCGGCCCCCCCGCCGCGGCCCCCGCCCCCCCCCCCCCCCCCCCCCCCCCCCCCCCCCCCCCCCCCCCCCCCCCCGCCGGCCCCCCCCCCCCCCCCCCCGGGCCTGTTCCATTTCATGGAGATCGACATGTTCGACTGGAACAGAAGCTGCTCCTATGACGAGCAGCAGAAGAGACGTTTTCACACGACAGCCCGTTCACGGCTGAAGAAACTCGCTAACGAACTTGCCCTGCCGCAGGAAGCTTCGACCTGCGCTCGAACAAGGCGGGCATAGCCGTTTCCGGTGAAATTACCCTGCACCATCACCGCGCCTACATCCAGGTCGGCCAGTTCGGTTTGTCCTCAGGTCCGGCATCCTGATCCGCACCTGCAAGGACCGCAAGGACTATACCGGCGGGGCCAACCACTTCGTCGCGCTCGGCATGCTCGACGATATCCCGGCGCTCGCCGCCGCCGTCCGTGCCATCACCGGGGTTGGTCGAGACGCTTCGCCTTCCTCCGAACGACGCGCCGCCTGAACCCTGCAAACCCCATCATCGCCGGTGCACACGCTGGCCGCAGGCTCGGCCAGTCGACAGCCACAACATCACCAAGCACTTGCGACGACGCGGTTCATGCCGCGCGCGGCCGACCCGCGTTCAGGAGAACCCCATGACCGCACATCCACCCTTCAGGAAGGTGCTCGACGGCGTCGCCACCCGCGAGCAGATGTTCCAACTGTTCAGCCGACACAAAGATACTCCCGGCATCGATCTGCTTTCCGGCACTCCCTATTCAGGCGAGTGGTTCCAGATCACCGCGTCAGAATACCATTTCATGCTCGATTTGCTGCCGCCGCTCTTCAAGCGCACCGGCATGTTCGGCATGTCGGAGTTCAAGGCCGGCAACGTGACCAGCGTATTCTTCGCGATCCGGATCCGGGGCCGCGAACGCTGTTTTCATGGCTTTTGCGACCTCACGGATCGGCAATCCCCGGATACAAGATGCGCGCCGCAATCATCGCCCACGAGACCGGCGCGAGCGACAGCATGACCCGCGCGGAAAAGCTCGAGGCGATCTGGAACGCGACGCATCCCGACTTCAGGGGGATCGCCGGCGAGATCAATCCCCACACCTGGCCCGCGGACCACCGTGGCAAACGCGTCGTTCTCGTCAACAACGGTGGCCACGAACGATCCTGAAACTGCTCGAAGACCTGTCGGACGACGAGATCGACAGCCGCTTGCCGGCAACTCGCGCACGAGGCGCCAGGAGGGGAGGAGACAACGATGCGGACCCCCCGTAAACACCCGCCAGGGGCCGGCAAGGACACCTATGGCGTACTCGACCTACACCGCAAGCCCCGGTGCCCCAGATCGCCGCCAATACCGGCGCACGCCCCCAGGAGCGCTAACGGTCGCCGATCTCGTACGTCCCGGCGACACGGTCGCCACCTCCTACAGCACCGGCGGGGTCGTCATCGAGGTGGAAGAGCACTTCTATGCGGCGCCGACGGGCGAGACGCTGTCACACTTCACGATTGTCTATGTGCCGCCCGATCGAACTACAAGGTACCGCGATTCCGATCGTCGCTGGATCAACGAATGTGTCGCCATCGGCGACCGCATCCTAATGCTGTTCGAGGCCAACACGGACGAGGTCTTCGTCCTCAGCCGTGCCCGACCGTCCCAACCTCCGCGATCCAGAACCATCCCAGCCGATGGGCCTTTCCAAAGTAGAGTTCGAGCGCTGGCTGCCGAAGGCGATCGCGGCAGTCGAGAAGGCCAGGGCGATTATCGAAGAACGCCGCGACCCGCCGGATGACTCGCCATAACAGCTAACATCCGACTTGATCTTCGTCAGCTCCCGCGCCGTTTCCGCGTCGATCGCAGCGAGATCGAGATTTCCCTAGATCGAACGCTGCCGCGCGGATTCGCCACGCTTCTTCTTCACCTCGACGATGAAGGGTCGGCTCTGCCGCTTCATTTATTGCACCACCTTCGGATGGGAATCGGTCCGTTGCGGGATCGGGTCACATCTACGCTGGCCAAGGCCTATCGTCCACCCAACGCAACCATCGACCGCGGTGCCGCCCTGGACGGACGCCGATGCGAAAGCCAACTCTCCAGCGTCTCGCTCGCCGATGCAACGCGGGGTTCGGACAGCTCGAATGGCATGCCGAGTTCAACGCTGACAACGATCAGGCGCCCACTGTGCTTACGCCGCGGATCTTCGCAAACCCACAGCATGGTCACCGAAAAAGACGATCGCTGGTCACCCCTCACCATACCGTCATGGTCCAAGACAACGGGGATCCTTGTCCAACGCATGTCTGAATCGATGGCCGCCAATCGATTCACGGCATTGATGGAAATCTGAGATGTCGTTCCCAGCCTATGGAAGGGCCGGCATCTCCCCGTCACCGACCCGCCAGGTCCACGCACCCATCTCCGGCCGGTTCGCGACCATATCCTGCAACGAAGCCTCGAATGTTTCGTCCGCACCGGCGGGGACGACAAAGAGCGCGATCGGCTGCTGCCTGTTCTGGAGCAAAGCGTTGGCGATCGGCTGGTCGGTTTGCAGGTCGTAGCGCAATCCCTTCACGCTCTTCTCGCGAAGGCGGGCGAGCGCGTCGACCAGCCGCTTCTCCGGAACCGTCTCGTAAGGAATCCAGTTCTCGGACACCACCATCAACGCGACCTCCTCGACAATGGCGAGACCGGCCGGGTTCAATCCGAAGGTCGCGATCACTATCAGATGTGAGCTGGAATCTGCTCCCCACAGCGACAATTCTTTCTCGAAACGTACCGGCAAACGCCGATGTAATGCATCGTCGATGATGAAGGGAAAACCGGGCAGGTGCCTGATGACGAGTTTCTGACCGGAGCGGGCAGGAACAATCTCTTTCACCTCGCCGACCAGGACCAGCAGCTTTCGTGGGCCGGATTTCGGCGGGAGCGCAGGTGCAAGAACCGCATTGCGACGCTGCTCGATCGCTTCCTTGTTCTCGGCGCGAAATGGCTCGGGCACGAACAGGATATCCGCGAGCGGCCCGCCCCTCACCGTCATTTGCCCGGCAGCCTCGAGCAGATGCCAGCGGACATTCCACCAATGTCGCTTGCCAGCCCATCGGGATGTCCAGACCGTCAATTCGGCCTCGTGCCACAGATAATGGAGGAGGCCACGCAGCGACATCCTCCTGGGGTCGGCGGCTACACTGGCGGAGCTCTGGCCAGCAGGCGCGGACGCTGCCCGGCTCCCCGTCTTCGACAGGCTGAAATCGAGTTTCAAAGCCGCCAAGCCGCTTTGCGGATCGAGCTGTATCGCGCTGCCCATCAAGGCGCCCAGGCCGGACAGCTCGTAAGGCGATTCATATGAATCACAGGATGGATCATGCCCGCCGCCGCTCAGCGGCATGCGCTTGATCAGGTGAAGGTCGCCGATGCGGGCGATGTACATCGGGCAGCCCGGCTCGCGGCACAGGCATAGCGGACGCTCGGTGCGGGCATAGGCGTTCGCCAGCGCCGCCTGCAGGTCAGGCGCTGCCTCCTCGTAGACCTCACTGCCAATTCTGAACCGTCGCATCACCTCCGCAGCTCCAGGTCGCCGCCGCATCCCTGTGCGCGCATCAAGTCATGGGTTTGCGCAGAGCGCAACCCGTTTGTTGGATCGGCGCCAGAGGCAGAGGGGAGCGGGGAGAAGCGCGGCCCGGCTGGCGCGGAGAGAGTGCCGGCGCGGGCGCCTCCCCTCTCGCGAAGGACATCTCCATGAACATCGTTTCGACCACACCTGCCGTTGCGCGGACTGCCGCTCCCCTCGACGCGCCGACGCCGGCCTCCATCAACAACGCCCAGGCAATCTATCAAGCGGCAATGCGGCTTCTGCCTTTCCTCGAGCAGGGCAAGCCTGTCACCACCGCCGCACTGCGCACCGCCATGACGACAGGTTTTGGCGGCAGCGATGCGCAAGGGTTCTGGGTCTGGAAGGACGCCTATGAGGCGCTCGAAGTCGCCCAGGTGCTGTTCTTGCGCCGGTTCGGCCCTGCGATCCTGTCCCGGTCCACCACGCCCCAGGCAACGCTGGCGATGATCAAGCGCATCGCCGACCTTCTTCCCACCCATACGCGACGGTCCGACGAGAGCCAGGCCATGCAGCAGCTGTCGACGCCCTTGCCGCTTGCCTTCGTGACAGCGCACGCCGCGGCGATCGCATCTTGCGACCTCGTTCTCGAACCCTCGGCCGGCACCGGTCTGCTCGCCGTCCATGCCGAGATGGCGCGCGCCTCGATCGCCCTCAACGAGCTTGCCGCGACGCGGGCCGATCTCCTCGGCCTGCTGTTTGCGCGCATGCCCGTCTCTCGGCACGACGCTGCCCATATCGACGATCATCTCGAACCTGCGATCAAGCCGTCCGTCGTCTTGATGAATCCGCCCTTCACCGTCGGCGCCTATGTCGACGGCCATGTCGCCGATGCGGCATGGCGGCACCTCTCCTCCGCATTCGCACGCCTGCGTCCGGGCGGGCGCCTGGTCGCCATCACCGGCACCGGGCTGTCTTCGGAAAGCCCCAAATGGCGGCCGGCCTTCGAACGGTTGCAGCAGCAGGGCACCATTGTCTTCACCGCAGCGATCGACGGCCGTGTCTATGCCCGCCATGGCACCACCACTGAGACCCGCCTGACAATTATCGACAAGGTACCGGCCACCGACCCGACCGGCTTCATCCGGTCGCCCGGCAAGGCCGCAGATGTCGAAACGTTGCTCTCCTGGATCACGGATCTGCCGCCCCGGACACCGGGCGGCTTTCCGGATTCGATCGGCGCTCTGTCGCACGGGATCCTGAGGAAGGCAGCAGCGCACATGGGTGCCCGATCGGGGGCGAGAGCCGCACCCCTCGCTGTCTCAACGGCTGCTCCGAAGGCCATCCAACCGTTCCGCCCGATTGCGCAGGCGAAACCCGCCCGCCAGGTCAAGGCAAACAGCACGCCGGCGGTCCCCCTCGCCTATGAGCTACGCGACTGGATGCCGGAGGAGGGCGGCCGGCTCACCGACACGATCTACGAACCCTACGCGCTCCAGTCGATCGACATTCCCCGCGCAAAACCGCATCCGACGCCGCTCGTGCAGTCGGCCGCAATGGCCGCCGTGGCGCCGCCAAAACCTTCCTATCGCCCGCTTCTTCCTGATGAGATCATCGACGAGGGCCTGCTGTCGGACGCCCAGCTCGAAAGCGTCATCTACGCCGGCGAAGCCCATTGCGGCTATCTCGCCGGGACCTGGACGGTCGACGAAACCTGCGATGTCGTCTCGGCCGCGCCAGAAGGTGCTGCGAACGCTGTCCGCTTTCGCCGTGGATGGTTTTTGGGCGATGGAACCGGCTGCGGCAAGGGACGGCAAGTCGCCGGCATCATCCTCGACAATTGGCTGCAGGGCCGCCGCCGTGCAATCTGGATTTCCAAGTCGGACAAATTGCTTGAGGACGCTCAGCGCGATTGGGCGGCACTTGGCCAGGAAAAACTCCTCGTCCAGCCACTGTCGCGCTATCGGCAGGGCACGCCGATCCGCCTTGCCGAGGGCATCCTGTTCACGACCTACGCCACGCTCCGCTCGCAGGAACGGGGAGGCAAGAAATCCCGGATAGCCCAGATCCTCGACTGGGTTGGACAAGAGGCGAGGGCCGAAGGCCCGGCGGGGACTGGAGAGAAGCCGGCGAGGAGGGACGAATGCCCGACGGGGAACAGAGAAAACTCGGCGGGAAGGAACGAAGGCCCGACGGGGATTAAAGAAAGCCAGACAGGGATTGGAGAAAACCAGTCGGGGGCCAAAAAATCTTTCGATGGCGTCATCATCTTTGACGAGGCGCACGCCATGGCCAATGCCGCTGGCGGCAAAAGCGAGCGTGGCGACGTCGCGCCCTCGCAGCAGGGCAGGGCGGGGCTGCGGCTGCAGCACGCCCTTCCCGACGCGCGCGTCGTCTACGTTTCCGCGACCGGTGCGACCGCCGTCGAGAACCTCGCCTATGCGCAGCGTCTCGGCATCTGGGGCAGCGAGGATTTTCCATTCGCCAACCGAGCCGAGTTCGTGGCAGCAATCGAGGACGGCGGTGTCGCGGCGATGGAAGTGCTCGCCCGCGATCTCAAGTCGCTTGGCCTCTATACGGCGCGTTCGCTCTCCTATGACGGTGTCGAATACGACTTGCTCGAGCATGAGCTGACCGACGAGCAGATTCGCATCTACAACGGCTATGCGGACGCCTTCCAGGTCATCCACAACAACCTGACCGCCGCACTCGAGGCGACCAACATCACCAGTGAGTCCGGCACGCTGAACCGCAACGCCAAGGCGGCGGCGCGCTCGGCGTTCGAGAGCACCAAGCAACGTTTTTTCTCGCATTTGATTACCTCGACGATGACGCCGACCCTGATCGGCGCGATCGGACAGGATCTTGCCGATGGCCATTCGGCAGTCGTGCAGATTGTCTCGACGGGCGAAGCGCTGATGGAACGACGCCTTGCCGAGATCCCGACCGAGGAATGGTCGGACCTGCATGTCGACGTCACGCCGCGCGAGTATGTCGGCGGGTACTTGATGCACTCCTTCCCCACCCAGTTGTTCGAGGAATATTCGGACGCCGAAGGCTATGTCTGTTCGCGGCCTGTCCACGACGAAGATGGCAACCCGGTTCAATGCCGGGAGGCTGTTCGCCGGCGCGACGAGATGATCGAAAAACTCGCATCGCTGCCGCCGGTCGGTAGCGCGCTCGATCAGATCATCCATCACTTTGGCGCCGACACCGTCGCCGAGGTGACCGGCCGGTCCCGCCGCATCGTGAAGAAGACCGGCCGCGACGGCATCGACCGGCTTGCCGTCGAGAATCGCCCTGGCTCGGCCAATCTCGCCGAGACCCAGAGCTTTATGGATGACGAGAAGCGCGTGCTGATCTTTTCGGACGCCGGCGGTACCGGCCGTTCGTATCACGCCGATCTCGGGGTCAGGAACCAGAGGCTGCGCAAGCACTATCTGCTCGAGGCCGGCTGGCGCGCGGACAACGCCATCCAGGGTCTCGGGCGGACCCACCGCACAAATCAGAAGCAACCGCCGCTGTTCCGGCCCATGGCCGCCAATGTGAAGGCCGGCAAACGCTTCCTGTCGACGATCGCCAGGCGGCTTGACACGCTGGGCGCGATCACGCGCGGCCAGCGCCAGACCGGCGGGGCAGGGCTGTTCCGTGCCGAGGACAATCTCGAAAGCCCCTACGCGCGGGCCGCACTTCGCCAATTCTACATGCTGCTGCATCAGGGCAGGATCGAGGGCTGCTCGCTCACGACCTTCGAGACCGTGACCGGCCTGTCGCTGACGACTGACGAGGGCGGGCTGCGCGACGAACTGCCGCCGATCACGACCTGGCTCAATCGCCTGCTGGCGCTGCGCATCGAAACCCAGAACCTGCTGTTCGAGGTGTTCGAGCAGTTGATGGCGGCGAAGGTCGAGGGCGCGATCGCTGCCGGCTCCTATGACAAAGGTCTGGAGACGATCACGGCGGAGAGCATCGTCGTCACCGATCGCCGCACCGTCTACTCGCACCCGGTCTCGGGCGCGCAGTCGCATGTGCTGACCGTCGCGCGCAAGGACCGTACACGGCCGCTCAGCCTCGTCGACGCGCTGGCCATCGTCCGGGCGGAACCGCAAGCGGTTCTGTTGGTGAACACGCGATCGAACCGCACGGCGATCCGGGTTCCCACGGCGAGCCTGATGCTCGACGACGGAACCGTCGAACACCGAGTGCGCCTGCTGCGGCCGACGGACGAACTGCGCTTCGGTCTCGACGCCCTTGCCGAGACCCACTGGCAGCCCGCCGACCGAAAACTGTTCTGCGAGCTGTGGCAGGCAGAAGTCACCGCCGTCCCGGAGTTCACCACCAGCACCTTTCACATCGTGACGGGTCTGCTGTTGCCGATCTGGCGTCGGCTGCCGGATCATGATTGTCAGGTCTACCGGATCCAGACCGATGCCGGCGAACGCATCATCGGTCGTCACATCGCGCCGACTCTTTTCGCGACCATGTTGCGCAATCTGGGGTTCGACGATGTACCCAAGCTCGCGCCGGAAGATGCCTGGACCGGGCTTGTCGACGGACGGATCGGACTGCAACTCGCCGATGGCCTGATTCTGCGCCGCAGCCGCGTCATGAACGACTACCGTGTCGAATTGATCGGCTTCATCGATGCCATGGTTCCCCGGCTGAAGGCGCTGGGACTGATCGCCGAGATCATCTCCTGGAAGCTCCGGCTGTTCATCCCGACGACCGAGGAAGGGTCCTCCATCCTCGCCTCCCTCTTCGATCGCCACACGCTGGTTGGCGTCACCGACCGTACCTCGGCGGCTTGAGGGGAGGCGATCATGACCGCCTCGGCCTCCGAGCTGGCACGCCGCCTTGGCGATCATGCCGAGGCGGTGTGCCGCGAATATCTCTCCAAGGGCCATCGCTCGGGCAATTACTGGATGGTCGGCGATGTCCGCAACACACGCGGCCGTTCCATGCATGTGCGGCTCAAGGCGGTTGGCGGCAAGGCAGCCGGAAAATGGGTCGACGAGTCATCGGGAGAATATGGCGACCTGCTTGACGTCATCGAGCAGAGCTGTGGTCTGGTCGACTTCCGCGAGGTCGCGGATGAAGCACGTCGCTTCCTCTCCATGCCGCTGCCACCGCCCCAAGCTCCTGACGCGCGGCGCCAGCTAGCCGCGAAACGCGGCTCTCCCGACGCCGCGCGTCGCCTGTTCGGCATGTCCCAGCCGATCGCCGGCACGTTGGCCGAACGCTATCTTGCCGGCCGCGGCATTCTGCTCTCCCCACGTGAGCGTGCCCTGCGCTTCCATCCCGGCTGTTACTACAGAGATCTCGTAACGGGCGAGACGCGGACGCTTCCTGCGCTGATTGCCGCTGTCACCAACCTCAACGGGCAGACCACAGGCCTGCAACGCACCTGGCTCGATGCTTCGGGCAACGGCAAGGCGCAGCTCGCCGATCCCCGCCGCTCGCTCGGGCATCTTCTTGGCAACGCCATATGGCTCGGCCACCAGCCCGGTGCGCCCGTCATGGCCGCCGGCGAGGGGTTCGAGACGATGGCGTCGCTCCGGACGGTGATGCCGGCGCTGCCGGTTGCCGCCGCCACTTCGGCCAATCACCTCGCCGGCCTGACCTTGCCGCCTGGCTGCCGTCGCCTCTACATCGCGGCCGATGCCGATGCCGCCGGCCGGCACGGCATCGAGCGTCTCAGCCAGCGAGCCGGCGAAGCCGGGATCCTCGCCCTGGTGTTGCGGCCGCAGCTCGGCGATTTCAACGACGACCTGCGTCATCTCGGCCCGGCCCATCTCGCGGCATGGCTCAGTGACCAGCTCGTCCCGGAGGATGCCCGTCTCTTCCTGCCGCCCGGATGAATGGGTCGGGCCGGCACGCGGGCCGGCGCGGCGTCGCCGGACAGCCTGCAGACATGGCGGCGCTCCACCAGAGAGGCCGCGCCCGCGGCCTGCCCGAGAGGCGACCCCTGCCACGCCCCGGTCACGGCCGCAACGGCGGCGCCGTCCTCCGCTTGCGCTCCGGCCTTCGGTGCGGCCGCGTCCGGGGCGCGGCCGGGATGCGCTGTCAGGCCGCGATGGGCGCGGCCACAACCGACGGAGACACGCCGTGACCTACGAGCTTCCTCTCGACGACGCCTACGAGCCCTACCACGCCTCCTCGCCGACCGACCGCGTCATCCTCGAACTGCAGATGTACGGCCACCGTCCGCATCAGGACGAACCTGATCCTCGGCCACTTCCCGACGACGAGGTGATCCGGACTGGCCTCGCCGGGATCGTCGAGACCTTGGCCGGCATGCTCGGCGACACCAGGCTCGAACCCGATCTCGACGACCTGCTCTGGTCGTTCGCAAACGTCTTCCACCGTGCCGCCGAGCGCGTCGCCCGCAGCCTCGACCGCAACGAGGAGGCCCAGCGCTTGAGCCAGCAGGAACAGGACGGTTCCGAGGTGAAGTCGGTCGAGCTGGAACGGCTCACCGCCGAGGGCATCACCTACATCGAGCGCCGCAACGTGCTGGAAATCATGCGCGATGAGGCTGCCGACCTCTACGAGGCACAAACCGGATCGGCATGGCGGCCGCGCACCGGCTCCAAGGTCTCCCACCAGGCGATGACCGCTTCGGTGATCGACTCCAGAGACTTCCTCGCCGCCCGCCGCCACGCCGAAACCGAGGTGCTCGTTCCTGCCGGCACCAAGATTGCCTTCGCCGGTGGTCTCGACTGCAACGATCACGACCGGATCTGGAACGCGCTCGACAAGGCCCGCGAGAAGCATCCCGACATGGTCCTGCTCCACGGCGGCAGCCCGCGTGGCGCCGAACGCATCGCCGCCTGCTGGGCCGAGAACCGCAAGGTCACCCAGATCGCCTTCAAGCCGGACTGGACCCGGCACGCCAAGGCGGCTCCGTTCCGCCGCAACGACCAGCTTCTCTCGGTGGTGCCCTACGGCCTGATCGTCTTTCCCGGCTCCGGCATCACCGAGAACCTTGCCGACAAGGCGCGTCGGCTCGGCATCCCCGTGTGGCGGTTCGCGGAGGACGGCGCGTGAGCGCCGTTTTCTTGCAAATCTAGAAAATCCAGATAATATGGAGATCGATAAGGAGTCCAGCCATGCGCCAGTTCACGACGGGGGATCTCAACAAGCAGGTTGGCGACGTCACCGACGTTGCCAGCCGCGAACCCGTTATTCTTACCAAGCACCGGAAACCCCGGTTCGTGCTGATGAGTTACGAGCACTACGAACGGATGCGCATCGGCGGCGATCCCCGCCGCGCATACCGTGTCTCCGAGATGCCGGAGGAACACACGGAACTCTTCGCCGCCGAGATCGACCGATTGGCGCGCGGGGAAGGATACGATGAGGAGCGGTAGATTCCTGCCTGGTCAGGTGATCTCCTACCCGTATCTTTGGGCATGGCAACACGAGCGCGGCGAAACGGAAGACCGCAAGAGCCGGCCCACCTGCGTGGTCATCGCTGTCCGCGGCGCAAGAGATGGCCTGACCCATCTCGCGCTCCTGGCGATAACCACCCAGCCACCAACCAGCGATCGGGTCGGTTTGGAAATCTCCACTATCGAGTGCCGCCGCGCCGGTCTGACCGATCTCAAACGCTGCTGGATCGTGGTTGACGAATACAACTACGATATTGCCGAACGCTCCTGGTACATCGAAGCCGACGGTAAGCCCCTCGGTCGTTTCAGCAAGGCATTCATGATGAAAATCGCAGGCGCCTTTATCGAAGGGCGCAGCGAGGGCCGCCGCGTCAGCCGTCTGGATTGACGTTCTCTTTCGCGGCCATGCGCTCGATCCAGGACGTGAGCCTCTGGCTGGCCGACAAAGACCACTAGCTCCAAGCGCGAAGCGCAACTAGCCAGATGCGCGTAGCGCCTCCGGCAGCTGCAGGATCCGGGCGCGCCGGCCTGCGGCCGGCCGGGCTCTCGTCGCGGCGTCCCGCCGCTTCCCGAGCCAGCTTTGCCGTCTCGGCCTTCGGGTGACGATCCCTCGCGCAGGGCCAGGGGAGAGGGCGGCCGGCGCGGGGCGGGGGACGCGGGAGAGAAGGGAAAGTCACCATGTCGATGATATTCATAGGTGGATCACGCGACATATTCGAGCTGCCGGAACCTGCCATCGCTCGCATCGGCGCAATCGTTGCTGCCGAGCACGGCGTGCTGGTTGGCGACGCGCCTGGAGCCGATGCCGAGGCGCAGGGCCTGCTCGCCGGCTACAAGTACGAGCACGTCGGGGTCTTCCATGCCGGCAAGGAACCCCGCAACAATCTGGGCGACTGGGCCGCCTACCATGTTCCTTCTCCTGAAGGAGCTCACGAGCACTGGTTCCACGCCGCCAAGGACCGGGAGATGGTGCGGCGCGCCGACTTTGGGATGATGGTCTGGGACGGCGCATCACCGGGCACGGCCGTCAACGTGCTTCGGCTCGCCATCGCGAACAAGCCGTGCGTCATTTACGATCTGGCCAGGGGCCGGATGGCGACCACGTACAATGTGGAAGACTGGTGCGCGATGCTCCGCCATGCTGATCCGGACATTCGCCGCCAAGCCGAAGCCCGCATGACGCCGGATGAGCGTCTAACGTTGCCAGGATGATGGATGCGGTCCTGCCGACAGGCCCTGCGGGTTCAATCCGATATGTGATCCGGCTCCTCGCCGCCTAACCACTTGTATGAGCGGACGGAGCCGGCCCCTTTCGAAACCGGTCCACGCGCAGAGCCGCGGGGCGTTGTACGGATGGTTCATCTTGACCCGTCTCGCATCTGAAGCGGGTGAAAGTGTGCCGAACATCCTGGCTTGCTTGGTCATCCAACCTGGCTGCGAGGCATCGCCCAGAGGGCGTGAAGTTCGCTGCCAGTCGGCTCCGATCTCGAAACCGCTGTGACGCCATACCGAACGCGCTAGGCGGTTCACGCGCCATGCTGCTGTTTGAGGCATTGACGACGCAGGCGACATGACCCGAGAGGCTGCAGCCTGTTCCTGCGATCCGGCAGCATTGCGTCGGCGGTCAAGCGATGGCGGCCTGAGGTCTTGTCCATCTGCCGCATCCGGGGCCATTCCCGTTTCATGTCGCCTTTGTAGACGACCGCCTGCTTTGTGCGGTCAACCCCCGTTGGGGGTACACTCGGCGAATATTCAGGAAAATTCGATTTCTGTTTTTTGTCTGCGGGCAGGCGAAGGGCCTGCCCGCTATTTTTGGGCAAATAGAATTTTCCAGAATTTTCGCCGAGATGACCGCAGCAGGACGGCCCTCTCCTTTGGCGCCATCGGGAATGGTCCCGATGCAACCGAAGGAGAACTACCATGGCCACCACGATCGCAAACCTCACCACCAAGGCCGACGGCTCGATGGAAGGCGTCTTCGCCACGCTCCGGGTCAATGCCCCGATCACCCTCATCCCGAACACCAACAAGTCGCGCGAGGACGCCCCCGACTACCGGATCGTCAACAAGCGCACGGGCTTCGAGATCGGAGCCGGCTGGCACCGCATCTCCCAGCGTTCGGGCGAGGAATACCTCTCGGTCAAGCTGGAGGCCCCCGAGATCGGCGTCATCTTCGGCAATCTCGCTCCCGCCCCGGGTGGCGAGGAAAACAAGAAGGTCATCCTCTGGAACAACCCCCAGTGAGGCATTGGTGGCCGGCCCCTCGAGGGGCCGGCTTCCCCACCGGCAAAAGGAGGTTGCAATGAGCCGCTACACCATCACTGTCACTGGCACCGTCACCGGAAAAGTCCGCTCGGATCCAGACGCTGTCATCGGTTACGACCCACCGCTTCGCACCTACTTCCTGCAAGCGTTCCCCCACGAAGTGACCGACGAGTCCGCGCTCTGGCTTGGCACCCGCGATCACGCGTCCGAAGCGCTTGAGGATCTTCGCCATGCAGCCATCTCACACGGCTACGACTTCATGCCGCTGTCGCCCAAACTGACCGCAAAGCTGGTCGACGACAAAGCGGCAGCCAGCGGGCGTCCGGTGCGAGACGCAATCCTCGGCGAGGTGCTGAAACACCTCAACCAACCCAAGTAGGCAAACACGTCTCAAGGGCCCCCGACGGAGTGCTCCGTCGCGGGCCCTTTTTTTGCGCGTCGCAAAAGAGCCACGAACATCACCCGTCGCGGCATGCGATAGCGACTCCCGACCGCTGATTATTCCTTCGGCAGTTTGTGCTTATGAATGCGGATATAATCCTGCACAGCCTTTCGCAGCAGTTCGGTCATGCTGTGCCCGTTGCTGATCGCCAGCAACTTGAACTGCCGCTGCTCCGCAGCCGTCAGGTAGTAACCGCAGCGGATCATCTCCTCCTCGCGAATCTTCTTTCCGGCGATGGGGTCCTTTTTCTGACCCTGCCGCAGCAGCTTGCGAAAATCGGGCCCGGCTGCCGGGGACGGCTTTGTCGGTTCCTGCATCTGTGGCGTAGCTTGCTGCCTGGTCCCTGACGTCTCGACCTTTGGTGGGATGAACAGGCTCGGCAGCGCTGGCGGCTGCGTGGAGATGGCCTTCATCATGCGGGCTTTCTTGTCGTCACCGGGTTTCGGCGCGGTTTCTTCACTCATGCCGCGTTCCTTGTGGCTTCGATGAAGGTTTGCAGAAGGTCGTCAAAGACCCCTTCGCTCTCGGCAACCGCCTTCGCGTCAGGCAGCTCGGGGCTGTAAAGGGTCTGCCCGGTCTGAAGGTCGCGGTAGGCAACGCGATTGTGCAGGACGTGTTCTGCAATGGGCGTGCCGTTGGCCTGGATGATGGCGCGCAGTTCGGTCAGAGCTCGCGCCCTGCCATCGATGATGGTCTGCTTGGTCAGCACGAATATCGCTGGCAACGGTCTCCCCCGGCTCTCGACCGCCAGTGGGATGTAGTGGTCGGTGATCTGGATGGCGGCGGTCACATCGTCGAGGGCAAAATAGACCGGCACGACGACAATATCGGCGGCGAAGAGCCCGGCCATGAGGTTATCGTTTGTGGTGCCTTCCGTATCGATCAAGACGACCGAGCGTTCACCGTTGTGAGTGGCTGCCGCGCGGAGGATTTCCTGCGGGGTCATCGCGCTCACTATCTGGAGCGTGTCAGGACAATTGCCAGCGTCGCCCAGCATCTGGAACCAGCGATTCATGTTCTGCCGCCGATCGCCGTCGATAAGGGTGACCGAATAGCCCCGATGCAGCGCGACGGATGCGAGGGCGCGCAGCATCGTCGATTTGCCAGTGCCGCCCTTGGGGATCGCAGCGGATATGATCATGGGGGCCTCCTTCCGGCGTTGTCTCCTTGTTTCCATGTTAACATGGAAACAAGTCAACATGGAACAATATCACGGTCGAGACATGGTGACATAGTCAACGGGGAAGACTGGTTTGGCAACCCAGGCGCGCACCAATAAGGGCTCGTTCACGGTGCGGTTTTTGCGCAGCTGCTATCTGCAGCGAAGGAATAGGTCCGGTGGCCCATCGACTGCGCATTTCCGACTACGCATCAGAGGGCGGATGTTTCCATGTTAACATGGAAACAAGTCCTCAACGCATCATAGACACACTACATCAAGTCACGATGGAAACACATCGCGACCGGCCCGCTGCGGTTGACAACTGGGCTGGTGAGAAAGGAACGTCGGCTTTGTCCTTTTCCATCTCCTCTGGCAGGATAGCCTATTTTGTGATACACACAAAATAGGCGGCGCGGCCCTGTCGGGCCTTAGCGCCCGCAAGCGGGCTTGAGAGATGGATGCAGGCGCCCAGAAAGCAGCGGTACAGAACGCGTCACGACGCTACGGCGAGGTGACGCACATCCGGTTTTCGGCTGACGAGCTGGCCAACCTTAAAGCCATTGCGGAGCGAGACGGCGTTACCGTCAGCGAGGTCGTCCGGCGTCTGGTGCGGGCAGAGGTCGGGCATCTGCCTATCGCATCAGAGGCGTTGCGGCCGGCGATCGTGGACATGACCGATCAGCTGCGGCGCGTTGGCATCAATTTCAATCAGGCCGTGCGCGCCATGAACGACGGCCGTGTTGCCCACGATGAGGATCTTGAACAGGCGCTGGTCGCCGTGGGCAACCTGGTGCGGCAGTTTCGCGAGGAACTGAAGGCGATGACTGGCGGGTCACGCAAGGCGAGGGAGGCCAGGCCATGAGCGGTCGTCTTGCTGGCTACGCGGCCGAAATCGAACGCTATCTGCGGGGCGAGTCCGGCGTGAAGCGTGAGGAGCTCGACGACGACAAGTCCGTGACGGGCATCCGACGCGCGGCCGGTGAATTCCAGGTGATGAAGAGTTATGAGCGGACCGGTGGCGGCGGACGCCTCGGGCAAGGAGGCGGCTCGACGGCAGGTGGCGGCAGGAGCGCCCATTGTTCGTCGCCGGGAGGATTGGGGGCGGCGGGGAGCTCCATGTCCAGCAGGGCACCGAAGTCCACTGCTGCTGCGAGTTCGCCCAAGGCCGCTAGCGCGCCGATCATGATCTATGGCGTCACGCTCGCCGGTTTCCGGCCGGAAGAGGAGGAGGAAGACTGGAAGCGGCGCGGCGGCGGTGGTCGTGGTGCTGTTCGTCCGAGCGGTACGGCACGAGCGGCGCGGACGGGCTATCAGGCGCGGGCCGTGGCGGCACGGGCAGGCTATGCGGCGGGCGCGCAGCCTGCCGTGTTCAAGGTCATGCCCAATCCGCCATCGACCAAGGAAGCTGCCGCCCGGCTGCTCAATTACATCGGGAAGCGCGAGGACGAAAAAGGCGAGAAACACGACATCGAGATTTTCGACGAGGACGGGCAGGTGCTTGCGACAGGTGCCGCAAGAAAGGCGTTCCTGGAATCGTTTTGCGAGACGTTCGAACCGCCCTTGGAAAACACCAATTTTATCGAGGTTCGCTTCGATCTCGCTAGCGAGGTCACCGATGCCGCCTTGAGCGAGGCGCTGAGCAAGGCCTTCGGGGCAAAACCGTTCATCTATGCGCAGGATGGACAGACGGTGGAGGTTTACGCGCATACCGATGAGCGGGCCGGACCGCTTGCCAAGGTGCTCGCCGGCGGTCGGGAAAAAAATTCGCGCAGCAAGGCGCTCGACAAGATCGAAGCGCGCCTGTCTGAAGCCATGGGCGAGGCGGGGGTGGTCGCCAAGGCAGAGGTAACGGCGGCCGTGAGCCGTGAACCCAAAGCGAAATATTTCCTGCAGAAGTTCATCCGCACCCACAGCCACATCCGCCACGCAAATGGCGAGCCTGTGCCTGCTGTGAAAAGCTCCACCAAGGCGGCGGCTTCGATCTATGAACAATGGCGCCCGCAGTTTTCGGGGCGTGAGCGGCGCAATGCCTATCACCTGCTTTTCTCGGCAAGAGCCGGCACCGATGCCAACGCCGTCATGGCTGCGGCGCGCGCCGTGCTCGAGGAGCGAGCGCCAGGATACAAGTTCGTCCTGGCGCATCACAAGGACACCAAGCACGTCCATATCCATGCGATGGTGCAGGCACGCTCTGCCGACGGCGAGCGCCTCAAATTCAACAAGCCAGATCTGGTGGCCTGGCGCGAGGCCTTTGCTGAAAAGGCACGCGAGAACGGCATTGCGATGGTGGCGACGCGGCGCATGGACCATGCGATGACGCGTCCGTTCACGAAGGAGCATGCCGGAGCCTACAGCCGCGCCCAGAGCGATCCGCGCTACCAGGTCAGCGCCAGGACGATCGAGCGGGTGGAGGCCAAGCGGCAACGCCGTTTGGATGGGCAATCCCTTGTCGTGAACGGCGATGCTATCGCTGCCGCATGGCAAAAGACTGTGACGACGATGCGGGCCGCGGGCGTAGTCGGTCAGGCTCTCACGGCAGCGGAGTCGATCGGCAACAATTTTCTGCAGTTCCGTCGCGACCGGACAGGGGAGGGGCAGCCAGGTCCTGCCGCGGGTCGCGGAGCTGATCAATCGGGGCAAAAGTCTTTCCTGTCCCATCCCGGTATGAGAGAATTGAATGCACTGCTAGGAGATTTGAACATGGCGCAAACCCCCTTGGAAATGCGGCGTCAGATGGCCCGCGTCAATCAGGCTCTGGACAACATGCGCGAGACGCTGCCGCCGGCCCATCAAGGACAGTTCGAACAGTATCGTGAAGAGGTGAACGACAAGATGCACGACCGTCTCGCGCGGCTACAATTCGAGCGGCAGCAGCAGCGTCGTGGTGGTGGCGGTGGCGAGCCGATCCCCGAGCGCGAGCCGCGAGGGCGAGACCTTCCAACTCGAGACGATCCCCGCGAGCCGGAGCAGCCGCGCACCGGCACCGAGCAGGAGAAGGTGGCAGCCAAGCAGAAGGACGCCAACAAACAGAAGGCACGGCAGTCGGAAGAGCAGGACCGCAAGACCCAGCGCTCAAATGATAACGATTACGAGCGCTGAGCCGAGCTCACTGCCGCCTGCGGCTAAAGAGACCGAGAGTGTTAGTGACCTCATGTGCCGAGGCCCATTTGGCGCCTACGAGATTCAGGATGATGGCCACGCAGATCTCACGCCGCGCATGATCTTGAAATCTGCTTTGTGCCGCATTGCAGGATGGACCGAAGCTAAGGCTGTGACAGGCTGGTTTTCAGGTCCGTCCAGGTAACCGCAGCGCCATTGGATCGATCGGTGACGGGCTCGAAGCCCGGTCGTAAGTTTGCTGATGGGTTAGGGTCCGGACTCATAACCGTCGGTCGACTGCGCTGGCGGCTCTGGTTGCCGTTAATCGCGGGGCGCTGAGCGGGGCTCGATAGGATCAACCGAACCTGCGATACTCAAGGCAATCTGTTGGAGTGATGATGCGCATCGTAACCCGTCTCACTGATCGGCTTAAACTGCAGCATCCGATCATCAGCGCGCCGATGGCATTCGCATCGGGCGGGGAACTCGCAGGTGCGGTCAGTTCAGCCGGAGGGCTTGGTCTTATCGGCGGCGGCTATGGCGACGCTGATTGGCTGACGCGAGAGTTCGAGCGATCTGGCAACCGACCTGTCGGCTGCGGCTTCATAACTTGGTCACTCGCCAGGAACCCGCGCCTGCTCGATAAGGCCTTGGAGCGGCGACCAAGTGCGATTTTCCTATCCTTTGGCGACCCGGCGCCTTTTTCGCCGGCGATACGGGCCGCCGGGGTCCCCTTGATCTGCCAGGTCCAGAGCCTCGACGACGCGCGCCGCGCTCTTGATGCCGGAGCCGACATTGTCGTCGCCCAAGGCGCGGAAGCCGGCGGTCACGGTGAGAAGCGAGCGACATTCACATTTGTTCCGGAGGTCGCGAACTTGGTACGGCGACGGGCGCCGGACACGCTCATCTGCGCGGCCGGTGGCATCGCCGATGGTCGTGGGCTTGCAGCGGCGCTGATGCTTGGCGCTGATGGCGTCGTGATGGGATCACGTTTCTGGGCCTCGTTGGAGGCTCTCGTTCATCCAAATCTGCACCAGGCTGCCCTTGCCGCGACCGGAGACGACACGGTTCGAACCTCGGTGATGGACCTAGCGCGCCGCCTGGATTGGCCATCGCGGTTTTCACTGCGCGTTCGGAAGAATGCTTTTACGGAAGCCTGGCACGGCAATGAGGCCCATCTCCTCGCCGACATTGACGCGCAGTCCGCTGCCTACCGGGAAGCGTGGGCAAGCGGCGATCCCACAATAGCCGCGATCATGATTGGTGAGGCCGCCGGCCTCATCCACGACATCGAGCCGGCGAGTGACATACTCCTTCGCACCGTTTCTGAAGCGATCACCCTGCTTCAGGGCGCAAGTTCGCTTCTGTTTGTCGAGGACAACTGTCACAGCCAGTAACTGACCGTAGCGGCTAGGCAGACGGCAGCGAGGAAGTTCGTGGCCGATCGATCGTATCTGGTGGCGATGCGGCGGAAATCCTTGAGCCGTCCGAACATGCGCTCGATGGCGTTGCGATCACGGTAGAGGAACGGGGAGAAGCAGTTCTTCCAGCGCCGGTTGGCTTCGGCGGAATGTTCGGCATCGCCCCTTTAGCCTAGACCTGTGGCGAATGGCATTGGTATCATAGCCCTTGTCGGCGTGCAGGATCGGGCTCTTGGGCATCTGCTCCAGAAGCAAATCTCCGGCGCTGCAATCGGCGACCTGGCCACCGGTCAAGAGGAAAGCGATCGGGCGGCACAGGCCATCGGTCAGGGCGTGGATCTTCGTGGTTCGCCCACCGCGCGACCGGCCGATCGCCTGATTTTGCTCCCCCCTTTGCCGCCAGAAGCGCAGCGATGCGCCTTCACGGCCGAAGAGTCGATCAGGACCTCAGCCGGAGGACCGCCAGCCGAGGCCAGGGCGTGGAAGATGTCGACCCAAACGCCTTTGGCAGCCCATCGGACAAAGCTATTGTAGAGCGTCTTTCTCGGCCCGTAGACTTGCGGGGCATCGACCCAGCGGCCGCCGGACTTGAGGACATGGACGATGCCGCTAATCGCTCGGCGGTCATCGACTCTTGGCTTGCCGCGCGTGTCGGTTGGCAGCAGCGCCTGCGGCCGCGAAACCTGCTCCTCCGTCAGCCAGAAATAATCGCGATTCATTTGTGGCCTCCCTTTGGAGACCGTGACTCATAAAACCACCGTCAGTGGAATCCCTTTATGGGTCCGGATCCTAGCCTGAAAAATTCATGGGGGTTGGTGGATGTGGCGCAAGCCGTTGAAATGACGTAGGATTTGGTTGCTTAAGCCGATCCGAACCATTTCCCGGAGACCACACCCACCATGAACGATCTTGCGCTGCCGCTGAGCGGTTTGTCATCAGTCGGCGGCAGGTCCGTCGTCGCCCGTTTCGACGGCGGCATGCTGTCGTCCAACAGCGGCGTTCTGGCCTTGGCCGAGGTGGAAAAGCGGTTGCGGGTGGCCGACCGTCTGGCGCGTTGCATCGACGATCCGCGCTGCCCGGACCAGGTCGTCCACAGCCTGGCGGACATGATCGGCTTTCGCATGAAGATGATCGCCGCCGGCTACGAGGACGGCAACGACGCCAACCGGCTGCGCCGCGATCCGGTCTTCAAGATGGCCCAGGATGTGCTGCCGTCGGGTCGGGATCTGGCGTCGCAATCGACGCTGTGCCGGCTGGAGAACCTACCCGGCGTGCGGGAGCTGGTCGCGATGGGACGGGCGATGGTCGATCTCTATTGCGCCTCGTTCCGGCAGGTGCCGAAGCGGATCGTACTCGACATTGACGACACCTTCGACGCTGTGCACGGAGGCCAACAGCTTCGCCTGTTCAATGCCCACCATGACGAGTACGGCTTCCAGCCGACCGTCGTGTTCGATGGTGCGGGACGGTTCGTCAGCGCGATCCTGCGACCGGCCAAGCGGCCGAGTGGGGCTGAGATCCGCCCCCACCTGCACCGTCTGGTGCGGGCGATCCGGATCAACTGGCCGAACATTCGAATCCTGCTCCGCGGCGATAGCCATTATTGCAACCCGCAGGTCATCGACTGGTGCCGCGCCAACGACGTCGACTTCATCTTTGGCCTCGCCCACCACGACCCTGCGCAAGCATGTCGCGGATCTGGAGGCCAGCACGACGGCGCGCTTCGAAGCGTCGGCCAAGACAGGCAAGCGTCCGCAGGTTCAAGGAGTTCGTTGACGGCGCCGCTAGTTGGAGCCGCGTCGAGCGCATCATCGCGCGGGTCGAGGTCGGCGCCCAAGGTGGCGATATCCGCTTCGTCGTCACCAACCTTGCCGGTGGGAAGGCCAAGGCGCTCTACGAGGATGTCTACTGCCGGCGCGGCGCGGCCGAGAACCACATCACGTGGAAGACGCATCTTGCCGCCGACCGCACATCCTGCACCAGAGCGACGGCCAACCAGTTCCGGCTATTCCTGCATGCCGGTGCTTACTGGTTGATGTGGGG
>NZ_JAMYNW010000042.1:0-26364 GCF_040319365.1 Mesorhizobium sp. M0923 | reverse complement strand
TGGATGGTATCCGCCAGCGCTGGCCCTGGGTGAAGCATCTGTTCGCCGACGGCGCCTATGATCGGCTAATGCTCATGGACAAGGCCGCCTATCTGGACTTCGTGGTCGAGGTCATCCGCCGATCCGATGACCAGAAGGGCTTCGAAGTCTTGCCCCGACGCTGGGTCGTCGAGCGGACCTTCGGCTGGATGACAAGATGGCGCCGCCTCGTGCGCGACTACGAGCAGCGCATCGACGTCTCTCACGCAATGATCCTCGTCGCAATGGGCGCAAACCTCATCCGCCGAAACGCTCATCCTTGAATTTCAAAACGGACTCTCACGTACGTTCTCGTGGGTAGGTCTGACCACCGGCATCGGTAATGGCCGTGGCTACAATAGGACGAGACCGCCTTTTAACCTCATTCAACGAAATTAATAGTATCGGGATAAGCGGATATATTCGTATAGCGGTGTGTTATTTCCTCGTCCACGTTTATCTCCTTTATCGCCACAATGCGAGCCCACGCGCCGGATTCTTCATCAGTCCAAACTATTTTGGCATTTGGGTTCGAAGAATGATTCACTATTGAGATAAACCCGAAAACAACGTAGCCTGTTTTAGGATCATCTTTGAGTTGCCGATCATGCCGTACGAAATAATACTCGAATAACCCTGTGTGATCTAACAGATTTTTTGCCGTGTCATCGAATCCCCATGTTGGAGCAAGCTCAATTATATCTCCGATCTTGAATTTTAGATTTGCAAAAACGCCGCGTCCTTTTCGAGGAACATTTTTGACATATACGGCGCTACTGCAGTCAAAGACCTTATCGACCATCGTATGTGCTTTCTTGTGACTGAGCATGGGCGTTTCCTAGATTGCATGCGCCATTGAAGAGGTCGTTTTGAACTTGCGACCGTACTTCACCAGTATGCTGACTTCAAAGAAGTCGAAGAAGTCGACGGCCGGGGTCGATCCCGCTTCCCTGCGAGGCTCGCCGTTCTCGCCGCAAACCTCCTCTTTAGCGGACAGTCCTTGAAGGCTTAGCCAATCCAAATATTGCCATCGCTGGTATGTCCGACGCTTTGCCTGAAGGCGGAGCATCCCCTCGACAAAGGTCAACAACTCGCTAGGTCGGTATTTCACCTCGTGTCGGAACAGACTCACTTCTTTATTAGAATTCTGCAACAATTCGGTTTTCGAGAGCGAACATAGCTCGTCCTGAAGCCCGTCACACCTACCAATAAGCGTGGGTTGCGGCGCGGCAATCAACCTGAGAGCGCAGCGTCAATCAGGGCTTCTTCCGCATATTTGATACTGTTGGCGAAGTCACGCCGGGGCTGCTTGAGCCATGAGACGTGTGAAGTGCGATGTCCTTGTCCGTGCGACGGGGTCTTCGGTGATCCAGCGCGCCAAACGCATGAGATTCATGGCCGCGGCTGTGGCAAGATGCTGAAGGTGGGCTTTGGCTTGACCGATGGTAGCGGGCGTGGCGCATGCCAAAGGCGCGCACCGCGTATGATATTGTCTTTCGATTCCAACTCGGCAGGCATATAGTTTTGCGAAATCGGCTGTCTGCTATCGTTGGCGCCCGTCCTTCAGCGCCTCGTGTTGATCTTGCATGCGCAGCGTCATGCTGCAGCGATTTGCATGTGCCCCTGCGCAATCGACGCGATCGGAGCAAGCACCGCAGTCTTTGCGGGAGAACTTGATCTTGAATACCGAGATTGCACCATTGTTGGTAGCAGCAGTCCAACTGGAACTGTACCCCCCGCGGACAGGTGACGCGGCGTTCATCCCAATTGTTTGAAAGGCGTCGGCAGTGAAGCCATTGCCCGCAAGGGCTTGCCAGCCCATGTCGCGACGAACAGGCCCAATCAAATCTACTCCAAAGCGTTGTCGGGTCTCAAGAGAATTCCAGCGCTGAGATAGCCTGTATCGACGAAGTGCTGGGATGGCAAAATACCCTGTTGTTCCAGGGCCTCGTGAACGGGTTCTGTGGCCTCGTCGTCGGCGACCGGCGCCGTGGTCGTTCGCACATGCGTAATCATCGGCGGCGCATCAGCATCGCACGTCTCTGTCAGATGCACTTTGTAGCTTTGTAGCCGACCCACGAGGCTAAGTTCTTGCGCGCGTAGTGAGCGTCAACATCGTGCGGCGTGCTGACGAACAGAACGGCCGGCGGAATGCCATCCGCCGCCGTGCGCCAATGCATCTCGCCGTCGAGCAGCATAAACTGTTGCACTCACATCAGGCGCAACGTCTCGACGGCCGGCATCGCGCGCAACCGTGTAGGCGCATCCGCGGCAAAGATCGCCGCCAGGAAACGGTGCCCATCCTCTCCAATCTCGGGGGCGTGGTTCTGACGCGCCGTTCCTTGCGAGGCAACCGGGTTGCTAATGTTGGCCGATGGTAGCGCTCACCCAATGAGGCGCTGCCTGCACTCGCAGCCATCTGGCGCTGCCACAGCCAACACCTCCAAGGCATGGCGCATGGCTTCGGTGATCCCGGCCATGCGGTTGAGACCGCGCACCGCCGCGACAACACGGCTTGAGTCAGTGCGCTGACGACCGTCAGGCCGCACGAGATGGCGCGAGTTGGCGATGTCGAGAACAGCGTCAAACAATATCGCCCGACCGGCAATCAGGCGCGCCCCGAAACTCGCACAAGACCGTGTGGTCGAAGCCGGCATCGGTGAGCAAGGGAGCCAGCAGATATTTCCAGTCAATCCTGCTTCGCACGGCATCCGCCGCTTGTCGATCCGACAGACCCTCGGCGAATTGCCGTAAGGTGATGAGCGCCAGGCGCCATGGCGTCGCGGGGCAGGCTGACCGAGCGCGGGAAAAAGCGACGCGAACTGTTGGTCATGGAAGATCGGCCCCAAATCGTCGCGCAGGATCATCAGCACGCAGCCTCGCGGAAAAGCAGCTTTGGCGACTCGCATCGTTTCCTCAGGAATTCCGACTGAAAGGTCTGGCCGCAACGACATTCAATACTCCTCGAATCAGTGGGACTACCCAGGGAATCAAGGCTCTCTCCATTCGTCGAGCTCAAAGTGCTGACTTCGCCAACAGTATCATATTTGGTGCAGGTTGCGGGATTCACGGATGGTGCGAATAAGTTCATAGAGTCGGAATTGCAGTCGACGCCGTGATTTGCCCGTGCTCCATGCCTTCCGCTCGCTGATTTCGCCCGAGCTTTCGATTGTCCAAATTCTGCCGTAGGCCGAGAGGGTTGTGCTTGTGGCCCGGCCGAAGGCGATGGACTCGTGCTGTCCATGTTGCGGCTGCCGAACCCGCCGCGTCCACAGTCACTACATGCGCCGGTTGAGCGATGTGCCGTGGCAGGGGCTGGTTGTCGAAATCCAGCCTCACGCGCGACGGTTTCGATGCGCCGATCATCAATGCCCGCGCCGGATCTTCACCGGTTCAACCGAAAGCTCGACGCACGGTTCGGCTCGGCGAAAGCCAGCTGGCGATCGGGTTCGCGGCGGGTGGCGGGCCGGGCTCTGCCTGTCGGACAGACTCGCCATGCCGGTGAGCGGCTACACACTGTTGCGGATGATCCGCGCGGCAGGGTTCGAGCCCCTGGGAGCGCCGCGTGTGGTCGGCATCGACGACTGGGCTTGGAGTAAAGGACAGCGCTACGGAACGATGATCTGCGATCTGGAGCGCAACCGCATGCTGTATTTATTGCCGGATCGGAATGCCGACACGGTCGCATCATGGCTGGAATGCCATCCGGGCATCGAGATCATCGCTCGCGGTCGTGCCGGCGTTTATGCTGAGGGCGCCCGTCGCGGTGCTCCGAATGCAACGCAGGTCGCCGACCGCTAGCATCTTCTCCAGAACCTGGGCGAGAGATGGCCGGAAACGCTGAAGCCGAGCCGGAACCACCGGAAGAGACGTCCCGGAAACTTGATTGCCTGCGCCAGTCGAGGCGCAACCAGCGCCGTGAGCTCTATGCCCAGATCCTTGACCTGCGGGGCCCCGGCCTTTCGCCGCGACAGATCGCGCCGCGGATTGGCATGAACGTGAGAACTGTCGAACGCTGGCTTGCAGCGGGCGGTGAGCCCGAGCACAGGCGGCCACCCTCGCGCTCCGTCCTCATGGATCCTTTTAGAGACTACCTCGATAAGCGGTGGGAGGAAGGCCAGCGCAACGGGTAGACTGTGGACCGAAATCAAGCCCCGCGGCTCCCAAGGCAGCAGGGCGACCGTCTACAGCTGGACCGCCGCCTGCAAGGAGCGGTCATCGACCGCTCCGCCAAATTCGCGGTGGCGGCGACATCGCGCCGGAATTGTGTATTATCCAGAATTAGCTCAGAAATGACTATCCACGGCTCATTTATCAGCTAATATAGCTCAAATATGGACTGTATAACGGAAACGTTATGCTCTCAGATATTCCGCCAATTGCCGAGAGTGCCGCAATCGCATTGTAATAGATCACTTCATCCGGCATTCCCTCGTTTGACTGCGACAGCGCATCTAATACGCTCTGTTTCGTATGAAAATCGATAGCGAAGGAAATTGAAGTCGATAAGCTACGAACGTGGTGGAGCGTTCCGGGCGGCATGTACAAGATGTCACCAGCATTTACGGTGATTACAGCGGGTGTCGTCCCCTTGTACTCTGGAAAACGTACATAGTCCGGTTGCTCGGGATCCACATCGAACCACCGCCAACCGCGGCGTCCACAATGGATGATTTGGCTGGGCGGGAGGATGGTGAACTGCTTCGCGCCGAAAATCTGGAAGAAGAGGTTATGACTAAGTAACGTGTCGAAGTGGAGTGGGGTAACGGCTCCTTCAGGGCCCATGAAAAACTGCGAGTAGCGCCACCAATGCCGACGATATGATGGGCTAAGAAAGTCGGCCGGAAAAGGTTGGCAATCCTCCGCCAAGCTTTCTATTAGGCCTAGCAGGGGAATGTCGTGGCAATACGGAGTAGCTGTCGGAATCGATGTGGAGTCTCCATCCTCGCACGGCTGTGATTCCTTGACGAAACGCGCGTATTCTGAGAGCTTCCAAGATGAAACGTTGATCTCGCTGTCGCTAAGCGTTTTGACTGGTACAGTAACTGATCCGGCGACCTTCTCGAAATACTGTGGCGACCATAGCTGACAGGCCGTCCAAGCAGAGCACCCTCCACGTAAGAGAACCGGCCGCATGGAATCTCGGTAAGTAGCAGTAAATTCTCGGACAGATAGTTCAGTTACGTTTGGAACAAATGTCCAACCCGAATCTTTGAGCGTGGACAGAGGACGATTATTGCGAGTCTGTGTGGGTACTACTATATCTCCAACCATTTTGATATCCTTTGCAAGACGAACATGAAAAACGGTAACTATCGTCATGATGAAGCGAAAGTGCGCGGGCATTCAGATGCATATTCCGCCCGCAGTCCCTCCAACGACAAGGCATTGTGAACGTGGTAAACTATACGCCCAGGTTCTCAACTATTAATCTTGGTAGGCTTCGAAGTGCCGTCGATCGACACAGGCTGCGATTGGTCACGGAATACGGACCTTCTGTCGTCCCTGCGCCTGTCGGGCTCAGGGCTCTCTCTATGGTCGATCGTAAGGATCGCCGCATGTTTGCGTTGGAACGGTTGGGGCGAAGTGGTGTTCGCGGCTCCTTGGGACCGCACGCGTCGGAGCGACCAAATCTGTGCAGCGTCCCGGCAAGGACGCATCTCGGGAAACAGAAATCGGCTGGGGAGTCTGAAGCTCCTCTTCGGGCGGCGGCAGCGGCGTGCCGGAATGGCGAAGAGTTCGTCCCAGCCTTGCCGTCCACACGATCGTTGTCGGCACCGGTAGAACTCACCAGGCTCGCCCGTCCCTGGTAACGTCATCGCGTTGGGTACAGCGGAGATGCACACGCGTGACCAAGTGCCTGTATCGTCCGGGCGAGCCACTGTGAACCTGCGCAGAGATGCTCGGATCACCGGCTACGAGCCGCTGCGACGTGACCGGCGACATCGGCTTGAGGAATTGAGGACCGGCGACGGCCGCGCACCGCCAGAACATCTGAAGAGGCAAATCCGTCGCGGCTCGACCGACTCGAACTGGTGATAGCCAGATCAAAGAGATGCAAGCCGAGCGCGAGGCTCTGCTGGCAATCGAAGTCGCCAAAACTCCAGCAGCGACATTGCTCGATCTCAAGGGTATCGGCCCCGAGTGTGCCGCCATCCTCTACGCGGAAGGGCTGTTCCGGCACTTCGATAATCGCCGGCAGGTCGCCGCCTATGCCGGGCTCGCGCCGACGCCTTGGCAGAGCGGATCGGTCCAGCACGAGCAAGGCGACTCGAGGGCCGGCAACCCCCGGCTGCGAACGACGATGATCGAGTTGGCCTGGCTGTGGCTGCGCAATCAACCGAGTTCAGCGCTTACCCGCTGGTTCCACGAACGCGTGATGCGCAATCAGGGGCGCCTCAAACGCCAACCATCGTCGCCCTTGCAAGGAAGCTGCTCGTGGCGCTGTGGAAATACGTGACCGCGGGCGTCGTCATCGAAGGTGCCGCCATGAAGGCTGTCTGACGAGATCACACCGATACACTCATGCCTAGAGGCCTGATCAGCCTCGGCGGATCCAGGAGGCGAACCGAGATCCCAGCTGGCTGCAATGCCGCATCAAGCGCTCGCCGGCTTCGACTTCACCTTCCAGCCGTCGCTCGACGCAACGCATCATGGCGCTGGCCGAATTGAAGTTCATCAATAGAGCGGAGGTGGTTCATCTCCTCGGCCCGCCCGGCACCGGAAGCGCAAAGAGCGTCTACTTCTCCACGCTCGCGACATCATCGCTTCGCTTACCTCCTGCGCGAACCCATCCGTTATCCGCGCGTCGCTGATCGTGGTCGACGAGACCGCTACCTGCCGGTTGTGCCCGGCGGCGGAAATCTGTTCTTCCAGCTCGTCAACGCGCGCTACGAGAAGGGCGCTATGATCCTCACCTCCAATCGCGGCTTTGCCGAATGGGGCGAGGTCTTCGGCGATCCTGTCGTCGCAGCCGCGCTGCTCGACAGGCTTCTCCACATGCAGTCGTCGTCACCATCGAGGAATGGGGTCAGCAACCCGACCTTTACCGGGGACATCAATGAGCGCCGCTGTGCCGCTCGCCTGTATGCGGCGATGATTGTCAAGCCTGCTCCTAGTTCATTTTCTCATCTCCTTGTTCGGCCAATTGGGCGACCATCTCCTCGTCCCGACCTACCTCGCGCTCGCTGCCGCGCGTAGTGATGGTAAAAAGTGGGGCCGCCAGGCACCCATCGCGCAGCGACTTGTCCTTGACGGTCACGAGCACGGCGGCAGGCAGTTTGGGTCGGCGAGACCTGAACAAACGAAGGCAATTCCGAGGGGAGCTCGCCATCAGACGCGGTAAACGCGCCGCAAGCTTGTATGCGGTTGATCCTCGCGGATCGCAAAACCATGATGCAGCCATGCGCATCAACGGGCGAAGCGCCGGGGCGGCGGGCCCCTTCTACGGGCGCGGCTTGAGAGGCCATGTGAGCGATCGGCTTCACCGCCACCTCGGAATCCTTGCCAGCAGACCTCTTCCGCTCCGCCGGATCGGCTGTCTCCCCCCTTCTGGCATCATGCAGCGCGCAAAACGACGCCTGTCGGGTTCACCAGTCGTGACCAGTCGCCACATTGCTCAACAGTTTGCGCGCCAGTGCCACGATCTATTGTCTTGCTCGTGCCGCGGCGACCATCGGCGGTGTGCGCCGTAAACCATTGGGCAAGGGCGCTGTCCTATTGGTATTGTAGAAAGCGCCACGCCAGCAGGATCATGCCGTAGGAACGCGCGCATTGCCGGCCCGTGCGAGCCCTTTCTCGCGCCGGCGTTTGCCGCTCTCGTCGGCGCCCCGGTGAGACCCGCGTACCGGGCGATCGCTCTTCGATCGCGTAACTCGCGCCACAAAATCTCATGGACCAGCATGTCTGCCGTCTCGACGCCAATTCCGATGACCCGCGCGAGCAGACGAACCATCGCATGCGCCCCTTGCTCCGCCGCAGGTACCGTGGAAGCTGCGGGAAGCCGGCGCAAGCGCTCGCGTTCGATCTCGCGAATCTGTTCGTGTAGCAGCCGCTTCGGGTAAAGTTGCGGCTCAGTTCGCCGCGCGTGTTCTCTGGCAACAAAGTGCCTTCCACGGTGCGCAGATATTCCAGCTGCTTGGCATCGCGCAAAATAGGTTTGAAGGCGCGAATGCCGAAGCGGGCGAGGATCGCCTTGATGCGGCTCACAATCGGCGTTCGCTCGCGCACCAGGCTGTCCCGCTCGCGGTTCGGCCGCCGTGCGTCCCCGACTGTGGGAATCTCCGCCATACTGCAGTGGCGCCTCTCGCCGCGCAACCAGCCGAGAAAGGCGCGCATCAAAAGCTCGGAGACGATCGGTCTTGGCGCGCCGGTGTTCGCGCGACACCGCGACGCGCGAGGGATGGATCACATGAGCCTCGACGGCCCGGCCCTGCAGCCAGCGCGCCAGCCAGAAGCCGTCGCGTCCAGCCTCGTAGGCAACCGTGATCCGCTTAATCAGTTGTCCCGACTGCTCGGCTTCGTTGCGCCAGCAATGCAACAGCTTCAGCAGTATCTGCGGATCAGGATCGAGTCTCTTGAGCGGTCGGCGCTCAAGTCCTGGAACAATCGCTGTGACGAGCCACTTCGATTGGCTCATCTCGACCACGACAACCAACGTCGTATCTCGGTTGAAGCCGGCGAGGGACCGGGTCGCGTCAAATGCTTGCGACATGGGGGCGCTCCTTTTGGTTGGTTCGACAGCGCCAAAAGATGGACACCCTCGCCGCTCCCCCATAGCATCTACGGCGCTGTTGAGCGCGCGCTCACGAGCGGCTTCGCTACCGCCGAGCTACACCATTCAGCGGGGCACGACCTCATTGTCGGGTTCGGACAAAAAATGTCGCAAGCCGAACAACAACCCGCTGCAAGCAGTGGGCCGGATGGAAAGCCGCGATCGAAGGCTTACACATGACCTCACTCGATCACTTGTCGAATGCTTCAGGTTCTTCCTTGCAAAACGGCTAGAGACACTCCCAAAGAGTGGCAGACCGGGGCGCCAGGCGCGGAGAAGGACCTTGCGCCAATCTGGCACGCAGATTGCTTCGATGACTTTGACACGGCGGCCGTGCGTTGTGCCTCCCGGAGCTTAGGGGTGATGTATTCCATTTTAACTTCAAACTACCGACGATCCCTTTTTCATCGAAGGGCGAACCCCGCGCTTGCCCAAGCGGCTGCCCGGCCTTCCTGGAAGCGGCTTGCCGGGACTGCTGGCCAGTGGCCGCCTGCCCGTCTTCGCGGAAGAAATAAGGAGCAGGGGATGAGTGCCGGCACATGGCCGATTCAGGCACAGCTCAATGAACTGCGAGCTTCTATCGATAACATCGACGCAGCGCTCACCCATACGCTGGCCGAGCCCTTCCGCTGCACGAAGGCTGCAGGGCGGATCAAAGCCGCGCACAGCCTGCCGGTCGAGCCCGAGCGCGTGCAGATCGCCCGCCTGCGCCGGCTGGCCGACGACACGCATATGTACCTGGATTCCGCTGAGAAGGTCCTGAATTTCGCCATCCGGGAGGTGATTTGCTATCATGAGGCGATCGCCACCGAGACGGCAGCGGGCGCACTCCAGGTCAAGGCGCAGCCATGATCCCGACGCTTGAAAGTGAGCGCTTGGTGCTGCGTAACTGGCGGGAGGAGGACTTCCCTGCCTATGCGGCGTTCCTCGCCGACGAGGAGCGCATGCGCTACATGGGCGGGCCGAAAAGTGTTTGGACGGCCTGGACGGCTTTCGCCGCCATGCTTGGCGAATGGGTGCTGAACGGTCACGGCATGTTTGCCGTCCAACTGAAGGAAACCGGTTCCGTCGTCGGTCGTGTAGGCCTGTGGCACCCGTCCTATATCGACGAGCCGGAGCTCTCCTGGAGCCTCTACGCCGGTTTCGAGGGCCGCGGCTATGCTGTGGAAGCTGCACGGCGCGTGCAGCTCTGGAGCGCATGCGATCTCGGCCTGCCGCCGCTCATCAGTTTTATCCATCCCGAGAATCTGGCGTCCCAGGCGGTAGCGAAAAAGCTGGGCGCGACGCCCCTGCCGCCCACCACAATTCACGGAGAGCCGCGTTTGCATTTCCGGCATCGATTGCAGGCCTAAAGAGCCATCATCGAAAGGAGGGGTGCTGTCACATTGATTGAGCGGTCAAGAAAATTGAGGTAGCAGCGCCCATGACCGTGGGTGCACCGACCTACAAGAACCACCGCTATCCGATCGAAATCGTGCCCGTGCTGTCTGGCCCTACTTCCGCTTCAATCGGAGCTTGCGCGATGTGGAGGAAATGCTGCTCGATGGTTTGCAACACCCAAATCCTCTCAGACAGGAGGCATCTCTCAAAGCGGGCACCAATTGCCGCGAGAAGCGGCTTAGTTCAATCTGGAGGGTTATGTGAGGTCTCCTCTGACGGCCCATACATTGGCGGCGACCTCACATAAGCCGAGTTGAAGTAAGGCGCGGGTTGTCAGCCGCTATTATGGAGATAGTAGGGCACGCTGTTTGACGCGATAGCGGTTTCGTCGCGTGCAGCGGTGGCACGACCGAATTTTGGCTTGATCCGGCGACCTTCGTGAGCAGCTTGCCGGACGATCGGCGGCCGCAGCGTATGGACGGTGACGTGCTTGGAAAGACCCGTCGCCGCAACCGCCGAACGGCAGGCGGAATGCAACCCCCACGGCTCGATCGGCTGGTCAGGATGGCGCATTTCGCGGAATGTGGGCGGCAATTTCACGCGATCTCGGGCACGTATTTCACGCCATCGTGGGCAGCCATTTCGCGGTCGCGGGCCAGGCTGGTCGATGCTTGGATGGATGTGATTTTTCATGGAATTAGGACCCTGTTTGGAGGTGATTTTCGTCCAAACGGGACCCCTTAACGATGGGGTCATCAAGATGCCTCCGGTTTGATTCGGAGGCATTTGTGTTTTGGATGTTGGTTATGGAGACGATTGCAAAGATACGCCGGCTGTCGCTGGTGCAGGGAAAGTCGATCAAGGCGCTCTGCCGGGAACTGAAGATCTCCCGGAAGGTGGTGCGCAAGGTTTTGCGTTCCGAGGAGACAGAGTTCCGCTACGAGCGCAAGCATCAGCCTTATCCCCGGATGGATGCATGGCGTGACGAGTCGGATCGACTGCTATCGGCGAATGCGGCCAAGTCTCAGCGGGAGCGGCTGACACTGATCCGCATATTCGAGGAGCTTCGCGGCCTCGGCTATGACGGCAGCTACAGTTCGGTGTGGCGGCATGCTCAGACTTGGGAGGCGGATCGCGGCAGCGCCGCGGCCGAAGCCTACATTCCGTTGAGCTTTGCGCCGGGCGAGGCCTACCAGTTCGACTGGCGCCACGCCACGCTTCATGTAAGGCTCACATGAGGAGGACTAGATCAATTTTTTCAGGTCATTACGTTTCTCGAATTGGTCGTGCCCCGCTGAGTAGATGCTATGGGCGAGCAGCGAGGGTGTGGCATTCTTCGCTGTTTCAACCACCGTCTGAAGGAGGCGTCCCATGTCGCAATCTTTGGACGCGAGCCGGTCCCTTGCCGCTATCGAGCAGGATAACACGATCATCGCCGTCATCGAAATGAGCAAGGCGAAGTGGCTCGTCGGCGCGCTTGTTCCAGGTCTCAAACGCCAGCCCCTCAAGAAGATCGATGCCGACGCGCCAGCACTGTTGAAGCTGCTGCAGCGCTGGCGCGACGAAGCCGGCCGAGCCGGGCACACGATCAAGCGCATCGCCGTTGCCTATGAGGCGGCCGGCGACAGCTTCTGGCTGGCGCGCTGGTTTCGGGCGCACGGCATCGAGGCCTATGCCATCCACCCCGCCAGCGGTGTCGCGCGAGCACCGGCGCGCCAAGACCGATCGTCTCGACACCGAGCTTTTGATGCCGCTTTTCTCGGCTGGCTGCGCGGCGAGAAACGCCATTGCACCATGGCTGCGATCCCGACGCTCGAAGAGGAGGACGCGCGGCGGCCGAACTGCGAGCGGGGGGACCCTGGTCGGCGAGCAGACGCGGCTCATCAACCGCATCAAGGCGATCCTCGCCCGCTTCGGCGTCCGCAGCTTCCGGCTGAGCCTGCGCCAGGCGGCGGACAGGCTGGAGAGCATCCGAACGGCGGAGGGAACGCCGCTGCCGGACAACACCCGCGCTGAACTACCGCTTCCTTGAGCGGCTCAACCCGCGCGCCCTCAACAGCCCCGTAGCGAGCGAGCGGCGTAGCGGTGGTCATCGATGTTCTTCGGTAGGGTTGGGTTGCTGACACAACCTGATTCGAAGGAAGCACCGATGACCAACGACATGATGGACCTGCGCGGGCTCGTGGAGAAGACCCCCGACGCCGATATCCTGCGCGAGATGATCGGCTTTGCCGCCGAGCGGCTGATGGAGATTGAAGTGGGCGCGGCGACCCGCGCGGCCCATGGCGAGAAGAACCCGCTGCGGCTTGTCCAGCGCACGGCTATCGCGACAGGGACTGGGAGACGCGGGCCGGCACAGTCGAGCTGCGCATCCCGAAGCTGAGGAAGGGCTCCTACTTCCCCAGCTTCCTGGAGCCGCGGCGCATGGCCGAGAAGGCGCTCACCGCGGTCATCCAGGAGGCCTACGTGCAGGGCATCTCGATCCGCTCGGTCGACGACCTGGTCAAGGCCATGGGCATGAGCGGCATCTCCAAAAGCCAGGTCAGCCGGCTGTGCGAAGAGATCGACGGCAAGGTCAAAGCGTTCCTTGAAAGACCCATCGAGGGCGACTGGCCATATCTGTGGATCGACGCCACCTACCTGAAGGTGCGCCGCGGCGGCCGCATCGTCTCGGTCGCCGTCATCATCGCTGTCGGCGTCAACGCGGACGGCCGGCGCGAGGTGCTGGGCATGGAGGTCGGCACGTCTGAGGCCGAGCCGATCTGGACCGAGTTCCTGCGCAAGCTGACCCGCCGCGGCCTGCGCGGCGTCAAGCTCGTCGTCTGCGACGCCCATCAAGGCATCAAGGCGGCCGTCACCAAGGTGCTATGCGCCACCTGGCAGCGCCGCCGGGTTCATTTCATGAGGAACGTGCTGGCGCATGCCGGCAAGAGCGGCCGCCGTGTCGTCTCGGCCTTTATCGCTTCGCCCAGGAGACGGCCGAGGCCGCAAGCCTGTAATGGCGCATCATGGCCGACCAGATCCGGCCCAAGGTGCCGAAGCTCGCCACCAGCATGTGACGAGGCAGAGCATGATGTGCTCGCGTACATGACTTTCCCGAAAGAGCACCGCGTCAAGCTGCGCAGCATCAACCCGATCGAGCGTCTCAACGTCGAGATCAAGCGCAGGACGACGTCGTCGGCATCTTCCCCAATGACGATGCCATTGTCCGTCTCGTCGGCGCGTTGCTGCTTTGAACAGAATAATGAATGGGCCGTGCAGCGGGCGCGCTACATGACTCTCGAGACCATCAGCCATATGAGCGATGATCCGCTCATCAGCCGGCAGTGGCGCGCTGATCAATTCCGGCCCATGCCGGAGAGCACGGCGACTAATGCCGTCAGCTAGCCCACTCCAGTGGGCACGATCCTCGAATTTTTCGGATCTCGGTCCGAACCCTTTTTGTGGAACGCGTGTCAGTGATCTGCGCGCTCAAACTCACATACGGTTGCCGATGATGTCGGCCGACCATGATTCCGCATCCTGCGGACAGGGTTCGGGAGGACGGGACAATTCTTAACTTCGGCATGCGAGGCCATACCATACGCCGGCTCGTCCCCCGGATCCGCCTGAACTGATTGGGTCCCGGTGGAAACAGTTTCTGACTCTGGGTCCGTGGCCAGCTGGTTTTCATTCTGGCCCCTTCAATCACGATGCCGCTGGTGACGAACTTCCACAGAGCGACAAGCAGTTTCCGGGCTAGGGCGACGATCGAGACTTTCTTGGTGCCCGGGCCCACCTGGCGAACCCTGTCGTGATACCAGAGGGCAAGGGCCGGTCCCGGTTGGTGTCGCAGCCACAGCCACGCCATCTTGACGGCGATGGCGCGCAGGCGGGGATTGCCCGCCTTCAAGACGCCCTGTTCCTGATTGATCGTGCCGCTCTTCCAGGGTGTCGGCGCAAGACCCGCGAAGGCTGCCCTGGCGTCTGTTCTCGACGGTCCGGAACAGACGCCAGGTGGCAGCCTTCGGATCACAGGGCACCGGCGAAGCCTGTGCCGATGCCCTTGAAGCCGAGCAACATCCGCACCGGTTCCGGCTCCGATCCCGTGGTCGCAGCCAGTGCATCCCGCTCGGCCTTCACCACGTCGATCTGCTGGTTTAGAAGTTCGATAAATCTCCAGCTGCGCAAGGCCAGCGCCTTCAAGTAGTGCGGCAGGGGTTGGCCGTCCCCGGTGCGGAATTCCTCGAGGCGTTCTCGGCGGCCTTTGTCGAGGTTGATAGTCCGCAATGCCCTTGCGCCAAGAACAACCCCTTCAACCGTTTCGCACGCTGGATGCGTTCGCCAATAAACGTCTTCAGTTCCCGGCAAAGACGCCGACGATCCTCTTCGGCCGGCGTTGGGACGCGCACCATCGCGCAAACCCGGGGCTCGCCATGCTTCCAGCTGCCTGAGACGGATCGAACCGAATGCCGGAAACATCAGCGGGCGTTGCGGGCGCTCGATTCCAGGGGCGACGCGATAAGGTCGCCGACCACTACCATCTTGACGTCGGCAACATTTGTTGCAATCGAACCGGCCCTACTTGGAGGACCATAAGACCGTTCCCGGGTGAACGTTCTGGTTGACTCTTGCAACCAAATCCGTTCGGCTTTAACTACTCTTCATGCCGTACTCGACACGACCGCCGCAGCCAGTTGGCCTGCGACGCCGGTAGACGGAGCGCGCACGTGGCAGGCCACGACGCGCCCGTCTGCCATTGGCATCAATGGCGGTGCCTCGATGCGGCAACGCTCGACCGCCAGCGGGCAGCGCGGGTGGAACGCGCACCCTCTCGGCGGATTAATGGGACTTGGGACCTCGCCCTCAACCGCCGCCTCCAGCCGCACTCGCGTCGGATCCGGCACCGGAGCTGCCGCAATCAGCGCCTCTGTATAGGGGTGGACCGGCCTGGCGAACAGCGCCTCGGATGGTGCGAGCTCCACGATCCGCCCCAGATACATGACGGCGACGCGATGCGCGATATGCTCCACGACGCCGAGGTCATGCGAGATGAAGACGAAGGCGATGCCCATCTGCTGCTGGAGATCCAGAAGAAGATTCAGAATCTGCGCCTGCACGGAGACGTCAAGGGCTGACACCGCTTCGTCGGCGATGATAAGCGAAGGCTGGAGGGCCAGCGCCCGCGCAATGCCGAGCCGCTGGCGCTGGCCGCCTGACAACTCGGATGGCAGTCTGTGCATCATCTCAGGCGACATTCCGACCTTCCGGAGCAGGTCCGCGGTAAGTGCCTGGCGCTGCCTTCGGCCAAGGCGCTCGAAATTCTCGACGGGTTCGGTGATGATCTGTCCAGCGGTGAGGCGCGGGTTCAGCGACGAGTAAGGATCTTGAAAGACCATCTGCATCCGACGGCGCCAAGCGCGAAGCGCGTCCTTCTTGAGGCCCGCAATATCGGTCCCGTCGATCAGCACGCGCCCGCCGGTCGGCTCCACGAGTCGCATCAGGAGTCGCGCGACAGTCGACTTGCCGCAGCCGGATTCGCCGACGATGCAGAGAGTCTCGCCCGCCTCGACGGAAAAGGATACATCCTCCACCGCCCGGATCACCGGAATGCTTTTCTTGAAGATTCCCGCACCGACAGGATAATGCTTCGTCAGATTTTCGACATTCAGCAAAGGACCACTCATGCGCCCATCACCTCTTCGGCGCGCCAGCAAGCCGCGGCGTGGCTCGGGCCGACATCACGCAGGCTCGGTGTCTTCTCGCGGCAAATATCGATCGCGAACGGGCAGCGAAGCGCGAAGCTGCAGCCCACAATGGGCTCGCGCAGATTTGGCACGATGCCGGGGATTTCCGGAAGGCGGCGCTGTCGGCCGCGCCGCCGGTCAGGCACCGATCGCATGAGGCCCTGAGTGTAGGGATGCGCCGGACGCGTAAACAAATCTATCACGTTCGCTTGTTCAACGATCCGGCCAGCATACATCACGATCACGCGTTGGCATGTCTCGGCTACGACGCCAAGATCATGCGTGATGAACATGACGGCCGTTCCCGTGCGCTCTTTCAGATCGACGATGAGCCGCAGGATCTGCGCCTGGATAGTGACGTCGAGCGCGGTCGTCGGCTCGTCGGCGATCAATAGTTCCGGCGCGCAGGCGAGAGCAATGGCGATCATGGCGCGCTGGCGCATGCCGCCCGACATTTCGTGAGGATAGTTGTTCACGCGATGCTCCGGGTCCGCGATGCGGACGAGACGAAGCATCTCCTCGGCCTTCGCCATGGCAACGGACCGTGAGGCCTTGGTGTGGATCTGCACCGCCTCTGCGATCTGGTGGCCGACCGTATAGACGGGGTTCAGGCTCGTCATCGGCTCCTGGAAGATCATGGCGATCTGGTCGCCGCGGATCTTTCGCATCTCCCGATCGGACAGTTCAAGGAGGTCGCGTCCGCGAAAACGGATCTCGCCGCCGACCGTCCTGGCGGACAGCTTCGGCAGCAGGCGAAGGATGGAGAGAGCGGTAACGCTCTTTCCGCACCCGGATTCGCCTACGACGCCGAGCGTCTCGCCTTTTTTTACCTGGAAGCTGATGCCGCCCAAGGCCCGGGTGACGGTTTCCTCGCCGTAGAAGTGCGTCTCAAGGTCGCGAACGTCGAGAAGCACATTATCCTCTGCAGATTCTCGCATCAGCATGTCAGCGCCTCCGCTTCGCGCGGGGATCGAACAGGTCGCGCAAACCGTCCCCTAGCAGGTTGACGGCAAGGACTGTGACGGCAAGGCAGATACCGGGGGCGAAGATCGTCAATGGCGCTATGGCAAGATATAAGCGCGAACTTGCGATCATGTTGCCCCAGCTGGGGATCTCGGGCGGAACGCCCACCCCGAGGAAACTCAACCCCGCCTCCGTCAGGATCGCGCTGGCGCAGACAGTAGCGCTCTGGACCATGAGCGGCGGAATGGTGCTTGGCAGGATATGCCGCCACAGCACCTTGGGCAGGCGCGCGCCGCCGCAAAGCGCGGCCTCCACGTAGGGACGCTCGCGAACACCCAGAACCACCGAACGAACCAGCCGCGCGACGGCCGGCGTCTCGGGGATCGCAATGGCGACGATGAGGATTCCAATCCCCGGTCCTGTCAGAGAAATGAGCGCAATCGCCAGCAGAATGGTCGGAATCGACATCAGGCCATCCATGACCCGCATGACGACATTGTCGAAGCTGCGGCTGTACCCGGCGATGACACCGATCAGAGCCCCGGCAAGAGCCGCGCACGCCGCTGATATCAGCCCGACCATGAGGGAGATCCGGGCGCCGAAGATCGTTCGCGCAAACACGTCCCGGCCCAGATTGTCGCTCCCGAACCACATTTCGGCGGAACGCGGCTGGAGGCGTTTGAATGGATCCATGTTCACCGGATCGCCGGCGTAAAGCGGGGCGGCGAGCGCCAGTATGATTAGGAGCGCCAACAGCCCGCCGCCTGCAATGACCAGCGGATGCCGCCTTGCCAGACGGGGGAGGTCAGAAAGTCGCAGCCGACCGATCAGCGCGGCTTCAACTGGTGCGGAGAGGAGTGACATATCAGTACCGGATGCGGGGGTCGATCAGCGTATAGGCCAGATCGACCGCGAGGTTGATAAGGACGTACAGACCCGAAGTCAGGATGAGCACGCTCTGGATGATGGGATAGTCGCGATTGTTGATCGCATCCACGACCAGACGACCAATACCAGGGATGTTGAACACCGTTTCCGTGAGGACAACCCCGCCGATCAGATAGGCGAAGCTTATGCCGATCACGGTCAGGATTGGGACGCCGGCATTCTTCAAGGCATGGTGAAAAAGCATGGCATAGGACGAAGCGCCCTTGGCAGCAGCCGTTCGCATATAGTCTTCCGACAGGACCTCGAGCATGCTGGCCCGCGTAACCCGGGCGATGAATGCAATGTAGCCAAGACCTAAAGCCACGGTGGGAAGGATCAGGTGCACAAACCAAGGCCCGAGGCCACCATCGATCGGCACATATCCCTGGACCGGTAGCCAGTGTGTCCTGATGGCGAAGAAGTATATGAGGAAATAACCGATGACAAAGACCGGGACGGAATAACCAAACGCCGAAAAGGCCGCAAGGAGGCGGTCGATGAGACCGCCAGTTCGCCACGCGGCAAGGATGCCGAAAGAAACCCCGACCGATACCGAAAGGATCATCGTCAGGATTGACAGGGAAAGGGTCGGTTCCAGCCGCTGCGAGATCAGCTCCAGAACCGGTCGTCCGGCAAAAATCGAGGTGCCGAAATCGCCACCGATCATGTCCCGCACCCAATTTATGAACTGAACCGGCATGGGATCGTTCAGGCCCAGCTCCTCGCGGATGCCGGCGATCATCTCTGGTGTCGCTGTGTCGCCGGCCATGATGGCCGCCGGGTCGCCGGGCGCCAGCCTGAGAAGCAGGAAGACCAAAACTCCGACCATCGCCATGACGGCGACGGTCGAAACCAATCTACGAAGGAGGTAGTCAGCCATTTGGGCTCAGGCCTTCTGCATGTTCCACATTGGATCGAGCAGCGGCTTGACGATGAGGCCAGTGAGCGTCTTGCGGCGCGCGATCGTCGAGACAGAATATCCCAACCTTACATCGCCAACAAAGTCCCACCAAATTCGTTGCATATTGCGGGCCAGCGCCTTGCGTTCTTCAAGCGTTTCGATATCCGCCCACTTGGCCCGCAGAGCTTCGTATTCGTCGTTCTTCGGCCAGCCGTACCAAGCTTTGTCGCCACTCGCCGTCAGGAAGGGCGTACCGAGCGGATTGCTGAGAGAATAATCGGACTCGTTGGTGATAAAGATGCTCCAGCCACCGCTCTCGACGGGGCCTTTGTTCGCCCGGCGCGTAACAACCCCACCCCAGTCACTCGGCGCAAGTTCGACAGTGACCCCTATCTTCCGCAGTTCGCCCGCCAAAAGCTGCGCGGCTCTGTCAAAGAGCGGGCGGTTCGTGGGTTGGAGAACGACGACCTTCTCGCCGGCATATCCGGCTTCCTGAAACAACTGTTTGGCCTTTTCCGGATCGCCGCGCTTCTTGTACCATCCCGTGTTTTCATCGTTGGAATACAGTGTATCCTTCCCGAATATCGAAGTAACGACGTCGGTATATTTTGGGACGGGCCCTGCTGCGCGCATGAACGCCTCCTGATCGATAAGGTGAAGCATCGCCCGGCGCGCTTTCACATTGTCGAACGGCTTCTGCAAACAGTTCATGCGCATGATGTTGTCGTCACCCCCCGTACTCTCGAGTACTAGGTTGGGATCACTTTCGATCAATGAGTAAAAATCGACGGGTGGCAAGCCAAGATAGTCAACCTCACCTGCTTGCAAGGCCGCGAAGGCAGTCTGTTCATCGGCGATATTCTCCCACACAACGCGATCAACCTTGACGATCTTCCCTCCGGCGTGTCCGTCAGTCGGCTCCTTGCGATGAACGTATTCATCGTTGCGGTCATAGGTAAAGCTCGCGCCGGGCCTGGCGAGTTCATGATTGAACTTGAACGGCCCCGATCCGATATTCGACGTCACCTGCTCGGTCGCAGGGCGATTCGCGTCCTTCTCGCGCATGATGAACAGCAACGGCGCCGTAACGTCCGCGAGAATATCAATCAGGAGCCCCAGCGGCTCCTTGAGCGCAATCGTGAAGGTTTTATCATCTTTCTTCGAGATATCCTTGGCCCGCGCCATGATTAGTTGGCCGCCGGGAGCCACCTGTCCCCAGCGACGGATCGACGCCACACAGTCTGCCGCAGTGACGGGGGTGCCGTCGTGCCAGCCTAGGCCATCCCGGAGCTCGAAGGTATAGGTCTTCTTGTCGTCGGACCCCCCCCACTTCCCCACCATTTGCGGCTGCGGCACAAACTTGGAATCGAGTGCGAACAGCGTGTCGTAAATCGCCAATCCATGGTCGGCGGTTATGCCAGCCGTCGTCGAGATCGGGTCGAAGACGCGGAGGTCCCCCGCAGGCACCCATCGAACCGTCCGTGCGTCGGTTGCTGTCTGCGCCCGCAAGAGAGAAGGGATCGAAAAGGCCGTGCCGGCGGCCAAACCTGTCTTAATAAGGTTGCGTCGAGAGATTCTCATGTGCAGTTCCCCTGTTGAGTTATTCTGGCTGATGCATGGTCGTCGGCGGGATCGAAGAAAGCCCGTGCGCGTCCGTAGCTGGCAAAAAACCATAGATCGTAATCGCGACGTTGGCAACATACGTTTCATTCAATTTGGGTTTGCATCGATTGGATCTGCTCCGCAACCACGGTTCTGACCGGGAAAGCGGTTGTTCTCTCATCCTGATAAGCCACAGGTCCGCGACGGAAGAACTTCAGTTGAACCAGCTTATCTGGATGTCTTTTGCCCGGAATGAATGCCTCAAATAGCCGGATCTTTTCCAACCACCATCATAGCCACACTCTTTCGGAGTTATATATATAAGTGTGTTCTTGATCTGCACCAAAGATTGTAAGGCCAAAAGCAGCTGTTCCATTGTGTCCCATCGATATGCCTGGGATCATTGGCTCGCCTGCGCCATTACGTCTAGCTGTGGCAGGCGGTTGTCACCCAGCCGGGATATATGACCGTCGTATCGGCTTCGCCCGATTGGTAGCGTCGGTGGTTAAGCCAATCCAAGCACCGACTGAAAGCGACTTTCTGAAGTTTTCCGGGTGTCTCAATCGCTGCAACGAAGGAGGAAGCCGTTGCCGCGCCGACGCCCGGGATCGACGCAAAGCAGCCGGCATTGCTCACTTGCGCGGGCCGGAGCGACAAGCTGCTTGCTCAATTCGGCGGTGCGGGCGCGCATGCCTTTCCAGCCTCGAGGAACGGTATGATAATCTGCTCGAGCCCGGCATTATTCGCCAATAGGCTGCGCACAGGTCTTCGAACACGCGCCCCGCACCCTTGGGAACGACCAGGCCGAACGTCTTCATCAGACCGCGGATCTGGTTGGACAGGGTTGTCATCTTGAGCAGTTGATTGCGCGCTGCGACCAGTGTGCGAACCAGCATGCTGTCAAAGCTCTTCACGCGCGCCTCGCGGTAATAAAGCCGACCTCGGCAAGATGTGCGAGCCCGTCCGCGTCATTTGCGTCGGTCTTGTTCGGCGCCATATCCAGCGCCGCCTTGGCCTGGCGGGCATCAATCCAGATCGCCGGCAAGCCTTCCAGCGTCAGCGCATGATAGAACCAAACCGCCAGGGGCCCGTTCGAACGGGGCTCGTTCCGCGTTCCGAGCACGCTGGCGGATGACCTCTGCTATCAGTTCGGATCGGACAGGATTGCCGCGCCAGATCCGCTTGCCTCCTTCGCGCACCGTGACGAATGTATCTTCAATGACACGTCGAGGCTGATAAACTGTTTCATGGTTGTCTCCCGTTTGACGCTGGGCCCGACTATATGGTCGTGAGCCCGTATTTCACCCTATTGCCGGTCAGCCACCCTTCCAACGCAGCACAACCGCGCCGGTGTAACCCCGCGATTACCCTATGTATTGGAAGCTTCGCCGGAGGCGAACCGGAGCACAGCAGCAGCGTAGCGAGCAATTGGGGCCTGTCCAGCAGATGCTATCATAACAGCTCAGACGCTGTTCGTGATCCATCTGCGCCATTTAAGACAAAAAAAAACAAATGTTGCCAAAGTGACTAGCGCAAAGTAGATGTGCGTATGCGGTTAGATCGCTAACACAAAGGTGGAGGTACGTATGCGATTAGCTCGAGAACAACTGCGCGGCCGAGCTCAGACCGTGACGGGGCTCGTTGAGCCAGGTGAAATCGGTCGAACACTTATGCACGAACATCTGATTTGGGATGCTACACCCAGCGATTGGAAGGCGTCGGAACCCGGCCCTGAGATTCAGCTCTGTAACTGTTTTAGGATCAACTATTCACGGGTAAAAGTGCCGAGAAATTTCGTATGTCGCAGTGTCGAGACCGTGTCTCAAGAAATCACGAATATGATTGATGCCGGAGGTCGCACCGTGGTCGAATTGAGTTGCGGTGGTCTTTCACCTGATCCGAAAGGACTGGTGCAGATTGCGCATAAAACAGGGGCCCAGATCGTGATGGGTTGCGGCTACTATGTAGACGCTAAACAGGATCGAGCTAATGACTCACGCTCCGTCGATAGCTTCGCTGAAGAAATCATGTCCCAGGTACTCGAGGGAGCCTGGGGCACGGATGTACGAGCAGGCATTATCGGCGAGATCGGCTGTCAGGTCCCCTGGACATCGTTGGAACGTAGAGTGTTGCAGGGAGCATTAATCGCGCAGGTCGAGACAGGTGCTTCTGTGAATATCCACCCGGGACGTCACGAAGACCAGCCACAGGAGATTGCGGAGTTCGTTGATGCCAACGGCGGTCGCATCGATCGGACAATCTTGAGCCACATTGACCGAACAATATTTGATGTGGATCGACTACTACAGCTAGCTGATACTGGTTGCGTGATCGAGTTCGATCTGTTTGGCCAGGAGCAGGGATATTATCCTTGGGCTAACATCGAGCCACCTAACGACGCCGGACGGCTGAGACTCATTCGGATGCTAATCGATCATGGGCACCTCGAAAGAATCGTTATTAGCCATGACATATGCCAGCTAACACGACTAGCCTGTTACGGGGGCCATGGTTATGCACACATTTTCGAGAACGTCGTCCCCCTAATGCGGGAGCGCGGATTCTCCGAAACGGAGATTAACGCGATCCTTGTCGATAATCCCAAACGCCTTCTTACCTTCGTATAGGCAATTTGGCCGATGCGTCCGATGGGCGCGCCTCAAGCGAAGACCCATACAAACCGACGAGCGCGGTCTTCGGCCCGCCTCCAGCATTCGGCGGGAAACGTCTTGCCTGTCATCCGCTCGAGCGCTGCGGCGATCGAATCGTTGCGCCGCTCCCGCCGCCACCGATCCATCAAGCCGAATGGAGTATGGGTTAGGTTCTTCACCCATTCGAAATAGCTCACCACCACCACCGCCCGCGTTCACATAGAGCTCGGGGAGGATCTTCGCGCCTCGGGAGCGCAGGATTTGAACGCCCCGGCAGGTAATGGGCCATTAGAGCGGAACGATTTGAGGCTGAATCGAAATAGGATTGAACGAAGCCAGCTAACGCGGCATTTGGCGGATCGGTTTGCGGGTGACGCTTCCATTTTGAAGGATTGCGGCTGTTGAAGCGCAATCTCGAGAACAGGAGCAATGAGATGGTCGAGTTGAGCCCACTTCGTCGGCGCATGATCGAGGACATGACGATCCGCAATCTGTCGCCGGCCACGCAACGATCCTACGTACACGCGGTGGCGAAGTTTTCCGCCTTTTCGGACGCTCTCCGGACCGGCTTGGCCTTGAAGACGTCCGCGCTTTCCAGGTGCATCTGGTCATCGCCCTGTCGATGTGCGGGTGTTGTATTCGGCCCGTCGCAAAGCGGGGTCTGTGCTTACACTTGGTAGTCGCAAGAAGTCGCAAATGTTATCGACAGAGCGCGAGAGCGTGTAGCGGATCACCTCGGCGAGCTTTGTCTTCTGGCTGATCAGGCCGAGCTTTTCGCGCAACCAGGGTTCAAGATCGGCGACAATAGCGCGGCTATTTTCCTGACGCATCGCACGGCGTTCATCGGCCGATCGGCCGCGGATATCGTCTTCGATCTGATAGAGGTCGGCGATCCGTGTCAGCGCCTCGCTGGCGATCGGCGCGGGACCGGCTGCCGCCAGTTCATAGAAGCGCCGGCGCACATGTGCCCAGCAGAAGGCGAGCGTGACGCCGCTTTTGTCGGCCAGCACACGATAGCCGCCATAGCCATCGACCTGCAGGATTCCAGTGAAGCCTGAGAGATGAGCGATCGGACGCTCGGCCTTCCGGTCGGGTGCATAGACATAGGCGACGCCCGGCGGGTCGCTTCCATTCCATGGGCGGTCATCGCGGGCATAGGCCCACAGCTGCCCAGTCTTCGTCTTGCCGCGGCCCGGATCGAGCACCGGCGCCGTGGTTTCGTCAGCAAAGAGCTTCGGTGAAGTCTTCAGCTTGCCAAGCAGCCGCTCATGCACCGGACGAAGGTGCCAGGCGGCGCGGCCGACCCAGTCGGCGAGCGTGGAGCGATCGAGATTGATGCCCTGCCGGGCGTAGATCTGCGCCTGACGATAGAGCGGCAGATGATCGGCATAATTGGAGACCAGGACCTGGGCGACCGTCGCTTCGGTCGGAAGACCACCTTCGATCAGCCGGGCGGGTGCGGGAGCTTGGATCACCACATCCTCACAGGCGCGGCAGATCCCATGGGGAGTGGATCGTGGCCCGCACTCTGGCAGAGTGGGCCATCGCAACTCGCTCTTTGGAGGCCCTTTCATGCATCTTTCGACCGCCGATCAATCCGAGCTACAAGCCGCTGTCCGCGTGGATCTTGGCGCAATCTTCGTCTCGCTGGAGCTGTCCAGATCGACCTGGCTAGTCACCTCGATTGTACCGGGCAGCGAGAAGATGTCGCGCCACATGGCGCCGGCGGTGACAGTGCCGGGCTGCTCGTCTGCCTCACCGGGCTGCGCAGCAAGGCCGAGGCGCGCACGGGCACGCTTTATCCGTTAGTGGTGATCCAGGAGGCGGGGCTGGACGGCTTCTGGATCGACCGGGTGCTGAACCGCGAGGACTGGATCGAAAGTCACATCGTCGATGCGGCATCGATCGCCGTGTCGCGCCGCCACCGTCGTGCCAAGACGGATCGGCTTGATGGCGAGGCGCTGATCCGCGCCCTGCTGGCCGTCAAGCGGGGTGAGCCGCGCGTCTGCTCGATGGTCCGGGTGCCGACGCCCGAGAATGAGGATCGCCGCCGGACCAACCGCGAGCGCAAGGTGCTGGTCGCCGAACGGGTCGAGCACGTCAACCGCATCAAAGGCCTGCTCTTCAGCCAGGGCATCCGCGACTACGAGCCTTTGCGCCGCGACCGGCGCGATCGCCTGGAAGAACTGCGGACCGGCGATGGCCGCGCCCTCCCGGCCCGCATGAAGGCCCAGATCGGCCGCGAACTTAACCGTCTCGAATTGCTGCTCGGCCAGATCAAGGCGGTGGAGGCCGAGCGCGACGCGCTGCTCGCCGCGACGGCCGTGGACGCCTCGACGCCGGCGGCGATGTTGCTCAAGCTGAAGGGCATCGGGCCGGAATTCGCGACGATCCTCCACGCCGAAGGGCTGTTCCGGCATTTCAACAACCGCAGGCAGGTGGCCGCCTACGCGGGACTGGCACCTTCCCCATGGAAGAGCGGCACGATCGATCACGAACAAGGCGTGTCGAAAGCAGGCAATCCGCGGCTGCGAACGACGATGGTCGAGCTTGCCTGGCTGTGGCTGCGCCATCAGCCGGCCTCGGGCCTGGCCCGCTGGTTCAGCGAACGGGTGGCGCGCAACGGCGGCCGCCTCAAGAAGGCGATGATCGTCGCGCTCGCCCGCAAGCTGCTGGTGGCGCTGTGGAAATACGCGACCGCCGGCGTCGTCATCGAGGGAGCGCTCATGAAAACCGCATGACCCTTCCATCACCCTTTTCCTCCCATTCCGCAAAGGCCTGATCAGCCTTTCGGATCCAGGTGGGCGAACCGAAAATATGCATGGCCTCAACAGCCGATCGGCAGAATGGTTTCGTCTTCCTGAGCCTGCGCCCGCCGCAAGCGGGATATTGGTGCTGCCGCCAGGAGCGGCGACCGCATGTGAGGTGGATGAGGCCCGGCGACCGGGCCGCGTCACGTGATCGGGCTCAGACCTTGGACCGTGCGAAGGAGGAAAATCACACTTGACCATGTAATCCCCATGTGAGGCATATTTGGGCCGCCGCACGACGATCACACGCAGCTGCGCCGGAACGATGTCGAGCCGCTCGCTCACGTCCTCGCCGATGCGATGCAGACCATTGCGGCAGCCCGGACAGGCATGGTCCTCGATGTCGACGACCATTTCCACCCGCGGCAGATGGGGTGGCAACGCGCCGCGGTTGGTCCGGCGCTTCCTGGCGCGCTCCAGACGCTCTGCGGGAGATGCTTGTTCGTTCTCTTCCTCGTCAGCGGCTCTTCGAGCCCCAGCAGCAACTGATCCTCGGGAAGCGTCTCAGCTCGACGGCCGAAGCGGTGACGCTGCAATTCCTTGATGATCTGGATCAGGCGGGCGTTCTCGACGTCGCGCGCCAGGACCATCGCCTTCAGCGCGTCCGGATCGT
>NZ_JAMYNW010000041.1:0-27237 GCF_040319365.1 Mesorhizobium sp. M0923 | reverse complement strand
TTCCGCCCATACAGGGTCGGACGACCGCCTGAAACCCCAAACAAGACGTCAAATCCCCCGCAAACAAGCGAACAACCGCCGCAACCCCGCCGCCGCAAGCTTTTGCTCATGACTGCGCAACAGGTCCCTCTGTGGGAGAAGGGAAGGGCCCCCAACCCTACGTATTCATCGAATCGAAGAAGTCCGCATTCGTCTTGGTCTGCTTGAGCTTGTCGATCAGGAACTCGATGGCGTCGGTTGTTCCCATCGGCGCCAGGATGCGGCGCAGCACGAAGATCTTCTGCAGATCCTGCTTGGAAACCAGCAGGTCTTCCTTGCGGGTGCCGGACTTCAATATGTCCATGGCCGGATAGATGCGCTTGTCGGCCACCTTGCGGTCGAGCTGGATTTCGCAGTTGCCGGTGCCCTTGAACTCTTCGAAGATGACTTCGTCCATGCGGCTGCCGGTGTCGATCAGCGCGGTGGCGATGATGGTCAGCGAGCCGCCTTCCTCGATGTTGCGGGCGGCGCCGAAGAAGCGCTTCGGCCGCTGCAGCGCGTTCGCGTCGACACCGCCGGTCAGCACCTTGCCGGATGACGGCACGACGGTGTTGTAGGCGCGGCCGAGACGCGTGATCGAATCCAGCAGGATCACCACGTCGCGACCGTGCTCGACCAGGCGCTTGGCCTTTTCGATCACCATCTCGGCAACCTGGACATGGCGTACCGCCGGCTCGTCGAAGGTCGACGAGATCACCTCGCCCTTCACCGAGCGCTGCATGTCGGTAACCTCCTCCGGCCGCTCGTCGATCAGAAGCACGATCAGATAGCATTCCGGATGGTTGGCGGTGATCGAGTGGGCGATGTTCTGCATGAGAACCGTCTTGCCGGTGCGCGGCTGCGCATTGATCAACGCACGCTGCCCCTTGCCGATCGGCGCGACCAGGTCGATCACGCGCGGCGAGATGTCCTTGGTGGTCGGATTGTCGATCTCCATCTTCAGCCGCTTGGTCGGATAGAGCGGCGTCAGGTTGTCAAAGTGGATCTTGTGGCGGATTTTTTCCGGATCGTCGAAATTGATTGTGTTGACCTTGAGCAGCGCGAAATAGCGCTCGCCCTCTTTCGGGCTGCGGATAGGGCCTTCAACCGTATCGCCGGTCTTCAGCGAAAACCGCCGGATCTGCGAGGGTGAAATATAGATGTCGTCGGGACCTGGCAGATAATTTGCGTTGGCCGAGCGCAGAAAGCCAAAGCCGTCCTGCAGCACTTCGACGACGCCGTCGCCGATGATCTCGATATCCTGTGCCGCCAGCTTCTTCAGGATCGCGAACATCAGCTCCTGCTTGCGCATGACGCTGGCGTTCTCGACCTCGAGCGATTCCGCATAGGCGATCAGCTCTGGTGGTTTCTTGTTCTTGAACTCGGTGAGTTTCATTTCTTGCATGGACGGACTCTGAATGAGCTTTGGGAAAAATATCGGCGGGATGCGACAAATGCCGGGCGCGGCCGAAAGCGATGACGGGCGGCGCATGACGGGAAGGAAGACCCGTCTTTTATCGTCGGTCGGGTGAAAGAGCAAGCCGCCTTTTGCGGGCACCGAATACGTCAGAATGGTTTCACGATAACCAGGACGACGATGACGACCATCAGCAATGTGGGGATCTCATTGACGATCCGCCAGTGCCTTGCCGGTTTTTCATTGCGGTCTTCGGCAAATTTCCGGACGGCGCCGGCGAAATAGCCATGCACGGCCGACAGACCCACCACCGCAGCGATCTTGGCATGCAGCCAGCCGCCTTGAAAACCAAAGCCTTTCCAGGCGAGCCACAGGCCGAACGCCCAGGTAATCACCATCGCCGGATTGATGATGCCGCGCAGCAGGCGGCGCTCCATTACCTTGAAGGTCTCCGACTGGACGGAGCCTTTTTCGGCATCGGCATGATAGACCAGCAAGCGCGGCAGATAGAGCATGCCCGCCATCCAGGAGATGACGGCAATCACATGGATCGCCTTTGCCCAGGGATAGAAATCATCGGGCCCGAAGAGAAACAGCAGCCCGGCCAGCACGAGGAAAATGGCGATCGCGATTGCCGCGCGGCGCGTCGCCCCGCTACCGCTGTTCGTGCTGTTCGCATTGTCTGCGCCCATCATCGTCACGACGCGCTCCGCACCAGTTTGACCATCTGCTCGACATGCGCGAGCGGCGTCTCCGGCGTGATGCCGTGGCCGAGGTTGAAGATCAGCGGCCGGTCCCCTAACACCTTCAGGATCGCCCCCACGCCGTCGGCAAGCGCCTTGCCGCCGGCCACCAGCCGCAGCGGATCGAGATTGCCTTGCACGGCGCCGTCACGCTGCAATTCCTTCGCAGTCGACAATGGCACGGTCCAGTCGAGGCCCAGCCCGGTCACGCCGGTCGTCTGGCGATAGCTCCGGTAGTGATCTCCGGCGCCTTTGGGAAAGCCGATGATCGGAACGTCGGGATGGACAGCCTTCACCTGCCGGACAATCTCGGCCACCGGCCGGACGCAGAACAACTCGAAAGACGCTTCGTCGAGCACGCCGGACCACGAATCAAAGATCTGCACCACGTCGGCGCCGGCTTCGATCTGCCGGATCAGATAGGCAGCCGAATGATCGGCGAGCACTTTCAGGAGCCGAAGAAAGGCCGCCGGCTCGCGATAGGCGAACAGCCTGGCCGGCGCCTGGTCGGGCGTACCGTGGCCGGCAATCATGTAGGTCGCCACCGTCCAGGGCGCACCGCAGAAGCCGATCAGCGTCGTTTCATCAGGCAGTCTGGCGCGCAATCGCCGCACCGTCTCGTAGACCGGCTCGAGATTCACGTGAAACGTTTCGCCGTCGAGAGCCTCGATCTCCGCAGCCGAGATCGGCGTCAACAGCGGGCCGCGTCCTTCCTCGAAGCGCACGTCGCGGCCGAGCGCATGCGGCACGACAAGGATATCGGAAAACAGGATCGATGCGTCGAAGCCGAAGCGTTCGATCGGCTGCAGCGTCACTTCGACGGCGAGATCCGGGTCGTAGCAAAGATCGAGGAACGATCCGGCCCGTCTCCTCGTCTCCCGGTATTCCGGCAGATAGCGGCCGGCTTGGCGCATAATCCAGAGCGGCGGCGGAAACGCTGCCTTGCCTCTCAACACGTCCAGCACGATCCGGTCTTGAGGCATTGAGCGCTCGCCTTTCCAGGCTTCCCTATAATTAAATATTCTATTTTTAGAAATCTTATGATTCTAAGAGTCTGTTGGTTGTGGTGGTTGTCTCCTGTCCCGCTTTGCCCTGGAAAAGACCAGCCAGCATATTGTCGCGCGCTTCTCCAACGGGATTGCAGGACTTTGTGGAAAGCCGGGAATTTCCGACTGGAGTCAATGCGTTGCCGCCAGGCCAAGGAACTTGCCCCTGTGGATGAAGCGAAGGCAAAAAGCTCCGTCCCCGGACTTGTCCCCAACCGCCCGAAGAAGCCGACAGCACATCGAATTGTGGACAAACCGGCATCTGATACAGTCGCTTGGCGGTGGCCGAGTTTTCCGCCCGGCTTATCCACATCGGCCCACAGCCTGGAATGTATCCTGTGAACAAACCGCAGAGCTTCTTTCACCTTCACCTGATTTCCGACGCCACCGGCGAAACGCTGCTGGCCGCCGGCCGCGCCGCTTCCGCGCAATACAAGGATGCGCGCGCCATCGAACACATCTACCCGCTCATCCGCACCGAAAAACAGGTGACGAAAGTGTTCGAGGACATCGAGGAGGAGCCGGGCATCATCCTCTACACCGTCGTCGACCAGAAGCTTGCCCGTGGCATCGATGAACGCTGCGCGGCGATGGGCCTGCCTTGCGTCTCGGTACTGGAGCCGGTGCTGACGGTGTTCCAGTCCTATCTCGGCACGCCGGCCGGCCGCCGCGTCGGCGCCCAGCATGTGCTGGACGCCGAATATTTTCGCCGCATCGACGCGCTCAATTTCACCATGGAGCATGATGACGGCCAGCTGCCGGCCAATATGGACGATGCCGACATCGTGCTTGTCGGCATCTCACGCACCTCGAAGACGCCGACCAGCATCTATCTCGCCAATCGCGGCATCAAGACCGCCAACATCCCGATCGTGCTCGGCGTGCCGGTGCCGGAAAGCCTGGTCTACGCCAGGAGGCCACTGATCGTCGGCCTGATCGCCACTGCCGAGCGCATCTCCCAGGTCCGGCAGAACCGCGTTCTCGGCAACAGCGCCTACGAGCCGACCGATTACGTCGACCGCGCCGCGATCGCCGAAGAGCTCGCCTACGCCCGCCAGATCTGCACACGGCATGGCTGGCCGATGATCGATGTCAGCCGCCGTTCGATCGAGGAGACGGCGGCGGCTATCGTTGCCCTGCGCGGCAAGACGCGCTAGGGCGTGTGATATTCAGGTGATGCCGGCCTACAAACGGCGGCTTCCTGCGCTTCCGGTGCTCACGTACGAAAAGTACGCTCCGCTCCGGTTCTCGGAAGCCACTATTTTCGGCTTGGCCTGACCTGAATCTCGACACACCCTAGTGAGCGCCAGGAACGGGGGCGAAAAAAATGGCCGAAAAAATCATCCTGGCCTCGGGCAGCCCGTTCCGCAAGGCGCTGCTTGTCAATGCCGGCGTTGTGGTCGAAGCGGTTCCGGCTTCTGTCGACGAACGTGCGCTGGAGGCGCCGCTGCAAAATAGTGGCGTGTCGCCGGAGGACGTCGCCCTGGTGCTTGCCGAGGCCAAGGCCACCGAAGTCAGTGAGCGCAAGCCCGGCGCCCTGGTGCTCGGCTGCGACCAGACGCTGTCCCTCGGCGACGAGCTGTTCCACAAGCCGGCCGACATGGAAGGCGCACGCCGTCATCTGCTGGCGTTGTCGGGCAAGACGCATCATCTCAACAGCGCCGTCGTGCTGGCCCGTGACGGCCAGGTTCTGTGGCGGCATGTCGGCATCGCCAGCCTGACCATGCGCAAGCTCGATCCGGCCTTCATCGGCCGCCATCTGGCGCGCGTCGGCGCCAAGGCGTTGTCCAGCGTTGGTGCCTACCAGATCGAAGGCGAGGGCATCCAGCTGTTCGAAAAGATCGAGGGCGACTACTTCACCATTGTTGGCCTGCCGCTTTTGCCGGTGCTGGCCAAGCTGCGTGAGCTCGGGGCGATCGATGGCTGAGGCCTCGAAAAAAGCCTTCGTCACCGGCCACCCGATCGGCCATTCCAGGTCACCGAAGATCCACGGCTACTGGCTGGCGAAATACGGCATCGACGGCGTCTACGAGGCCATTGACGTTGCGCCAGAAGCGTTTGCCGAATTCCTGCAAACGCTGCAGGCACAAGGCTATAGCGGCGGCAACGTCACCATCCCGCACAAGGAGGCCGCCTTCGCATTGGCGGCGCGCCGCGACGACGCGGCCGAACAAATCGGTGCGGTCAACACACTGTGGTTTGAGGATGGCGAATTGTGGGGCGGCAATACCGATGCCCATGGCTTTGCCGCCAATCTGGACGAGTATGCATCGGGTTGGGCGGCCGACGGCCCGGCCGTTGTGCTCGGTGCCGGCGGTGCCGCTCGCGCGGTCATCCATGCGCTGAAGCAACGCGGCGTCAACGATATCCGCATCGTAAACCGGACGCTTGCGAGGGCGCAGGAGCTGCGCGACCGCTTCGGTGCCGGCGTCTCCGCCCATGGCATGGCGGCGACCGGCGAGTTGCTCGAAGATGCCGGCCTGCTGGTCAACACGTCAGCGCTCGGCATGCATGGCAATGAAGGCCTGTCCGCCGATCCGGGCAGACTGCCCGACCGCGCCATCGTCACCGACATCGTTTATGTTCCGCTGGAAACGCCGTTGCTCGCCGCAGCCAGCGCGCGCGGCCTCAAGACCGTCGATGGGCTCGGCATGCTGCTGCACCAGGCGGTGCCCGGCTTCGAGCGCTGGTTCGGCACCAGGCCGCAGGTCACCGCCGAACTGCGGCAAATGATCATTGCCGATATCGGCGCGAAGCCATGATCGTGCTCGGCCTCACCGGATCGATCGGCATGGGCAAGTCGACCACGGCAAAGATGTTTGCCGAGGCCGGCGTGCCGGTCCATGATTCCGACGAGGCGGTGCATCGCCTCTATGCCGGCAAGGCCGCCCCCATGGTCGAGGCGGTCTTTCCCGGGACCACCCGATCCGGTGCGGTCGATCGCACAAAGTTGGCCGAACGGGTGCTCGGCGATGCCGCCGCGCTGAAACGGCTGGAAGCGATCATCCATCCGCTGGTCCGTGCCGACGCCGATGCCTTTCTGGCGCAAAATCGTGCCGCCGGCGCGCCACTTGCCGTGCTCGATATACCGCTGCTGTTCGAGACCGGCGGCCGCGATCGCGTCGACAAGGTTGTGGTCGTCACCGCGTCGGCCGAGATCCAGCGCGCCCGCGTGCTGGCGCGCCCGGGCATGAGCGAGGAAAAGTTTGCGTCGATCCTGGCCAGGCAGGTTCCCGACGCCGAAAAGCGCCGGCGCGCCGACTTCGTCGTCGACACCGGCCAGGGCTTTGACGCCGCCCGCGCGGCTGTCAATGCGATCGTCGCCGAACTAGTCGGGGATAAAGCAGCCAGTCCGGGTTAAGAGGCTTGCAGCCCACATTACTTGTTGCCATTTTGTTCCGGGTGTGATTCGGCTAGAATGACGCGGAACCAATGGACTGATTCGATGCGTGAGATCATCTTCGATACGGAAACCACCGGCCTCGACACGCGCGAGGACCGCGTCATCGAGCTTGGCGGCATCGAGCTGGTCAACCGCTTTCCGACCGGCCGCACCTTCCACAAATACATCAACCCACAAGGCCGCCCGATTCATCACGAGGCGCAGGCCGTGCACGGCATCAGCGCCGCCGATCTTCAGGGCAAGCCGACTTTCATGGAGATCGCCGAGGAGTTCCTGGCCTTCATCGACGGCGCCAAGCTGGTCGCCCATAATGCCGGCTTCGACATCGGCTTCCTCAACCTCGAATTCGGCCGGCTTGGTCATCCGGCCATCGATCCGGGACGGATCGTCGACACGCTGGCGCTGGCGCGCCGCAAGCATCCAATGGGTCCCAATTCGCTCGACGCGCTCTGCCGCCGCTATGGCATCGACAATGGCCGTCGCACCAAGCATGGCGCGTTGCTCGATTCTGAATTGCTGGCCGAGGTCTATATCGAGCTTATCGGCGGCAAGCAGGCCAGCCTCATCCTCGACAGCATCATGACGCCGGCGGGCGGACGACAGAATGTCGACGATATCGACATTTCGATCGGCGTCAGGCCCATCGCCTTGCCCTCGCGCCTGACCGATGCCGAGCGCGCAGCACACGCGGGCATGGTTGGCAGCCTCGGCGAAAAGGCGCTTTGGCTGCGCATCGGCCGGGAAGCGAGTTCCGCGGCATAGTGATTTTGAGCGGAGTGATCCGTCGCCCCCTCTGTCCTGCCCTTTTAGCCACCACTTGGCATCTCCCCCTCAGTGGGAAAGATTGGCAGTCCCAGCGCCTCGCTCATTCCTGCGACGATGAAGGATTGGCGAAGGCTGACGTGAAGTTCCGATCTCCCCACTTAAGGGGGAGATGGCCGGAAGGCCAGAGGGGGCACTGTCCCGCCAGCGGCTCATAAAAAAACCCGGCGCAAGGCCGGGTTTCTCAAACGCTATCGAGACACAAACGCCTTCAGCTCACCTTGACCTTGGCGGCGGCCTGGTCCTCGGCCAGCTTCTGCTGGAACATCTGCGCGAAATCGATCGGGTCGAGCATCAGCGGCGGGAAGCCGCCATTGCGCGTTGCCTCGGCAATGATCTGCCTGGCGAACGGGAACAGCAGCCGCGGGCATTCGATGAACAGTATCGGCAGCATGTGCTCCTGCGGGAAGCCGCTGATGGAGAAGACGCCGCCATAGACCAGTTCGACATTGAACAGCACTTCCTGGTCGAACGATGCCTTGGCATTCAGCGTCAAATTGACGTCGAACTGCTTGTCCGAAAGCGGGTTGGCGTTGACGTTGACGTTGATGGCGATGCCGGGGGCCTTGTCGCGGCCGCGCAGCGAGTTTGGCGCGCCGGGGCTTTCGAAGGACAGGTCCTTCACATATTGCGCAAGCACGTTGAGCGAAGGCTGCTCCGCATTTCCATTACCGTTGGCTGCGCCGGTCGGGGCGTCGTCGTTGCTGGCCATAAGCTGTGATCCTTTTGCCTGGGCAGCGTTGCTGACCGGATTGAAATTCGGGCGTTCGCTATCATGGCCGGCACGACAAGACAAGTTTGCAAAAGACGCCGGTTGCCTTGCGGCTACTCGTCCTTGAGGCGGCGCCAGGGAGAGTCAGGCCCGCGCGCATGGTCGTCGGCGCGCGAATAGTCGCCGTCGTCGAGATCGATGGTCTTGCCGCGTTGCCTTGCCCGCAAACCAACGCCGAAATCGGTGGCCAGCACGATGCGGCCTTTCAGCATCCGCCAGGCAAGATCGCGCACCGGTGGCAGGAACAGTAGAATGCCGAAAATATCCGAGATGAAGCCGGGGATGATCAAAAGGATCGCGGCCAGAACGATCATGGCGCCGTGCGCAAGCTGGCGGCTCGGATCGTGGCCGGCATCCATTTCGGCACGGACCCTGGCCATGACGCCAAAACCCTGGTGTCGAAGGAGCAAGGCGCCGGCGACGCTCGAGGCCAGCACCAGCCCGACCGTCGCCAGCGCGCCGATCTGGCGGCCGACAATGACGAAACCGGCTATCTCCAGCAGCGGAAGCGCAAGAACAAACAGGGGAAGCAGCGAGATACGCAAATCTTGACCGATCGTTTCGATGTTTTGCCGGCCGGCGAGCAATCGCCGCTGGCACCAGAGCTGTTAGATAGGTATGGCTGCCTTTGATTTGAATGATTGCGCCATGCGTTCTATATGCTTTGGATACTGAACGCTATGTGATCGCGGCCCTTGCTTGGCCGCTGGTCCGGCCAAAGCAGGGATTGATTGGCGCAAGATATGGGCTTCTTCGACTTCGGCACAATTTTCTTTCTGATTGCGGCGGTGGTGATCTTCTTCCAGCTGCGCAACGTGCTTGGCCGACGCACGGGCAACGAACGCCCGCCCTTCGATCCATATACGGCAGGGCGCAAGAACGACAAGGATGCCGCCCAGAAACCCGAGAACGTGGTTTCGCTGCCGCGCAAGCGGCTGGCGGGAGAGCCGGCGGCCGATGCCTATACGGCGATCGACGCCTTTGCCAAGCCCGACACAGATCTCAACCGGGGCCTGCGGGCGATCAAGGACAATGATCCGACCTTCGACCCGAAGACCTTCGTCGACGGCGCCAAGATGGCCTATGAGATGATCGTCATGGCCTACGCCGATGGCGACCGCAAAACCTTGAAGAACCTTTTGTCGCGCGAGGTCTATGACGGCTTTGTCGCGGCCATCGGCGACCGCGAGGCAAAAGCCGAAAAAATCCAGTCCTCCTTCGTCGGCATCGACAAGGCCGACATCGTTTCGGCCGAGATGAAGGGCAGCGAGGCGCACATCACGCTGCGCATTGTCAGCGAACTGATTTCAGCGACCCGCGACAAGGCCGGCGCCGTCATTGACGGCGATCCCGAGACCGTCGCCGAGGTCAAGGACGTCTGGACCTTCGCTCGTGACGCGCGCTCGCGCGATCCGAACTGGAAGCTCGTCGCCACCGAAGAAGAAGACTGAACTGGACGGCGGCGGGGGCTGTCGTGTCGCTTTCTCGAGTCTTCAGCGAAAAGTCCTTTGGCGAATTGCCGGGCTGGGACGAGGACGACCAACTCCCTGCCTTTGACGCCTTTCGCCGCTCGGCCTTTCATGTCCTGACGAAACCCTACCGCTCCGGCGCGCTCGGCGTCGATTTCGGCGCCTTTGCCGAAGCCTATGCCGCAGCGCGCACCGTTTCGCCGGCGAATCGGTTGGAGGCCCGAAGCTTCTTCGAGCGCTACTTTGTGCCGGCCCATATAGGGGCGGAAAACGGCGGCCCAGGCCTCGTCACCGGCTTCTACGAGCCGGAGGTCGACGCCTCGCCGGTGCGCACGCGACGATTTTCGGTGCCGTTGCTAACCCGCCCGGCCGACCTTGTCGACATCGACGATGGCAATCGTCCTTCCGGCATGGATCCTTATCTTGCCTTCGCTCGTGCGGCGCCGAACGACCCGGTCGAATATTTCGACCGCGGCGAGATCGAACGCGGCGCGCTCGCTGGACAAGGCCTGGAAATCGCCTGGCTCGCCGACAAGGTCGATGCCTTCTTCATCCACGTGCAGGGCGCGGCGCGGCTCAACATGACCGACGGGGAGCTTTGCCGCGTCACCTATGCCGCCAAATCCGGCCAGCGCTTTACCGGACCGGGCAAGATCCTGAGCGACGAAGGCGAGATCCCGCTGGAAAAAGTGACGATGCAGTCGATCCGTGCCTGGCTCAAGGCGCGTCCGGAGCGCGTCGACGAGATCCTTTGGCGCAACCGCTCCTACATCTTCTTCCGCGAGATGGGCGTCGACGACCCGGAGCTCGGCCCGGTCGCTGCCGCCAAGGTGCCGCTGACACCCTGCCGCTCGATCGCCGTCGACCGGCTGCTGCACACGTTCGGCACGCCCTTCCATATCGATGCGCCGTCGCTGACCGCCTTCGACGAAAAACCGTTCCGGCGGCTGATGATCGCACAGGACACCGGCTCAGCGATCATCGGGCCGGCCCGCGGCGATCTGTTCGCTGGGTCGGGCGATGCGGCCGGCGAGATCGCCGGCGTTATCCGCAACGCCGCCGATTTTTATGCGCTGATCCCCCGGCCGCTGGTTTCAGGAGCAGACCGATGACCCGGCGCATCGACAGGCTGAGCGAGGACGACCGGGTCCTGTGGAACCTGGTGGCGCGCACGGCAAAGCCGCTGAAGGGCAAGATCGCCGTCGATATTCCCAAGCTTGGGCCGGAGATCGACGAAACCAGGCAGGTGCCGCCGCCGGCACAGGTCGCGGGCAATGCTGCCGCGGTCGCGAAACCGAAGGCGCAGCATGTTTCCCACGCACTCGACGAACCGACGCTGGACAAGCTGTCGAAGGGCCGGCTGCCGATCGAGGGCCGCGTCGACCTGCATGGCCTGACCCAGGACGAAGCCTATTCGCTGCTGTTTTCCTTCCTGCACCGGGCGCATGCCGGCGGCATCCGCTATGTCCTGGTAATCACCGGCAAGGGCTCTTCGTCGGGCGGCGACGGCGTCTTGCGACGCGCCGTGCCGTCATGGCTGTCGACGCCCGCCTTCCGGCCCCTTGTCTCCAGCCACGACCATGCCGCCCGCAATCATGGCGGCTCGGGCGCGCTTTACGTCCGTCTGCGGCGGGCGCGCTCTTGAGGATGCGCCCATGAGGATGCGCCAATGAGGATGTGCTCGTGACCCCGTTCGGCGAAAAGCTTCGCGTGCTGCGAAACGAGCGCGGCGTCACCCAGAAGGACATGGCCAAGGCGATCGGCGTCAGCGCAGCCTATCTCTCGGCGCTCGAACACGGCCGCCGCGGTGCGCCGAGCTGGACGCTGATCCAGAAGATCATCGGCTATTTCAACATCATTTGGGACGACGCCGAGGAACTGGCGCGGTTGGCCCAAACCTCGCATCCGCGCGTCAGGCTCGACACGTCCGGCCTTAGCCCGGCGGCGACCGAGCTTGCCAATCTCCTGGCCGACAACATCGAAAAGCTCGACGAAGCCGAGCTTCGCCGCATCATTGCGTCGCTCCGCGCCGCGCTGAACCGGCCGAAATGAGTTGCTTTGTTACTGGACCGAGCCGACCAGAACCTGCTGGCCGCCGCGGATCGAGACCCAACGGCCGGTATTGTCGATCGCCTGCCGCTTGAGGAAACGATAGCCGGTCTGGTCCCAGGAACGGACCTGGTCGGTCAGATTGTCGAGGATGTAGTCGCCCTTGTCGGTGCGCACCGTCAGCACGGCGTGGCCTTCGCCATCCGGCTTGCGCACGACGGTCATCAGCAGATCGGCAAACGAGACGCCCAGCCGGTTCAGCTCACGGCGCTTTTCCAGGACATAGTCCTCGCAGTCGCCGACACCCTTGTCGGGATAGGCCCAGACCTCGTCCTTGCCGTAGATGTCGAAGTCGCTCTCAGGCTTGACGGCGGCGTTGACCTTTACCGTGACGCTGAGCAGCTTGCGCCACAGCGAGCCGGTCATGCTGGCGGGCGACAGATCCTTCGGGCGGATCGAGCATTCCGACGGGTAGGTCTTGCAGAAATCATAATGGCCGATCGGCTGCGACGTCGGACCACCTGTTATCATCGGGCTGGCTGCCGAGGCCGAACTGGCCCAACCTGCCGCCACAGTAAGTCCAGCCAGCGCGCACAGGCGTAGCGTTCTCGCCATTGGTGAGGAAATCATTGTCCCCGCTTGTCCCTTGTTGTTAACGAAACGTTAAGGGGTATTTACAGTCGGTGTCAATTATGAGGATGGATTGATTTTTGCGGCATGGTTACCTGCGTGGCGCCAACGCGACTATTGTGCAACAGGTCGACCGGCCGCACGGCCCCGCCAACCGATGATTTTGGCATTGACCGACCTGATGCGGATTGACGGGCATCATCGCTGGTCGCCTATTTCTTGCCGGTCCTGACCAGCTTGGGCTTCACCGCAACACGGTTCTGGCGGCCGTAGCTGGTAATGAAATCGACGATGCGCGGCACGATTTCGGAGCGGAAGCGCGAGCCGTTGAACACACCGTAATGGCCGACCGCCGGCTGCATGTAATGGGCGTGCCTGTCGGCCGGAATGTTGATGCAGAGGTCGTGCGCCGCCTTGGTCTGGCCAAGGCCGGAGATGTCGTCGTTCTCGCCCTCGACGGTGAACAGGGCGACATTGCGGATCGCCGAAGGGTCGACCGCCACACCGCGATGCGTCATTTCGCCCTTGGGCAAGGCCTGGCGGACGAAGACGGTATCGACGGTCTGCAGGTAGAATTCTGCCGTCAGATCCATCACCGCCAGGTATTCGTCATAGAATTCCCGGTGCTTCTCGGCATTGTCGCCGTCATGCTTCACCAGGTGCATGAAGAAGTCTTTGTGGGCGATGATGTGGCGATCCAGGTTCATGCTCATGAAACCCGAAAGCTGCAGGAAACCGGGATAGACCTCGCGGCCGAAGCCCGGCACCGGCCAGGGCGCGCGCATGATGACGTTGTCGCGGAACCAGTCGATGCCCTTTTCCTGGGCCAGCAAATTGACCGCCGTCGGGTTGCGGCGCGTGTCGATCGGGCCGCCCATCAGCGTCATCGTCGAGGGCACGAAAGGATCGCCCTTGGCTTCCATCAGCGCCACCGCCGCCAGCACCGGCACCGACGGCTGGCACACCGCCATCACGTGGGTGTCGGGTCCCAGCGCATGCAGCATGTCGACAATGTAGTCGACATAGTCGTCGAGGTCGAAGCTGCCGTCGGCAAGCGGCACCATCCGGGCGTCGACCCAGTCGGTGATATGCACGTCCGCATAGGGCAGCATCGCCTCGGCCGTGCCGCGCAACAGCGTCGCATAGTGGCCCGACATCGGTGCGACGATTAACAGCTTCGGATCCGGCCGGCGCCCGGCCGGGACAGCCCGCTCGAAACGGACCAGATTGCAGAACGGCCGCGACCAGACGGTGCGTTCGCTGACCTCGACGGTTTTCCAGTCGACCACGGTCTTGGTCAGGCCGAATTGCGGCTTGCCGTAGCGGCGTGTCGTGCGTTCGAACAATTCGGCCGTTGCCGCGACCGAGCGGCCCCAGGACGTGTGTGAAACCGGATTGAGCGGATTGGAGTAGAACAGGCGCACCGCATCGGCATAGAGGCGGGCCGGCTGCAAGGCGGCATGGTTCAGTTCGTAAAGCTGGTAGAACATCGAGAACCCCGCTGCCGACTGCGATCGAAGGGCCGACGAGCAGCGCCGAGCCTTGTCTTGCGGGAGGTTAGCAACAATTTGCTGCGATGCAATACGTCAACTTGCGTGATTTATGCTCATTCTTTCGTCCAAGATGTTGGGAATCCGCCTTCAACGGCAACAGCCGGCTCAATGTGCACCTGCGAAGGCGTAGCCAAGGGTACGCCTATCGGTGCGATCGTCGGAGGAGGTGTCCGGCCTGGCGCTCTGACTGTTAGACGCGTGCCATGCAGACGGCGGTATGGCCCGAGCTGATGAAGCCGAGCTGGCTGGCGGCGCCCTTCGACAGATCGAGCACGCGGCCCCTGATAAACGGGCCGCGATCGTTGATCCGCACGACGACGCTGCGGCCATTGTTGCGGTTGGTCACCTTCAGCTTGGTGCCGAACGGCAGGCTGCGATGCGCTGCGGTCAGCGCCGACGGGTTCATGCGTTCGCCGGAAGCGGTTCTGGAATGCAGTGAGTACCAGGAGGCACGGCCGCACTGAGCGGCGGCGCTGGCAGTGGATGCGCCGACCATCAGGCCAGCCGCGATCATGGCCGCGGCAAGCGCGGTCTGGTTGCTTTTGTTCATGTGTTGGGGACTGGCTCCGTTGACAGACCCGCAGCGGTTAGAGGCGAATGAGGCAGCAAATGCGGCAATGATCTGTCGGTTCCATGACAATGTTACACGTTTGGAGTCGGTGCGAAACAATTTGTCAGAGAGTTTCCGCAGCAAGGCACAGCTTCTTTGATGATCTTCGCATCGACCTCAGCACGTCTTGCACAAGATCAGAGATTTGCATCTAAGTAGAAGTTGGCCTGACCGGGCCGCTTCTTTCGCTGTTCCATTCCGGCAGGAGCGCGGCCGATGATCGACTTGGAAAGGAGTTTTAGCAATGAGATTGATCAAAAATCTGCTGGCGTTGATTGTGCTCGCCATCGGCGTGCTGTGGTCATTGCAAGGCATCGGCCTTATCGGCGGCAGCTTCATGACCGGCCAGTCGCAATGGCTCTATGTCGGCATCGTCACCGCGCTGGTTGGCTTGGCCGGCCTGGCCTGGGCGAACCGTTCGCGCGTTTGAGCAGGCGTCGATCCTCAGGCTCCCGCCAGAGCAGCGCACAGCGGACCTGTGGCGGCCGGTCACCGCGACCAGTATTGCCAGCCCCAGTAGAAACTTTCGTCGCGCGGCGGTAAGCGGTTGCGCTCCGCGTCCAGATGCACCGGCGTCGGCGCTTTGCGTTCGTCCTCAGGCGGCTGTTTGTCTCCGGCCTTGATCAGGCGGAGCCAATGGCCGAAACGCGCAAGCAGCACAGCGGTGGAATGGGGCATCGTCACGTCTCCGATCCGGTCACTCCCGCCCCGCCCACGGGACGAGCACCCGCTCGATCCTGCGGATGATGAATTCGAGCACGAAGGCAATGGCCGCGATCACCAGTATGCCCATCACCACCACGTCGGTGACGAGGAACTGGGCGGCGGACTGGATCATGAAGCCGAGCCCGCGCGTCGCCGCCACCAGCTCGGCGGCAACCAGCGTCGACCAGCCGGCGCCAAGCGCGATGCGCAGGCCGGTCAGGATCGAGGGCAGTGCGCTGGGTAGGATCACGTGCCGGACAAGCAGCGTGCGGGTCGCGCCAAGCGCGCGTGCCGCATTGATGCGTTCCTGCGAGACGCCGCGAACACCCGATGCCGTCGACAGCGCGACCGGCGCCAGCATGGCGATGGCAATCACCAGGATCTTGGACGGCTCGCCAATGCCGAACCAGATAATGATTAGTGGCAGATAGGCCAGCGGCGGGATCGGCCGCAGCAATTCGAGCAGCGGATCGAAGATGCCGCGCCCTATGATGCTGATGCCGATAGCCAGCCCGATGGGAACGCCGACGAAAACGGCCGCGATCAGCGCTGCAAATACCCGCCACAGACTGGCGGCGATATGCTGGAGCAGCGTCGCGTCGACAAAGCCGTCACGGGCGACGACGACAAATTTGTTCCAGACTGCCACGGGCGACGGCAGGAAAACCGGCGACACCAATTGCAGGCGGGCCGACAGTGCCCACGCCGCCAGCACCACCAGAACAGTGATCGCGCTGACCATGCGGGCCGAAACGCGGCTGCGTCTCGGCCGCGACCGCGACCATGGCACGGACAGCGCGTCGGCTCCGTCGTCGGCCTTGGAGCGCTGCGGCCGCTCGGTATAGGAGGTAACGGTCATGCTGCCTCTCCTTCGAAGATCGCATCGGTCAGCTCGCCGCGCGCCGCGGCGAAGGCGGGATCGGCCTTGATGCTGCGAATGGCCTCGCCGGCTGCATAGCGCCGGCTGAAGCCGGTTTCGAAACTCCGCACCACCCGCCCAGGGTCGGGAGCCAGCACAATGATGCGGGTTGCGAGCACCAGCGCTTCCTCGATGCCGTGCGTCACCATCAGCACGCCGACATTGCTTGCCGTCCACAGATCGAGCAGCGTTGTCTGCATGCGTTCCCGTGTCAGCGCATCGAGCGCGCCCAGCGGCTCGTCGAGCAGCAGGAATTGCGGCTCGGCCGCCAGCGCCCGGGCCAGGCCGACGCGCTGGCGCATGCCCCCGGAAAGCTCCCAGATGCGCTTGTCGCCGGCACCGTCGAGCTTCACCAGCGCCAGCAGCGCATCGGCGCGCCGCGCCCGTTCACTTGGCCCGACGCCGCGCAGCCTGAGCGCAAAGGCGACATTTTCCCGCGCGGTCAGCCACGGAAACAGCGCGTCGTTCTGGAACACGACGGCGCGGTCCGAGCCTGGCGCCGTGATCGGCCTGCCGCCTACCGTGGCGCTGCCGCGCACAGGCTCGACCAGGCCCGCAGCGACATTGAGCAGCGAGGTCTTGCCGCAGCCGGAGCGGCCGACCAGGACAACGAAGTCATCCTTGGCGACGTCAATCGACACGCGTTCGACGGCCGGCGCCGGCTGGCCTTCATAATGAATCGAGACTTTGTCGAGCAGGAGATGCGTCATGTGGCGTCGCCGATATTCTGAATCTGCAGGCAACGCGCGCGTCAGGGAAGGGAGGACGCGCGCATTGAGCGGTCGCTAATTCGAGGCAAGCGCCTCGCCGACATATTTCGACGACACGTATTTCGAATAATCCGGCAGCACGGCGTCGATCTTGCCCTGCTCCTTGAGGAAGGCCGACGTCGCCTCGACTGCCTTGACCGTGCCGCCACCGAGGAACTTGTCCGAGGCCTGCTCCTCGAGCGTCGGGAAGACATAGCCCCTCAGCAGTTGCGGCACGTCTTCGAGCTTGGCCCCGGTGATCCTGGCGATCTTGGCCGCTTGCGGCGAGGACACCGACCATTGATCCGGCTTGGCCAGGAATTCGGCATAGGCAGCGCCCGTCACTTTGACGAAGTCGCGCACCGCCTCCGGGTTCCTTTCGGCGAAGTCGGTGCGCACGATCCAGGCGTCGAAAGTCGGCGCGCCCCAGGCGGCGACCTGCGAGGAATCCAGCACGACCTTGCCCGACGTCTTGATCTGGCCGAGTGCCGGATCCCAGACATAGGCGGCGTCGATGTCGCCGCGCGCCCATGCCGCCGCGATCTCCGGTGGCCGCAGATTGAGAATATCGACCGACTTCGGCTCGACACCCTCATGCTTCAGCGCCGCAAGCAGGCTGTAATGCGTCGTCGAGACGAAGGGTACCGCCACCTTCTTGCCGGCAAGGTCGGCGACCTTCTCGATGCCGGCGCCGTTGCGGGCGACAAGGGCCTCGGATTCGCCGATCAGCCCGACAATGAAGATGGTCTGGATGGGAAGCTCGCGGCTCGCCGCCGCCGCCAGCGGGCTCGAGCCGACATAACCGATGTCGACCGAACCGGAAGCGACGGCGGCGATCACGTCGGCGCCGGAATCAAATTTCCGCCAGTCGATTGCCGCCTTGGTCGCGCTCTCATAGGCGCCGTCGGCCTGCGGCACCTTCGAGGGTTCGACGACCGTCTGGTAGCCGATAGTGATCTTGAGGTCCTTCGCATGGGCTGGGCCGAGAAAGCCGGCACCAGCCAGAACCGCCGAGGACAGGAGAACGACGCGTCGCGAAATAGTGGACATGAAAGGCTCCTTGAAAAGAGAAAAATCGGATCGCTCCCTCATAGTCAGCTAAGTCTATAAGGCTTGTAGAGTTAAATCCTTCCAACCATTGCCGTCTTGTTAGAAAAAAGCCGTCAGTGGCGCGGCGCGAAGGCGGATATGGCGGCTGCAGCGGGCCTCGGCCTAAGGTCTGTTGACGGTCAGGTCAGCCGAAACAGAGACGGAATGGCGCGCACTATTGGATCTGCATTCATTGGTCAGTATAGCGGCATCGATCCTCGGGTCTCCGCTGCGTCGCTGCTTTGAACAATGGCGCAGCACCTCAATTGCCTTCTTGGCTCCACCTCGCCTCTGGCTTCGCTGTCCGTTGGAGCGACCGGTGATTGCGCCATCAGCCGCAAACAAGAATTTTCCGTTTTGGCCCGGTCACCGGCAAATCCATGCTGCGAACGGCCGAACAATTGAAAGTGAATTTCCTGTGCTCGGGGTTAAGTCTAGTATTCTTATGGACATTGAAGGATTGGAGAGGACGATGAGCGACGCCACCCTCCTTGTTGCCGCGCGCGGCATGCTTTGGCCTTCAAATTCAGGGACAGAAGCTGCTGTCGGCCGGTCGGGACATTCCTGTCGCCGGCCAGTTGCCGGTGTCCCATTGGCGGCGGCTCCTGTGCTCGTAGGGGCACAAGCCCCGGCCAAAATGGCCATTGCGGCTTGAAAACGAAACAAAATCAACGTTTCTTGGCTTGTATATCATGTCACTAGAATTTATCTGTAGTGACAGCTTGGACGCGGCGGGGAGGCACGCCAGGCGTTTCGCAACCGATGGCCTTGGGTCATCGCATGACAGAGAAACGTTCGGGTTATGCTCACGAAAAAAGGTAAGTACGGCCTCAAGGCGCTCGTTCATCTGGCGCGCCTGCCGGTTGGACAGCTCGCCTTCGTCAACGACATCGCCCGCGCAAACAATATTCCGAAAAAGTTCCTCGATGCCATCCTTGGCGAATTGCGCAATGCCGGTTTCGTCCAGAGCCGCAAGGGCAAGGAGGGCGGTTATCGCCTGGCGCGCCCAGCGGACGAGATCAAGGTCGGGCACGTCGTGCGCGTGCTCGACGGGCCACTTGCCCCCATTCCTTGCGCCAGCCGCACCCAGTATCAGCGCTGCGAAGATTGCAACGAGGCGACATGCCAAGTCCGACATCTGATGCTGGAGGTCCGGCAGGCCATCGCCGAGGTGCTGGACCAGCGCAGCCTCGCCGAGATGCGCGACATCGCCGGCGACGAAGACCTTTCGGTGCCGTTGAAAATCCAGGCCTGAATCAACAAAGCCTGACCCGAGAATTCCGGAACCAATGGCTCCCAAGACAATTGGTGCGCGCATGACCGGACGCGCAAATTCGATCATTCCAACTTCGATCATCATTGTCGGTGGCGGCGCCAGCGGCGTCGTGCTTGCCGCGCATCTGCTGAAGTCGCCCAATCCCGATCTCCGCGTCAGCCTGGTCGAAAAACGCCCGCATTTTGGGCAAGGCATGGCCTATTCAACGCTGCTCTCAGCCCATGTGCTGAATGTCAGCGCGTTGGGCATGAGCGCCTATGCCGACGATCCCGGCAATTTCTCGCGCTGGCTACTTGAACGCGGCCTGGCAACGCCGGAACAGGCACCGGTCTATGCGCCGCGCAGCGTCTACGCCCGCTATCTCAAGGAGCTGCTCGACGAACTCGAGGCGCGTGAGCAGCAGACGGGCCGGCTGCGCCTGATCCGCGAGGAGAGCCTGTCGATCTCGCCGACCGCGTCCGGCGTCGAGGTGGCGCTGGCCAACGGCACCAGCGTGGTTGCGCATCTTGCCGTGCTGGCGACCGGCCATGACGAGGAGCCGGGGGCGGGGCAGGGCCACGCGATCAGGATGGGATCCGAGGCCGACAGCGCGCTCGACCCCGAAGCCCGAGTCCTGGTGCTGGGCACGGGGTTGAGCATGGTCGATGCCTTTCTGTCGCTCGAGCAGCGCGGTCATCGCGGCGCGATCGTCGCGGTGTCGCGGCGCGGCCTGCTGCCTTCGCCGCATCGCAAGGGCAATCCCATCAAGCTCGACGTTGCCGATATCCCGCTCGGCACCCAGCTTTCCTATTTCGTCGGCTGGTTCCGCGACCTGATCCGGGAAAACCAGAAGGCCGGCATCGACTGGCGCGACGTCGTCGACGGTCTGAGGCCCTTCAACCAGAAGATCTGGCAGAACTGGCCGTCCTCGGCCAAGCGCCGCTTTGTCGAGCACACCAAGGCGTGGTGGGACATCCACCGCCATCGCATGGCGCCGCAAGTCTACGCCCGCGTTACGGAGGCGGTGCAGGCCGGCCGCATCCGGCTTGTCGCCGGCCGCATCGTCGACATCGCCGCAGGCTACACCGTAGAGGTCCAGTCCCGCCACACGCAGCGCCTCGAAAGGTTCGATGTCGCCCGCATCTATGATTGCACCGGCATCGCCAGGGATATCTCGACCACCTCGAACAGCGTGGTGCGGTCGCTGGTCGACCGTGGGCTGGCACGGCCGGATCCGCTGCGGCTCGGCCTCGATGTGACCGCGGACTGCGAGGTCATCGCCGGCGATGGCACAGTATCGGCCAAGATTTTGGCGGTCGGGCCGCTGACGCGCGGCACCTTCTTCGAGATCGACGCCATTCCCGATATTCGCGTGCAGTGTGCGCGGCTAAGCAAGCGATTGCTCGGATAAGGCCCCCTTTGTCTTGACGCAATTTCGGATGCAAGACCGCCGCCGTTGGGTGAAAAGATCTCGACCGCATAACCTCGCGGTGAAGGCGAACCAGGGGTGCGGGAGCTAGCTCCGCCAGAAGCCGACCGGCCAGCCCGTGGTGGTCGAGACAGCCGGGTTGGCGATGACGATCGCCACACGTTTCGGCTGTTGCGCGTTGACCGGATTGGCGTCGCGTACGCTCATCTTCGTTCTCCTCCCTGGATTTTGTGGCCGGCGAGGCCGTGAGCCGCGACCCCTGGCCAGATGACCGGGCGAATTCTGCTTCCGTCGTCACCATGCCTTGCCTACCATGGCGCATGACCCAACGCGGAAGACTCTACGGCTGCCCGGTCGAGTTCGCGCTCGACGCGCTCGGCGGCAAATGGAAGACGGTGATCCTGGCGCACGTCAAGGAACAGCCGATGCGCTATTCCGACCTGCGCCGGCTGATCCCCTCGCTCTCGGACAAGATGCTGACGCAGCGCCTGGCCGAGCTTGTCGAGATCGGCTTCGTCACGCTCGAGATGTCGCCCGACGGCAAGGGGCGCTACGCCTTGACCGGGCGCGGTGAAGATCTCGCCGCCGCGCTCCAGGCGCTCTACGACTGGGGAAGCGTGCATGGCCGCGCCGAGGGCGTGCGTTTTCGCACCGATAGCGCAGCCACCTAGATCAATTCCGGGAAGCGCGGAGCGGTTTTCTGTCCGCAATTGCGAGACAAAGCGATGGAGCGGTTCGACGTTTGCGTGAAAGGGTGGATCGCTCTAGCAAGCCGACTGTCCTCAACCCGGTCCGGCAAGCGCGCTGCAGAAGCTGGCGACATCGGTGACAACGGCTTCGCCGAGGAAGCGTAGCGTCGCCATCGAGCGGTCGCGCGCCTCGCGGTTGCCGAAGCCACAGGCATCCTCGATGACCACGGCGACAAAGCCATTGTCGGTCGCCTGGCGAACGGTTGGCTCGATGCCGATCTCCATGGCGATGCCTGCGAGCGCTATCGTGCGCACGCCGCAATCGCGCAAGGCAAAGCCGAGCGCGGTGGAATCGAAGGCCGACATCGTGAGCTTGTCGAACACCGCCTCGTCATCGCGGGGTTCCAGCTCGGGCACGATCCGCGTCGCTTCGGCGTCGCGCGGGAACCACGGCTCAACTGTGTCGGGGCTGTCGCGCCGCTGCCAGGCCATGGCGGTGCGCAGCTGCGTCGCGCCCATCCATTTGCGCGGCAGCGACAGATGGCGCGTGAACGCCACCCGCATTCCGGCCACGCGCGCCGCTTCCAGCACCGTGCCGGTGCGCTCGACGATGGTGGCGGCGCCGGCCACCTGGCGGCAGATGCCGACCTGCATGTCGTAGACCACCAGCGCCGTGCGGCGCGGATCGCACCACTCAGCCAGGCTGGCCGGGATTTCGATCCCGTCGCGCGACCGGATCATGCCGCCGTCCGGTCCCACGGCTTGGCGATGTCGACGGTCGGGTCGAACAGGAATTCCAGCGGCAATGGCGCGTCGAAGGCGATGAAGTGCCATTCCAGCAGCCCGGCCTTGGACAGCGGGAAGTCCTCGGTGTAGCGCCGCGCTTCCGCGACGCTGTCGAGCTCGAAGACGATGATGACGCCGCCAATATCGCCGCGCGCATAATTCTCGCGCACGATCCCCGCCTTCCAGAGCCGCCAGACGTTCGACACTTCGTCGCGCAAATAAGGCCGCAGGTCGTCGAGCGTGACGCCGGGCTTGAAATTGTCATAGGCAAGAATCTTCATCGGCCATTCCTTGCATTGCTGTTCGACCAGCGCCGGGTAGCATGGCGGAATCAGCGGCGGCAACGAACGAGATGGTGCGTTGAAACGGCCGCACGATTGCCGTTCTGTGCCGTGCGACCCTACGGACGGCCAGGCGGCCGCGGTATAGTTTTCGCTGAGGAGGAAAAGCGCAGTGACCATCGAAAGGCTGAACCCCGAGGGCATGCACAGCAACCCGGCCTATTCGCAAGGCGTGTCGCTGCCGCCATCCGCGCGCATCGTGCTGGTCGGCGGCCAGAATGGGGTCGACGCGCAAGGCCGGATCGTCGCCAGGGACGATCTCGCTGCGCAGACCGCTTAGGCGCTCTCCAACCTGGCAAAGGTGCTCGAAGCCGGTGGGGCAAAGCCTGAAGACCTCGTCAGCCTCTCGGTCTATATCGCCGGCGACCTGGACATAGGGCCGGCCTTCGGCGCCTGGATGGCCTTCTGGGCAAACCGCGGCGTGCCCCGATCATCAAAGTGCTGCGCGTCGCCGGCCTCGGTAATCCGGATTTTCTGATCGAGATCGAAGCCCAGGCCGCGATCGCCTGAACCCTAAGCAGGTTCTGCAAATCTTTTGCCCAGCCTTGAGGCTGGCGAAGCTTTCGCGAAATTCCATTCCCCTGCTGGCGGCCGGATTGGCACGATCTATCTTCTTTACAACTGCAAACGGCTGGAAAAGACGGTAGGTTGCCGTCTTCCAGGGCGGTTGCTCATTCTGGCAACGGAGCATCTGACATGAGCAAGCACAAGATCGTGGCACCGGACGACGCATCGTCCCGCTTGCGCCCGCCCTATGCCTCGGTTCTCGATCTGATCGGGCAGACGCCGGTCGTCGAGCTGACCAAATTCGACATCGGCAAGTGCCGGCTGTTCATCAAGCTCGAAAGCCAGAATCCCGGCGGCTCGATCAAGGACCGCATCGCGCTGTCGATGATTGCCGCCGCCGAAAAACAGGGCAGACTGAAGCCCGGCGGCACCATCGTCGAGGCGACCGCCGGCAACACCGGTCTCGGCCTCGCCCAGGTCGGCATCCCCAAGGGCTACCGCATCATCCTCGTCGTTCCCGACAAGATGTCCCGCGAAAAAATCCAGCATTTGCGCGCGCTCGGCGCCGAAGTGCGCATGACGCGCTCCGATGTCGGCAAGGGCCATGCCGAATATTACCAGGACATGGCCGAAAAGATCGCCGTCGAGCTGCCCGGCGCCTTCTATGCCAACCAGTTCGCCAACCCGGCCAATCCGCTGGCTCATGAAACCACGACCGGACCCGAAATCTTCCAACAGCTCGAAGGCGACGTCGACGCGGTTGTCGTCGGTGTCGGCTCCGGCGGCACGCTGACCGGGCTCGGCCGCTATTTCGCGAAAGTCTCGCCGAAGACCGAGATGATTTTGGCCGATCCGGTCGGCTCGGTGCTGGCGCCTTTGATCAAGACCGGCAAGATGGTAGAGGCCGGAAGCTGGACCGTCGAAGGCATCGGCGAGGATTTCGTCCCGCCCAATGCCGATCTGTCGCTGGTCAGGAAGGCCTATTCCATCCCCGACAAGCAGAGCATGCTGGCGGTGCGCGACCTGCTTTCGAAGGAAGGCATCCTCGCCGGCTCGTCTTCCGGCACGCTGCTTTCGACGGCGCTCCGCTATTGCCGCGAGCAGACCGTGCCGAAGCGCGTCGTCACCTTCGTCTGCGACAGCGGCAACAAGTATCTGTCGAAAGTGTTCGACGACTTCTGGTTGGCCGAACAGGGCCTTGCCGAGCAGGAGCAGCATGGCGATTTGCGCGATCTGGTGATGCGCTCGCATCGCACCGGCGACACCGTGTATGTCGGCCCCGACGAAAGCCTGCTCAACGCCTATGGCCGCATGCGCCGCTCGGATGTTTCGCAGCTGCCGGTGCTGGACGAGGGCAAGCTCGTCGGCATCATCGACGAAAGCGATATCCTGGCCAAGGTCGAAGGCCCCTATGACAGCCGCTGGGACCGCTTCAAGGCCCCGGTCAGTACGGCCATGACCTCTACCCTGCACACGCTGCAGGCCAGCCAGACGCTGGATGCGCTGCTGCCGGTGTTCGACCGCAACGAGGTGGCTATCGTCTTCGATGGCGACGAATTCATTGGCCTGATAACCCGTATCGACCTGATCAACCATCTGAGGCGCGCCCGATGACCGTCAAAGCCACCGTATCGGGCAGGAACCGCCTCGCCTTCTCGACGCGCACCATCCATGGCGGCCAGAGCCACGACCCGACGACGGGCGCGGTGATGGTGCCGATCTACGCGACCTCGACCTATGGCCAGCAGAGCCCGGGCGTGCACAAGGGTTTTGAATATGCCCGCAGCCAGAACCCGACCCGCTTTGCCTTCGAGCGCGCTGTGGCCGACCTCGAAAGCGGCACAGCCGCCTTCGCCTTCGCTTCGGGGCTGGCGGCGATCGCCACTATTTTCGAACTGCTCGATTCCGGCGCCCACATCGTCGCCACCGACGACATCTATGGCGGCACGTTTCGGCTGCTTGAGCGGGTGCGCAAGCGCTCGGCCAACCTCCAGGTCGACTTCGTTGACTTCACTGATCTTGCCGCGGTCGAAGCGGCGATCCGCCCGGAAACCAAGCTGCTCTGGGTCGAGACGCCGACCAATCCACTGCTGCGTGTCGTCGATCTCGAAGGCGTCGCGGCATTGGCCAGGCGCAAAGGCGTGCTGTCGGTCGCCGACAACACTTTCTGCAGCCCCTATCTGCAGCGGCCGCTGGAGCTCGGCATCGATATCGTTGTTCACTCGACGACGAAATACCTCAACGGCCATTCCGACATGGTCGGCGGCGTCGCCGTGGTCGGCGACAACAAGGATCTCGCCGATCGGCTGAAGTTCCTGCAGAACGCCATCGGCGCCATTTCCGGGCCATTCGACAGTTTCCTGGCGCTGCGCGGCCTGAAGACGCTGGCGCTGAGGATGGAGCGTCATTCGTCGAACGGCCAGAAGATCGCGCACTGGCTGGAAAGCCGCCCCGACATCCGCCGTGTTATCTATCCCGGCCTGCCCAGCCATCCGCAGCACGCCATCGCCAGGCGGCAGATGCACGCCTTCGGCGGCATGATCACTATCGAGCTCGACCGCGACCTTGCTGGCACCAAGCGTTTCCTCGAACACACGCAACTGTTCACGCTGGCCGAAAGCCTCGGCGGCGTCGAAAGCCTGATCGAGCACCCCGCACTGATGACGCACGGCTCGATCCCTGCGAAAAAACGCGCCGAGATCGGGATATCCGATTCGCTGGTGCGCTTGTCGGCCGGGATCGAGGATGGCGATGATCTGATCGCGGATCTGGATCAGGCGCTGGCGAGTTGGGCCCGGTAACAAGAAACCTTGCGAGACGTCGGCAGGACAGAGGGGGGTGAAGGATCACCGACAAGCGACAATTGTTCTGTGTCGCGCCCCGCACGCTATTCCGTTGACCCAGGCCAATTCTGCCTGAATTGTAGCGACCCGATCCTCCCGGCTCCGGAAGCTATGAACAACCGACAACGCAACCAACCGACGGCAAGCGAAGCCCCTCTCACCTTCGCCGTCCTGGTCTTCCCTGGCTTTCCGATGATGGCGTTCAGCTCGGTGATCGAGCCGCTCCGCGCCGCCAACGTGCTGGCGAAGCGGAACTGCTATCGCTGGATAATCGTCGGCGCCACCGAAGGCCCGGTCGAGGCTTCTAATGGCGTCGTCATCCAGCCCGGCTTTGCCGCCCATGACGCGCCGAAGGTCGATCGTGTCGTCGTCTGCTCGGGCGGCGATGCCGATCATCTCGTCGCGCACGATGCGGTGAGCTGGATCCGCAGGAGCCTGCGCGGCGGCGCCCATATCGGCGCGGTGGCGGATGCCGCCTTCTTCCTGGCTCGGGCCGGCCTGCTCGACGGCCATGCCTGCACCTTGCACTGGACCAGCCAGTGGGCTTTCATCGAAGCGTTTCCGGATATCGAGCTCAGGCGCGATCTCTATGTCATCGACCGCAAGCGCTTCACCTCGGCCGGCGGCGTCGGCAGTCTCGACATGATGCTGGAGATCATCACCAACGATTATGGCGCCGAGCTTGCGGCCGGCGTCGCCGAATGGTTCGTGCACAGCCCGCTGCGCTCCAGCGTCGACCGCAAGCTGATGCCGCTCAGGCTGCGGACCGGCGTGCAGAACGAACTGGTGCTGTCGGCCATCGCCATCATGGAGGATGCGGTCGAAGAGCGGCTCGGCATGGCGGAACTGGCCAACAAGCTCGGCGTCTCCTCCGATAAGCTCGAACGCAATTTCCGCTCCGAACTCAGCATCTCGCCCAACGGCTACTACCGCCGTCTGCGCCTCAAGCGCGCCGCCGACCTGCTGGCGCATTCGACGCTGATGGTGCGCGACGTGGCGCTGGCCTGCGGCTTCGCCTCGATGTCGAGCTTTGCCCGCGCGTTCCGGGAGGAGCATGGCCACGCGCCGAAGGTGATGAGGAGGCACTAGCGGCGTTAATCGCTCCACGCTGAGTTCCCGCCCACCCCCCTCTGGCCTGCCGGCCATCTCCCCCTCAAGGGGGGAGATTGGTAGCTTCGCAAGCAAAGCTCACTCGACAACTTTGGAGATTGGCGAAAGCTGAAGTGACGTCCAATCTCCCCACCTGAGGGGGAGATGGCCGGCAGGCCAGAGGGGGGTGCTGTCCGGCCAGCCTGTCTACGGCATCCAGCACAACATTTGCGGTTTTCCGCACAACGCCCGCACGTCCTTTGCTCCATGGTCTCGCTTCCAGGAGGCACCCATGAGCATCGTC
>NZ_JAMYNW010000040.1:0-33001 GCF_040319365.1 Mesorhizobium sp. M0923 | reverse complement strand
TATTTGCCTTAACGGCATGCGGAATATATTCCTATTTTGCGGGATGCCGCACCCTCGCCGACACGAAGCCGTTTCCGAATATCACCTCGCCAAAATTGAACGACAGGCGTGGCGCCTTGTCTCTGTCGGTCGGGGCGACGCTTTTGGACCTCAAAGTGTCCGCTGCCGACCTCGGCCTGCGGGTTGGTGAACCCGTTGAAATCATCGTTGATCTGATCGCCGCACAAAGCCTTCAGATCATCGGCAGCATCGCGGTGGCGCACAACGAGAGCAACACGGTCAACCCGGCAGTGGCGGGCGGGCTGGGCTACATGAGCGTTGGGCTGACCGTCACGCCGACCCAGAACGATGTCACGTTTGGCACGAGCCTGCTGGTTCGGCTCAACATCGCTGCCGGCGTCGGTGCGAATGGCCTGTTCGTGCTCGGCTGGGCTGTCCAGAAGGCCAAGTCACGCCTGACCTACATCGGCGGGGCTCTCCAATCTGCGGCCATGGTGGCGGAGGATGCGCACCCGAAGCTTAACATCGACCCGTTCTTCCGCATTGCGGCCAGCGGCGTCACCAACGACTATGCTGGCAACCCCCTGATCGGAGCATCGGCTGGCGGGTTTCCTCCTGTTCTGGTCAACGCGCCGGCAGGCTCGCCCTTCGGCACCAGGCCATCAAGCTGCCGGCCGGCCACGCTGCACGACATCAAGACGCCCGTAGCCGAAGCAGGGTTGACGGTGGGAGAAACTGTCTGGTGTATCTTCGCCTTCATGGCGGGGAGTGCCCAGTCCATCCAGTTCATCCAATACATTCCGGTGTCGTCCGGGGTGACCCAGACCGCTCAGATAACCAAAACGGTCAATGGCCTGACGTATATTTCGCTGCCCATCGTGGTCACCCAGAACGACGTTACCTACGGCCTTAATCACCAGCTCCGCATCCTTCCGACAGGGGCCTTGGCCGCGGATGCCTACCTTCTCGGCTGGGCCATCCAGAAGGCACCGGGCCGGCTGATCGATAACCATGGCCGGTTTGACAAACTGGCCAAGGACGTTGCCTCCGTGCCGGCCTCGCAGTTCGCCGGCAAGATCGGTGCGCACTTCGGCGATAGCATCATCGAAAGTGTCATCTGGCCGGGCATCACGCCGACCGCCAAGATTGCCCAGCGCACCGGCATGACGATCACCAACTGCGGCGGCGGCGGTACCCGCATGGCCAACCATGCTGCGAACTATGACAAGTTCTCGTTTTACCGGCTGGCCGATGCCATTGCCTCCGGTGATTTTTCCCAACAGATAGCCGCAGCAACGCTCATCGGAGGCACCTTTCCAGCGATTGCAGCGCGCATGGCATCGGTGGATTACAGCCTGCTGGATTACCTGATCCCCTCGTTCGGCACCAACGACTTCACCGGCGCCGGCCCGACGTGCCCCATCGGCACCAATGCGGACATAACCGGGGCGACCTTCAAGGGAGCCATCAACTACGGCATCCAGACGATCATGACCGCCCGGCCGAACCTGAAGCTCATCTTCACGACGCCGATATGGCGGACGCTGGACGGCACTGCGGGAGGAGCCGGAAGCCAGCTGATCGACTACGCCAACGCCATGCTTGAGGTCTGCGCCCTAAACAGGGTGCCAGTGGTCGATCTGTACCGCCGCTTCATCATCAACCAGTTCAACTACGTTCATTGGATGGGTCCTGGAGACGGAACTCACCCTAACAATCTTGGACAGGACCTGATCGGCGGCATGATGGCGGCGGGGCTGTTCGACAACTTCTAAGTTGCGCCTAGACAATCTCGGCGCGGACGAAATGCCATGACGCCGTGTTAATGATCGTGTCCGGGGTGTAGGGATTGGTGAGTTTCACTAGCGTCCCATCAACTTCCGCGACCGTCCAGACGCCAGTTTCGTCGCTCCAGTCGCCCGGAACCGCTACAATCATGGTGATGCGGTAATCTCTTCCGATTTCGAACATTCGGCCCTCCCCAGTTTTTGGTTCGGGGCAGAATGCGCGCGTGCTTGGGTCGGCGCAAGCGTCACCGACCTCGCAGGCGCGGATGGCGTCGACCAGCGCGACAACCGCGCCACGGGCCAGGTGGATGCCATCCTCGACGTGATCTCGAGCAACCTTTTCACGGCGATGGCAAATCTACCCTAGTGGAAGTCAATCTTTTTCGACGGCTGCGCGGTGTGGCTTTTGAGACTGATGAGCGCAGGCGTGTCGATCTTCGACGCTATCCGCCGGGCCAGTTCCCGCAATTCGAAAAAGCCGTCAATACTCATCAGGCTCAACGGTGTGCCTGACGAAGTATCCCACCGCAAAGGTACTTTGTCTTGCCTGTACGAAGATCCGTTCATCTCGCAAATGGCGTCGTAAATCGCCTGTGCGATCGACATTTCGGCACGGATACGCTCTGCGTCTTTTTGGCTGTTCATAAGAATTTTTCCCCAAACCACGGTCCCCCTTAGCCGCTTTCATTAGGTGTCGCTAGATCACGCGGATGTGACACGTCGGATAAAATCGATTGATATGGCCGAGGGAGCGCACGCGGTTTTCTTTGGTCTTCGCCGTGTTGAGCGCCGTGCAAGACTCGTGCCGCGTCCATCTTGATCGCAGCGTTGAATGGGCACTATTCGCAATGTATATTGCGCGCATGAGCACTGCAGCTGACAACAATTTTTTGCTGCCGCCCCCGGCTCCAGCGTATCTGCCGGCGCGCGTCATCGGCGACCCGAAGAAGGCGGCGTAGTGGTCAGCCCGCTTCCGGATCCCGAGGTCGCGGACGAAGCGCCAAGCGAGCCCTACCTCACCCCATACGACAATAAACGCGTCGCCATGTATATGTGGCTGCTGGACGCCGCCTATGACGACGAGGATTGGCGCGTGGTTGCCAGGACTGTGCTGCATATCGATCCCGAGAAGGAACCGAAGCGGGCGCACCGAGCCTGGGAAACTCATCTCGCCCGCGCCCGGTGGATTCTCAAGGAAGGGTACAAGTTCCTGTTCCCGAGCCCCACGACTCACTGACGAGTCTGTCCGTTAGGGCCGAAATTGGGGCCGCAAGAAGATACCGACAAAAGGTTTAATGAAATCAACGGCATCTGGCGGAGGGAGTAACCGTCCGGCTGTTTTTTCGCGCCGACGTCATGCCTTTTCTTCGCACCGGTTAAAGGTTTTGGTTCCCTGGACCAGGAAACATCGATGGGGCTCGCGGTCACCCAGGTGAACCCACCGCATCCACCATGCGCATCAAGCGCACTGGTCAGTCGACGCGACAATACACGAGACCCGCCGCGCAGTGCCTGCAGTTCTTTGAGACTGGCACTGATGAAGGCAAGTGCCTCGCCGCGGTTGGGAACCGGTCCCTTCTTCATAGCACGAACCCTGCTGCCACGAATTGACCCCAACTTAATTAAACGCGCTCTCATGGCGTGAAAGTGACTGTCAGCATTGGAGGCGCGGAAATTTCTCCCAATGCAGATGCTCAGGACGTCCTTCGCACTGCCGGACGGTGCCTTTTTGAAGCGAAACAACATGGACGAAATCGTGTTTCGTTCGTCTATGAAGCCGCCATGTTGCGGGTCGTGACGCCCTAACCTACCGCTGGCCCAGCCCTGACGCTGGCAGAGTATCGCGAGAATGGGGCCTGCCTTCCAACCGATTGCGGATGCACCAACAACCCGGCCACGTACGACGTTTCACAGCCTGGGGCCTATTTTTCAGGTAACCGGCAATTCGTTGGAGTCCGTTCTCCTAAGTGACGCAAAAAGGCCCGCCCCATTGTGTGGAGCAGGCCCTTTGACTTGCGCGGTACTCAGAACTTTGCCGCTTCGCGAAAGATAATAGCGAATGGTAAACATCGACTGAACGTCCGTGCCGCTTCGGTGGCCTTGGGTTAGGTGGGGCCTGTCCTTGTTGCTTGGCGAGATCGGGGCGGCTGATGCCGGCTCAGTGCGACGCGGATTTCGTGCAAACCCCGACAATGCTGCCCCCGCATCGATCACCGCAAGCAGATTGGCCAGCTAAATGTCATCCACTGCAGGGCAAATTCGTTGCTCGCCGGCCGACAAATGCTGGGAGGCACTGCATGCGCGCGCTCGCGCGGACCTGTGGTGAAAGAATTGGCGCCCGGCCGCGATTGATCAAAGTTGGGCCTGCGGACCGAGTGTCACCGCTTGCGATCGTAACATTGATGCGAGTCCGAATTTACTCTTTGGCTCGCGCCCAAGCTGGACGCTCAAGGATGCCGCGTCTTCGCCGATATCCTGACGCTTCAGCCCGGCGACCGGTGGCGCAGAGAAACCTCACGAACGCGAGCCGGATCGCGAGCCAGATCGAAGATGAGCTTTCCACCCCTGCATGGTACCGGAGTCTGGGCCCGTTGGCGCAGGATGGAAGTCGATCCTGATGTACGATGATACACTTCCCGTGCGTCGAGATGGGCGGACTCGAAATGAGGCCGCAGTTCGTCAACGACACCGTTGTCGCTCGGGATTGCCTGCTCGAACAGCAGATGTCCGTAATCGGCCGTCAGGCTTCGAGCTCCTTCGGCTGACTTTTGAGGGCGGCGATGAGTAGCCCCAAAAGAGCCTTCCGCCACCGGAGCAGGAGCGAGAAGTTGTAGCCGGCGGCGGCCAGGACGGCGTCGCCCTGCTGGCGGGCGAGGTAGTTGCGGCCAGCTTCTTTCGCTTCGCGCCACCAACCCTTCGACCAAACCGGTGCCGTGACACCCGTTCCGAGAACAGGCGAGCCGCGCGCCGGTCTATATGCCGCGAAGGACAGACGAGCCAACATCCCGAAACTTGCTTACGTCGAACTCGCGGGAGACCGGCACCAGGGGGCCTGACACCAAGTCCTCGAATGCCCTCGATGTGTGTTCAAGATCCTAGGAAGTTCTCTCCTTACCACTGGAAGACAGCTCGTCCAGCCGCATCTGAACAGGAGGCCGGTGCTCAATCAGTGCCGCGCAGGATGTGCCCGATTGACAGGCATCAGGGAAGCCCAGGTCCTTAGTCCACAACGCTGTGACGAGCGCGACAACCGCGGCGGGGTTAGCCAGCTCACAGTTCAAGTCGATGGCTCAACTGTTGCATGGGGAGAGCTCTTACTTCTCGCTCCAAGTGCGGACGCGGCGCACGAGCTCGGAAGTTGAGATCCCGTAGCGATCGTGAAGCGTCGGCAGCGCGCCAGCGTCGAGGAACTCGTCCGGCAGGGCGATCTGCCGAAAGACTGGGCCCACTCCCTCCCGCATCAGCAGCGCGGCGACACCTTCGCCCAGCCCACCGATGATGGTGTGGTTCTCGGTCACTATCATTAGCCGTCCCGGACGGCGCGCCGCGGCAAGTATCGTCTTCGTGTCCAGAGGCTTGATCGTCGGAACGTGCAGAACGGCGCAGCCGATCCTGTCGGCTTCAAGCGCCTTCGCCGCCTCCAGCGCGCGCATGGTCATCAGGCCGCTTGAAATGAACAGCACATCCTCACCCTCGCGCAACAGGCGTGCCTTGCCGATTTGGAATGTGTAATCGTACTCGTCGAGCACGACAGGGACCTTGCCGCGCAAAAGCCGCATGTAGACCGGCCCGTTGTAGTCCGCGATCGCCTCCGTGGCCTGTTCGATGTCGAGCGCGTCGCAAGGGTCGATGATCGTCAGGTTCGGCATCCCGCGGAAGATCGCGATGTCCTCCGTCGCCTGGTGGCTGGGGCCGTAGCCGGTCGTCAGCCCCGGTAAGGCGCAGACGATCTTCACATTGAGTTTCTCCTCGGCGATCGCCATGCAGATGAAATCGTAGGCACGTCGCGATGCGAAGACGGCATAGGTCGTCGCGAAAGGCGTGAAGCCCTCCCGCGCCAGGCCGGCGGCGGCGCTCATCAGCACCTGCTCCGCCATGCCCATCTGATAGAAGCGGTCCGGATGCTCCTGTGCGAAGACATGGAGATCGGTGTATTTCGCGAGGTCCGCCGTCAGGCCAACTATCCCGGGCCGCTGGTGCGCCAGTCTGGCCAGTGTGTGCCCGAACGGCGCATTGCGTGTCGGTACGCCATCGGGCGCGATCGACGCGATCATCGCCGATGTGGTCTTGCGCTCACCGGCATTGGCGGCGTGGCGCGGCGCGAATTTTGACAACCTCAACGCGGACGTCCCTTTTCCAAAGCTTCGAGCGCCAGCGCCCATTCATGCGGTTCGACGCGGATGAAATGCGTGATGTCGCGGGTTTCCAGGAATGGCACACCCTTGGCCATGCGCGTATCGCAAACGATCACACGCGGACGAGGTTCCTTCAGGCCGCGCGCCAGGTCGAAGGCCTTGCGGACCGCCTCGATGTCGTTGCCGTCGACGCGCTGCGCATGCCAGCCGAACGCCTCGAACTTGTCGGTCACCGGTTCGGAGGAGAGCATGGCCGTCGACGGACCATCGGCCTGCTGATTGTTGAAGTCGACAATGGCAATGAGATTGTCGAGCTTGTGGTGGGCGGCCGACATCGCGGCTTCCCAGGTCGAGCCCTCACCGAGCTCGCCGTCGGACAAAAGATTGTAGACGAAACTGTCGCTTCGCTTGCGCGTCAGCCCCATGCACATGCCAACGGCAATGCCAAGGCCGTGACCGAGCGAGCCGCCGGTGATCTCCATGCCGGGCGTGTATGGCGCCATGCCCGACATCGGCATACGGCTTTCATCGCTGCCATAGGTTTCGAGCTCTTCCTCCGGCAGCACGCCCGCTTCGATCAGAGCCGCGTAGAGCGCGATCGCATAGTGTCCGATCGACAGCAGGAAGCGGTCGCGTCCCTCCCACAACGTGTCCTCCGGCCGGTAGCGAAGCGCATGGAAATAGGCGACGGCAAGCACGTCGGCGACACCCAGCGCCTGTCCGACATAACCTTGGCCCTGGACTTGGCCCATTCGCACGGCATGTCGGCGGATACGATAGGCTCGTTCGGCCAGGCTGACATTGCTGCCAGCGCGAGGCATCTCAAGATCCGTTATCCTCTCAGCCATGGATCAGCATCCCACCGTTGACGTCGATCACGGCGCCGGTGATGTAGCTGGCCAGATCGGACGCCAAAAAGAGATAGGCGCCAGCGACGTCGCGCGCATCCCCCAGCCGGCTGAGCGGGATTCCCTTGATGATGTCGGCGCGCATGGCTTCGGTCAGTTTGCCGCCGGTGATGTCGGTCTGGATCAGGCCCGGTGTGACACAGTTGACGCGGATGCCTTCGGGACCGAATTCGCGCGCCATGGCCTTGGCAAGCCCCAGAACACCCGCCTTGGCAGCCGAATAGTGCGGGCCACCGAAGATGCCGCCGCCGCGCTGGGCCGAAACCGACGACATGCAGATGATCGAGCCACCGCCATTTTCGCGCATGTTCGGGATGAATGCCTGGCTGAGATAGAGCACGCCGCGTAGGTTGACATCGAGCATGCGGTCCCAGTCAGCCGGGCCGATATCCAGTGTCTTTGCGGGCTGCGTGATCCCGGCAATGTTGCACAGCACGTCGACCTTGCCGAAGGCTTCGGCCACTTCGGCAGCAGCCCTCTTGCAGGCATCGAGGTCGGCGACGTTACAGGCGAGGCCAATGTGCTCGGGCCCAAGCGACTCGGCGGCGTCACGGGCCTGTTGCTCATCGAGGTCAAGAATAGCAATGCGCGCGCCTTGCTCCGCCATCAGCGTTGCCGTGGAGCGGCCTATCCCCCGAGGGCTCGCGGCCCCTGAAATCACCACGGCCTTGCCCTTCAGCAACATGTCGAACTCTCCTGCTATTTCTCTTTGCCGGTGATCTAAAGTCGGTAGAACCGGGCGGCGTTGTCGTGGAACAACGCAAGCCGCTCCTCATGGGTGTAGCCTCGCGTGATCTCCTTGAAGGCGTTCACGATCGCATCGAAGCTCGAAAACAGCTTGTCGACCGGAAAGTTCGTCGCGAACATGCAGCGGCCGACCCCGAACGCCCCGAACGCTTCCTCGACATAGGGACGGATCGATGCAGCGGTCCATCGCCAGTCGCCCATGCCGAGACCCGAGATCTTGCAGGCGACGTTCGGCGCTTGCGCCAACTGATGCATGCCTTTTCTCCAAGCATCGAAATGCTCAGGGCCATCGACCTGCATGCCGGTGTGATTGAGAATGATCTGGACGTCGGGGAAGTCCAGCGCGAGCTCGAGAAACTCGCCCATCTGCGGATAGTAGAGCTGCAAGTCGAAGCTCAACCGGCGCTTCGCCAGTTCCCGGAAGCCACGTCGCCATTCGGGTGTCCGGCTGACCTCCGGACGCGACTGATAGGTCTTGGCGGGGTCAGGATGGTAATTCATCGACTGCCGTATACCGCGGAAGTTCGGATATTCCATGTGGCGGTCGAGGAGGTCGCCGACATCGGGTATGGACAGGTCGGCATAGCCGACGATGCCGTGGGGGAAGCCCCGCTTGTTGGCGATCTCCTGCAGCCAGCGCGTCTCCCCAACCGGATCGCTGGGATCGAACCCTACGTCCAAGTGCACCGATTTCACCAGGGTCTGGTTCCTGGCGTCTTCCAGGTAGTCGTCGAGAAGGTAGCTTTTGCGGATCGCCTCGTAGTCACCGAAAGCCGACGGCTTAACCCCGTCGGTCAGCCACGGATAATAATTGGTCTCCAGATCCCACAAATGATGGTGCGGATCGATGAACGGCAGCTCGGCCACGGTCGGGATTCCTTGCTCGAGGTCTGGACCCGCCGGCCAAGCCGGCGGGTCCATTGGGTGGCGGTCAGTTGCTCGGCGGAAAGACGCGGGCAATGACCCTCTTGGCCTCAGGACTCTCGACCTTGTCGGCGGTCACAAGAGGCATGACCAAGGCCAGGTCCTGGGTCACCGGTGCGCCCGTCAGTGCGTTGTAGACCTGCTGGGTTCCGTCGATGCCCTGTCCCACCGCCTCCTGGAAGAAGATGCCCTGGATCGCTCCCTTCTTCAGCAGCGCGATCGTGGTCGGCGAGCCGTCGGCCACGGTGATGCCGATCTTGCCGGTGAGGCCCCGGGTCTCGACCACCTTGGCGGCGCCGGTGCCGGCTTCGTCATACATGCCGTAGATGGCCTTGATGTCGGGATTGGCGGTCAAGAGGTCGTTTGCCTGGGTGACGGCCTCGTTGATCGTCAGACCCCGCGTTTCCAGCATCTGGACGAGGTCGCAGCCGTCGGCGGCAAACGCCTCCTTGGCGCCCTTGAGGTATTTCTGTGCATTCTCCCGGTCCTGCGGCAGCGACAGCATGCCAACCTTGTTGCCGCCACGCTCCTTGGCAAGCTCGCAGGTGAATTTCCCCTGCGCCTTGCCGGTCTCATAGTTGTTCGCGGTGACCGAGGACGTATAGTTGGTGAGGCCCGGTTGCGGCCCGATGCCGGCAAAGGCGATCGGCACTTTCTGCTTCGCTAGATAGTCGAGCAGCGGCGGTGTCGAGGTCGAGCTGACGGGGCCGATCACGATGGCCGCGACGCCTTTGGTCACGGCGGTCCGCGCATTGTCCATCTGCTTGGCGGGTGAGTTTTCCGAAGTGTACTCGACATAATCCGAGTTCCTTGGCCTTCTCCTTCACGCCGTACCCGACCCATTGCCAGTAGGAGTGTCCAGCGACGGGGCGATGTAAGCGACGGTCTTTTTGTCCTGTGCGTATGATGCGCTGGACAAGGCGGCCGCCGCCAATGCTGCAAGTAGTATGGTCTTCAACTTCATCTTGGTTCCTCCCGTTGATGATCTAGAGTCGGTTCTTGCTGCTGAAGCGGTCGATCAGAACCGCGAGCAGGATCGCGGCGCCGGTGACGGAGCCTTGCCAGAAGCTGTTCACGCCGATGAGGTTCACGCCGTTCTGGATGCAGGTGATCATCAGAGCGCCCAGCACGGCACCGATCGCGCTGCCGGTTCCGCCAAAGAGGCTGGCCCCGCCAATGACGACGGCGGCGATTGCCTGCAGCATCAGGCTGGCGCCGGCCGTGGCTTCGGCGTTGAGGATGTAGCTTACCGTCAACAGGCCGGCGAAAGAGGCAAGCAGGCCCGAAGCGACATAGGCGGCAAACTTGATGCGCAGAACCGGGATGCCGAGCAGCCGGGCAGCAATTGCCGACGAGCCGACGGCATAGAACCAGCGTCCGAGCACGACCTTTCGCAGGACGTATTCCAGCGCGATCATCAATATGATGCAGAACAGAAGATGGTTGGGGACGCCCGGGATGATCTCGCCCGAATTCAGGAGCCAGAAATCCGGCGCGCCGATCGGCATCGAACGACCATTCGTGACGATGAAGGCCAGACTGCCCGCCACCGCGTAGGTGATGAGCGTGACGACGAAAGGCGCGAGCCCAACGACCGTGACCAGAAGACCATTGATCGAGCCGAAGACAAGGCCGACGGCCAGGCCGGCAGCACTGGCGGTCAGTCCGTCGGCGCCACTGGCCATCGCCAGCGCGGTCACCATACCGGTCAAGGAAAAGACTGAACCGACCGAAAGATCGATGCCGCCGGTGACCACGACCAGCAAAACACCGAGTGACATGATGATGAGGGGCGCGGCGGCCTGGATGATGTTTTGCACATTGCCCATGCTGAGTGCAGCGGGCACGAACATGCCGACGGCCAGCAGCAGGACGACGATTGCGGCGGCAATCGCGCCTTCCGTTCGGTAGGACAAAAGAACTGCTGGGACGCGCGAGTTGGTGGTCCGGAGTTTGTCGGTGGTCGTGGTGCCGTTGCTCGCGTCGGTCATGCCGCCATCCCCGTCAGTTCGGCGAGCCCGTCTTCGGTGTAGTGCTCTTCAGGCAGGAATCCCTTCGGCTGCCCATCGGTGTCAAAGGCGAAAATGGCGTCGCAAAGCTCGAGCAGTTCGACGTTCTCGGTCGACCACCAGATGATGATCGCGCCAGCGTCGGCCATCTCCCGGATCAAACCGTAAATGTCATGCTTGGTGCCGATGTCGACGCCACGCGTCGGCTCTTCCAGCACCACCATCCGGAGCGGCAGCCCAAGCCAGCGTGCGACGAGAAGCTTCTGCTGGTTGCCGCCGGACAACGAGGCCGGCAGGTCCCAGATCGAGCTGGCTTTCAACTTCAGCGCTGAAACGAGATCGTGACATTCCTGCCGCTCGGCTGCGGCCACGATCCGCCGTCTTTCGCGAACCCTGCGTGCTGCAAGCACGTTATCGACGATGGGCAGCTGCGAAAGGATCCCCTTGGTTGCGCGGTCGCCCGAAACAAAGCCGATACCGGCCCGCGCCGCTGCCGCTGGAGACGAGAAGCGGTCCGCAAAACCCTCGCCGGAAAGGCGCCAGCCAGCCCCGGGTCCGGCGCCCACCAGGGGAGCAATGAGGCCGGTCGGGCCTGCGGGCGCGCCGGCCAGTCCCAGGATGGTGCCGGACGAAATCGCTATCCTGACGTCGCCGGGGCCGAGGAGTTCGACTGGTATGCCCTGTCGGAGGTGTTTTTGCGGGTTGCGGTGCCTTGCCGGACGCTGCGCGTGTTGGCCCATCTGCTGGACGATTTCGGCGTCGCTGAGCGATGCAAGCGGCGTGGCATTCGCGATCGTGACGCCATCGCGCAAGATCGTGCAGACATCGCAGAGCGCGCGGATTTCCCGCATACGGTGAGAAACAAAGACGATGCCGATGCCTTCCTCGTGCACCAACCGCTTCAGCACCGAGAAGAGTTTGGCAGTCTCGCCGGCAGTGAGATTGGCCGTGGGCTCGTCGAGAAGCAGCACTTCGGCTCCGGTGGAAAGGGCACGAGCGATCTCGACGATCTGGCCTTCGTGGAGGGACAATTTGCGCGCCGGCAAATCGATGATCTCTTCGCCGATCGCTGGGTCAATCAGCCGCAGCGCTCCGAGCGCGGTTTCGCGCATGCGGCGACGGCTGATCTGCGACCAGCCCGACCTCGCATGCACAATGCCGATGTTTTCCGCGACCGACAGCTCGGGCAATAGCGCCAGCTCCTGATGCACCACCGCCATGATCGGGCTGGTGTGGCCGGCCTTCGACGAGGCGAAGCTAATATCGCCGGCATCGCGTGAGATCAGCCCGGTGATGATGCGGATCAGGGTGCTTTTGCCGGCGCCGTTGCCGCCCAGGAGCGCGTGGATTTCGCCAGGCCGGACCTGAAAACTCACGCCCCGAAGGACCCGTGTTGCGCCGTAGTTCTTCTTGACATTGGAAGCCTCGATCAGGGGCTTCCTGGTCGATGCCTGTCCAACTGCCGGCACATTGCCGGCACTACCCAAGCTTTGGGTTGAACTCGGCTCCATCCTGTATCTCCTTCCGGGACCACAGGATGATGCGACCGATTGACATTAGGCTCAATTCTCGTTTCTTAATATTCTGTGTAGCTGAGCTTAACTGACGAGGACGATGTCAGACATCAAGTTCAATTCGATGACGCATTTCGAGGCGGTCGCGCGGCTCGGCGGCGTGGCAAAGGCCGCGCAGGAATTGCAGGTGACACCTTCGGCGGTCAGCCAGCAGCTGCGGCTGCTCGAACACCAACTCGGGGTCCGGCTTTTTCAGCGCGAAAAGCGCCATCTCTCGCTCACGATCGACGGTGAGCGGCTCTTCCAGACCACCACCCAGGCTTTCGAATCCATACGCGAGGTGCGTAATGCCATCGTGCGGCAGCGCGAAAGCTTCCAGCTTAGCCTGCGCGTCAGTCCTTCCTTCGGCGAGAAATGGCTGGCGCCGCGGTTGGCCGAGTTCAGCAAGGGCTATCCGAGCTGGAATTTGCGCGTCGACGCCACGCCCAATTTCTCGGATTTCGAAACGGAGGTCATCGATCTCGATCTTCGTTATGGCGACGGCGGCTGGGCCGGCCTTTATTCGGATTGCGTCGTCAACGATCTGATCCTGCCGATGTGCTCGCCTTCCTATCTTGCCGAACTGCGCGCGATCTCACCGGATCCGCGCGAGCAGCTTCGCCATGCGCGGTTGATCGACAGTGTGAAGGCTTATTTCCGGTGGGATTATTGGCTGCCGTGCAACGGTATCCAGGGCGCCCGCATGACGTATCCCTATCGTTTCGACCGTTCGTCAATGTCGGTTCAACTGGCGAAGGACGGTGCAGGTGTGGTCCTGGAAAGCACATCCATCGCATTCGAGGACCTGGTGTCAGGTTCTCTGGTTCCGGTCTCGATAGAGTTCGAGGTCATCGAGTTTCCGGGATACTGGCTGGTCTGTCCTTCGCGGCATATGAACCGGCGCGCGGTTCGCCTGTTTTCGGACTGGGTGTCACGCGTGGGTAAGCGCGACACCGATCTGGCTCGCCGGTTTCTGGCGGATAAGCAACTGCGCATATCGTTCGAACGACGGCCTCATTTCGGGGCACGGGATGACAAAGCGGCGCCAATGGCGTGAACAGTTCGGCGTTCAAGACATGGCAAGACGAAGATTGACAGCACGTTGCGGTTGAGGAGCTGGCAAAACGCAGGCTGTGTGCAAGCGAAGGCGGGTTGGCCGCGCTTTTCCAGCGACCTTCCTCTTTTCCAACCCGACAACGACTGACTTACCTGTTTTCTGACGCAGCCGGAGACGGAGGCACTCAGTTCATACAGCCGTAAATTACCGGCGTCATCGTCCGTGCAACGCTACAGGGAATGCTCGACAGCATTGTAATGCCATTCCGCCGACGCGGCCATGGCTTCAATGAACGCGAGTTTGACGGTAGCGACTAAGCAACCGAACCGTGGCGCCAATGACCTTCTGAGCTTCCTCCCATTTCGGAAGATCTCGTTCCCCAACACGCGTGGCGATCGCGGCCAGTATCCAACCTACGCAGCTGATGTCTTCGGCAGCCTTCAGTTTCTCATGCTGCAGGATGCAAGCTTCAATGCCCGGTCGGGGCGGAGACCCGGGCGTAGTACGCTCAGCGATTAGCTGCAGACCGGCGTCGTAGGCGGCGCAAATTTTAATTCTATCGCCCCTTTCCGATTTCATCACCACATTCGCCCAAAGGGCCAACTCAGTTAAAAGATCGGTTACTTCATCTCTCATTAAAAACTGCCGCTGTTTTCTTCATGAAACGAAATTCCACGATCCAGATAGCGCGTGGCCCGGACAATGAGCGAGGTATTTTCGGGGTTTGTTGTTATCGAGCGAACCACTCCTTCTAAGCTTGCCGAGAATGTTAGTCAAAACGCTCAGTTTGCTCGGCAGGATCGCCGTCTAGACACAGCGGGCAAACATACGCATGCGGTTTCGTTACCACCAAGACCACCGATGGCTTGTGGCAGCGATCACAGGCAAAATCCCGGTGTGCAGTAGGCCAAACGTCATTTTCTATCTTTAGAGCACGGAGCCCCATCGTTTGGCAGCCGTCATCTTGCTGCCAGCCGGCGGAGGGCGCTGGGCTGGCACAGTGGTCTCGGGTTTAATGCGGAGGTATGGGAAAGAGAGGCTCTCCCGGCTCACTGCGCCAGCAATGGTATCGGCACTCACAGGGGCGTCCCAGGTTGATTGGTGGCCCGTAGCGAGAAGACTCGATCGGGCGAGTTTGGCTGATTACTCGCATTCTGACCGCCGAATTCAAGAATAGTGTTGCCCTTGAGATAACTCTTCGCGCTTGAGTTGCACGTATGCAACAGTCACTACCGACCTGCGAGGAGCGGAAAATCCCGAAACCTTGTCGGCGCCGCGAGAGGCCCCTTATTTGAAATCGCGTCTTGGCTTGCGACCTGGATGCCTCGCGCGAATATGCCGGTCTGATGGTACAGACGAAGGCGACTGGTAAAGCGATCGGCAAGGCCGAAGGTTACGTCGCCGCCACAGCCGCTGCTCGCGAGTTCTTGTTCGTGGGCACGATCGGCATCGGGCGGGCCAGACCAAGATCGGCATGGCCAATCTCGCCTACAATCTCACCCGCCCGTATGGCACCAGGGGCGAACTGCGCCCGCATGACGACGAAGGCGGCGCAAACCGCCACCGCGATGCCAAAATCGGCAATCTCAACAACCAACTCCGAAGCGATCGCCGTCATCAGTCCACGCAGAAATCAGCGCGGCCCTACCGGTCCGCGAAACGCCGATAGTACGAGGTGCCCAGGTGGCTGGAGGCCATTCCTATGAAGGTAAAGCCTGACCCTATTCGTGATATTCTGAAGCGCCTGCAGTGGTGCTGGGTCACGTTCGCTTCCCGCGCGATCTTGGCCGTCCATCAACCACGGCGCGTCCTTAGTTCCTCAATATTCACGACACTGTCGAAAATATACCCCGCGCCGCGCTCGGTGCGGATATACTGCGGGCGCGGCGCCTTATCCTGCCCCAACTTACGGCGAAGGCGGACGATAAGAACATCGATGCTGCGGTAGTAGACCTCCTGATCATAGACACGGGTCGCCATCAGAAGCTGCTCACGTGAAAGGACCCGACCTGGGTTCTTGAGAAAGGCCATCAGGAGGTTGAACTCGCCGGCGGTGAGCTTGACGTCAGGATCCGTTCCCCGGCGCAAGCTCCGACGCTTGGTGCTAACTCGCCAGTCATCGAAACGGTAGATGGTGTTTCGGTCACGCTCCGGCCGCTGGCGCATAGCGGCGCGCACGCGGGCGCGGAACTCCGTAAGCCCGAAGGGCATAGTAATGTAGTCGCGAGCGCCGGTTTCGAGGCCAATCACCTTGTCGGCCTCATCTACGAAGTCACCGCTGATGATGATGATCGGAAGATCCCTCTTGGCACCAAAATCTCGAACGAACTGCAAACCGTCCTCTCGGCCGTAGCTCAGGTCGACAATTGCTAGATCAATCGCTTCAGAAGCCATATTGCTGGCGGCCTGCTGGCGGTTTTCGACCGCTCTGATGTTAAACTCATGCTTAGACAAGAAGCCCATAAGCGGTTCTCTCGTCAACGCGTCCTGACCGACGATGAGAATGTTCTTCATGGTCACTTCCTATTGACTGCAGCTTGGGCTGCCGGGGACGGTAGTCAAATTAGTGACGCTCAGCAGGTGGGACAATCTTCATCAGGCGTATTGCGGAATAGCGCAGACAAATAGGTCCTATGCGGAGTTCCTGCTGCGCAACAGTGCCCCCAAAGCCTGCTAGTTTTTGATGGATTGTCCGTCCTCTGCGACCACTCGTTCGGCAGACCGGGTTTATCCCCGCTGAGATTCGTATCGCTCCGGTCCTCTGGCACCATCACTGGAGCGCTTTTGCACCCAACTTCCTCTCCCGGCGGCTCCAATTCAGTTCAGCTTTGTTTCAATTTAAATCGCTGAAAAGTTGACATTCGTATGGATTCGTCGAGATTTATTGATCAGACGCAGAACTCGCCTTGATGTTAATTCCACTGTCTACAGGAAACTCATGATGCCCAACCTTTTATCTAATTCCAATCTCCTTTCTAGACCCATGCTATCCTTTCTTTTGAACTTGCATGTCTTATTGTGCAGATCGCTCAGGGGGCGGAGCTTTCATGAACGGCGGGATGTCCGAGAGCAGGAGAGTGGAGATGAGTAGACTGGTCGTAGTCTCAAACAGGGTTTCGCTGCCCGACGAGCATGGTTCCCCGCCGCCAGGCGGGATGGCGATTGCGCTGAGCGCTGCGCTCCGGCGAAGGCACGGCCTATGGATGGGCTGGTCGGGGAAGGTGAAAGCCGGGGAGGACCCGTCAGGGCCGATCTCACGCCGGGAGGCCGGCGGGATCAATTATGCGCTTACCGATCTCTCGCAGACAGATTTGGACGACTATTACTACGGCTTTGCCAACCGGGTTCTTTGGCCGGTTTTCCACTGCCGAGTCGACCTCGCCGAGTATTCCGAAGCACGAATGTCCGGATATCAGCGCGTCAACCGACTGTTTGCAAAGCTGTTGCAGCCGCTCATCAGCGACGACGACGTCATATGGGTGCACGACTATCACCTGATCCCGCTTGCGAAAGAACTGCGGAACCTCGGCTGCGGCAATAAGATCGGCTTCTTCCTGCACATTCCGTGGCCGGCGGCGGACATCCTCTTCACCGTACCGCACTATGATGATTTGCTACGCGGGCTTTCGTGCTATGACCTCGTCGGCTTTCATACCGATGACGATCTTAGTAACTTCGCCGAATGCTTGCGCCGTCAGGGGTTACCGGACCCCATCACAAACGGTGTGTGCCAAGCCTATGGACGTGTGTTTCGCTGCGGCGTTTTTCCGATCGGCATCGACACGGCCGAGTTCGAACGACTGGCCGAGCAGGCGGCGCGCAGCGAGACTCTGCAGGAGCCCTCTCAAAGGATTCCCGGTTGTAAAGTCGCGATCGGCGTCGACCGCCTCGACTATTCGAAGGGCATCGAGAACCGCATCGTCGCGTTTGACCGCTTCCTGCGGAGCAACGACCACCGCATCGGCAAGACGCAACTGCTGCAGATCACACCGAAATCCCGCACGGAAATACCGGCATATCTGGCGATGCAAAAGGACGTCGCCGAGCGGGTGGGGCGCGTTGATGGCGAACTCGGAACGATCGATTGGATGCCCGTTCACTACATCAACCGGTCCGTTGGACCCAGCGAGCTCGCCGGTCTATACCGCATGGCACGCGTCGGCCTGGTCACGCCGCTCCGCGACGGCATGAACCTTGTAGCTAAGGAATATGTCGCCGCACAGGACCCACAGAATCCAGGTGTTCTCGTGCTTTCGCGTTTTGCCGGCGCAGCCAGAGAGCTAGGCGGAGCGATCCTCGTCAATCCCTACGATCCGGAAGCGATGGCGAGGGCCATCGAAGAAGCCCTGGACATGCAGTTAGATGAGCGGATCGATCGTTGGCGGGCGATGATCGGCCGGCTCCGCGAATACAACGTCTATCGCTGGTGCGACGACTTTCTGTTAGGCCTGGATCAGCGCTGAGCTTTGCCGCGTTCCTGGGCCTAGCTTCGCCAGCATGAGGCTGACCGCGACCAAGTGAATCAGGCAGCATTTCGGCCTCGCTGAGCGATGCCGAATGTGCTGACGCTTAGCGCGAGCACACCGCTTACTAAGACGAGAGGAGAAGGCCGTGGATGAGCTCGCTTGCAGTCGCGAAACTTCAAAAAAGCGGGCGCAGCCGTTTGTCGCGGAACCTCGCGCCACACGGCAGCGGCAAATGCTGGCGTCGATTGACCTGAACTTGCTGTTTGCTCTCGAAGCGCTGCTGGAACACCGCAACGTCACGCATGCGGCTCGACACGTGGGCTTGAGCCAGCCCTCGATGAGCCGAGCGTTGAGGAGGCTGCGTGGCATTTTCAACGACGATCTTTTGGTTCGCGGCTCCATGGGCCTGGTTCCGACCCCGCAGGCCCAACGCTTGAGCCGAATGCTGCCGCCGGTGCTGGATGCGATCCGCGGGATAGTGAACGGCAGTCTTGCCCAAGCCAATTGGCGATCGAAGGCGATAATGGCGATGCCCGATCATCAAGGACTGGTCCTGCTGCCGCGGCTCCTGCCCCGGCTGCGCCAGCACGCGCCTCATCTGGACGTCGTCATCGATCCGCTTCTCTCCGGCGCGATGCGGCGGCTTGAGCTAGGCGAGATCGATTTGGCTATAGGGCAGATTAGCGCCTCGCCGCCCGGATACTTGAGGCGCAGCCTCTACTCCGACCGGTTTGCCTGCCTGCTGCGCCACGACCATCCAGCCCTGGCGCGGGAATGGACAATCGAGAGCTTCGCGGCCTTGCGCCACGCAGCCATTGCCTTGGACTCCAAAGACGGCTTCGGCCGGGTGCATGACGAACTGGTCAAGTTAGATCTCCAGGGTCGCGATCCGGTGTTGGTTTCCAACATCTTGACGGCCGCGTTGGCGATCGCGGCGACCGATCTGCTGTTGATTGTACCACGCCGCGTCGCGACCAGGATCGCCGCCTTGCTGCCGCTAGCGATTATGGATCCGCCTGTGCAATTGACACCCTATGAAGTCGCGCTGATTTGGCACGAGCGTTCCCATCGCGACCCGGAGCATCGTTGGCTGCGCCACGAGATCGCCGTCGCCGCGGCGGCGGGAACTGAGAGCAAAATATCCCAACTGGGAAGGCAAGTGACTGATGAGTCGCCTAGGCAAGAAACGTGATCCGAATCCGGGGCTATCGTCAGGATATGACGGAAAAAGTTTATTGCCCTGCTCGCCCGTTGGGAGGGGAAGCTGGCTCTGCTGTGCCAGCGCATTGAAACCGTGCCGGTTTCGACAATTTGAAGCGAGGCAACAGGGCCAGACGAGAAGGTATCATACGCCCAGCCATCTATATACAGGCCAAAAACCGCCTCTCTTCGACCGCCATTCGGCCGCGCCAAGCCTTCCACAGGCCAGCTTCCCATGGTGTCTGTGAGGTGCCTGCATGCTGGCAGCATATCTTGGCTCGGACCCCGAAGCATGCAAGTCCTTGGCACTAATCGCGAGTTCTCTGAGGCAGATCGATATCCTTGATCACCGTTTATTGCGGGCAGGGCGCTCCGCGCAGATCGTCATCGTCGATTGTCGCGAACCGATTCACGACAAGCACGGGCGTGCGAAGCTCTCGCCCGAACCTGTCAAACTGGCTCTGGTTCTGGAAGAGAGCCTGGATCGACAAGCGGTCTTCTCCAACGGGTATTCCGATTACCTGTTGTGGCCGCTCACCGAGCAGGAAGTTCTGCGCAGACTTACCGCCTGCATCGTTCAGTTCGCGCAGCGTTCTACCCCGCCTTTCTTCTCAGCCGATCCGATCGTTCAGAATTCATGCAGTCTGCTGGCGCAGCGGGTCGATCAGCAGATCACCCGCGTCGAATTGGCGCGAATGGTAGGGACCAACAGGACAACGCTCACCACCCGTTTCGAGACATCGTTTGGCTGCGGGCCAATGACTTGGCTACGGCGCTACCGGATGACGGAGGCTGCTGACCGGTTGCGTAACGGGCATGAAAGCATCGCCAAGGTCGCCGAATCCTTCAGCTACGAGAACAGCAACAACTTCTCCACAGCCTTCAAGGCGTTTCATGGCCTCTCGCCACTGCGCTATCGCAAAATGATACGGCGCAGAGAAAAGCCTGTCTAACGCAAAGGTGGGGGCCGGAGCGAATTGGTATAAGGCGACGCGGGCACGCAAAGATCATCTCATCTCCGAGGCGTTTCCGCGCTTTGGGCACCTTAAGCTCTCGACCAACGCTCATGTCTCACAGCAGGAGGATAAAGCATGTCGAACGCATTTTCAGTGAATGTTCAAGAGCATGAACAGCGCTATTCCAAAGAACACTATGAGGCGGCGTCCGCATTTTTCTACGCCAAGCCCCTTGTTTTGGCCCAGTTAGATGCTGCGCCCCCCAGTGACGACACGATCGCCAACGCTCAAGGGACAGTGCAGTTTCACCTCATCGGCCAAAAAACCGACGATCCGACGTACAGCGGCACCCTCAATGAGAATCAGGACAATCTACTGGCAATAGGAGGAATTATTAACGACTACATGCATACCCATTATGCGAACATCGATGCACAGAAGCTTGATATCAACACATGGACCGATGTTGTTGGCAACATTCCAGATCTCTCTATGGGCAGGCAAAAACTGAAGAGTTTTTCAAAAAAGGTGGCCGGGACGTCGGTCTCAGCTACTTTCCTCTCGCTGATGGCCAAGGCGATCATTACCGACGGGGCATCGTTGCTGCTGGATTTCCAGTCCTTCCTTACAGAAATGGGGAATCTCACCTTCAGTGCAAACGGCAAGGCGCAGCGATACAAGGCGCTGACATGCACCTACCAGAGCTACCTTCTCGATAATGGGGCAGGCGGATATTACGACTACGGAGCAATCGTTCTGCGGCAGATCGAGTTCAAAGAGCACTTCCTCGAGCTGAAATCCTCTTGTTCGTCGACCCACTACGTCCGCGTCGACATGGACTATGCCGAGGTCACCAATCTTGTTCAGACCCGTCGGATCCGCAAAGGCGGCCCCGATCACGAAAACTTCCAGGAGCTTGTGAATAAGAACTCCACCGACCAGTTCAAGAAGGCCAAGAACTTTTTCAACGGTGGCTCGACGCCGCAACAAGACATCAAGCCGCAGGTCTGATCGTCAGGCCTTTGATCGCGAAAGCAGCGCACCCAACCAATAGCGTGGATTTGGACGAACGTCGCCCGCATCATGGATGCGATAGAGCGGTCCGGTAAGCCCTTGCGAACTACCGATGCTCTGTCGCGCCCCCGGTGCCGGCGAACTCCGGTCCCGCTTCCATAGGGAAGCAGACATGAACCCATTCGCAAAAACAGCTGCGGGCCTTTTCCTGGTGATCGGCCCGCAGAGCAGCCAACCGCTCGAGGCGGAGAGGATTTGCTCTGCCATGGTCCAGAAACTATTCGAAGACCAAACCCGGACTCTGGATTCTCGAGCATGGCAGAATGCCGCGCAAATGGTACCGAACCAGGTGGAAACCGCCACGACTTCAAGAACGCTAAACCGCACGATGGACGTGGCGGAATTGCCCAGTGCCTTTGCGTCAATTTGCGCGAATGCCGCCGACGGCAATGAAGCTGGCGTCGGTCTGGCAAAGGCAATCCGTAGCTATCTGAGCAAACACGGCGAACCGACGGCGTTCAATTGCCTCGTCCTAGATCAATCCGACTCCGCGGAAGTCCGTCTATCTTTAACCTGCCTTGCCGTGGTCGAAGTTGGAAGCGCTGACAGTCTCGCCATCACCTCGATATTGCTCTCCGCATCGCTGAACCTGTCAAACGAGCAAACGCAATCCACTATCGCGCAGGTTTTCGGCCGTTTCAGCTGGCCGAGCGACTCACCGTACTACCTGCGCTTGTTCTCCAGCCGGCGGTCCCATAGTCAGAGACGTAGCGACATTCTGCAATAGACCCAAGGGCAAACAGAGGAATAGCTGATTGCGTCTGCGCCGCGTTGGTGGCTGCGGGAAATGACATCAAAAGGCTGCGCGAAGAAATAGCGTGGGAGGGCGAGGTGACCGTATAAACTGCGCATTTTCCATATAATTTCGGCCTTCGGGGAGACGGACTATGCACGATATTATCGACGTCCCGCAGAACGTCGGCGATTTTGCTGTGTGCTTGGCAGAATCTGGCGTCAATACAGTAATCCGGTACTACAACCATCGGAATAGTACACCATTTCCCTCAAAATGTCTGACAGGGGAGGAACTCGCCGCCCTTCATGGTGCTGGAATATCGGTAGCTGTGGCCTTCGAGCAGCGGGGTGGCGCGGGCGGCAATATCAGAGACTTGCATGGTGCGGCTGGAGAGCGAGACTCCGGTCGTGCGCTTGATCTGGCCGCCGCGTTGGGACAGCCCGAAGGCTCCGGAATCTATTTTGCAGTCGATTGGGACTACCACACACCACAGCATCTTGCAGGGGTAGCACCCTACTTCAGGAGTGTGCGGAATGCGTTGGCTGGCCGTTATCTCGTTGGCGTTTACGGATCGGGCACGGTCGGACACCACATGAAGCGCCAGGGGCTGGTGGACCATATATGGCTCTCTGGCTCGTTGGGATGGTCCGGAACGAGACAAGCGCTCAAGCAGGGGGATTGGTCGCTTTTCCAAAAGTTTATGGAAAAGCGTTCCGAGATCGGGGGCTTCGGATACGATGGAAATGTCGTCAATCCGGCCCTTGAAAACTTTGGTCAATTTGGGCCGGCAGGTACTCTCCCCTCTCGCGACGCGAACGAACGTCTGCGTTGTTCAAAGTTGCTGCGCGAGGAGCGCTAAATCTTCGCTCCCGGCCGGCCAAGAGCTTTCGCATGGTCGATTCCTCACGAACGGTACAAGGCGCGCCCACGCCTTGTCAGGCTGCACCGGAAGCTTCTCCCGCTGCGTCTTCGTCATCGATATCCCGGCATCGTTCATCCCTTCACAAACCGCTTGCCTTACGGCGCCATAATGAAAGAGGATTATGAAAGGCTCCGCACCTGTATTCTCGTGGACACCCTCGGCCTTCCATAAACGACCGTTTGCGAAAGGAACCAGAGTGCTGATCGGCTACGCCCGCGTGAGCAGAGGCGACGACCAGTCGAACACGGCGCAGGCCAGGGCGCTCGCCGATGCCGGGTGCAAGCGTATCCTCAAGGAGGAGGCCTCCGGCGGTCGCTGGGAGCGGCCGGAATTGCACAGGATGCTTGATCATTTGAGGGAGAGCGACACTGTCGTCGTCTGGAAGCTCGACCGTCTGTCTCGCTCACTCAAGGACGTTCTCACGATCATGGAGCGGATCGAAGCCACCAGCGCCGGTTTCCGCTCGCTGACAGAAGCGATCGACACGACGACAAGCCGGCCAGTGCCGGAACCGAGCGGCGCCGATCGTGCTGGTGAAGCGCCGTGACAGCTGCGGCGTTGCGGCGGGCGTGGCGCCGCAGCACGAGCGGCTCGGTTTCATGCTGCCCTACACGCCGTTGCATCATCTCTTGCTGCGGGCGCTGGACGGTCCGGTGGTGATGACCTCCGGCAATCGCTCGGGCGAGCCGCAATGCACGGACAATGACGAGGCGCGGCAGGAGCTTGCCGGGATCGCCGACTTCTGGCTGATGCACGACCGCGAGATTGTCAACCGGCTCGACGACAGCGTGGTGCGATTCGACGGGCACGGCATTTCGGTGTTGCGGCGCGCGCGCGGCTTCGCGCCGGAGCCGCTGGCGCTGCCGGCGGGCTTCGATGGCCCGGTCAGGGCGCTGGCTGCGGGCGGCGACCTAAAGGCCGCGTTCTGCCTGGCGGGCGACGGCAACGCGCTGCTGTCGCAGCATCTCGGCGACCTCGACGAGCTGAAGAACCAGAACGCGTGGAGGCAGGCGTTGGGGCTGTATCGAAGCCTGTTCGACACGAAGCCGGACCTCATTGTGGCCGACCGGAATCCGGGCTACCGTTCGACCCAGCTGATGTTACTCTGCCGGCGATGGTGATGAGGGTTTCGGCCAGGTGCTAATCATCATTGGCCGCTTCCTGCGCAGTCGTCGAACGTACGCGGGGCCGAACGTCTTCCCCCCACGGGTCTTTCCAAATCGTCACGCTCAACCTGTCTCAAGGGAGATCGTTGTCATCTCCTGATGCCGAATGTCTCAATTTTCCCAAGTTTGGCAAAATTGAATCGCAGACTTTTGCAGCGTGCGAAGGTCAAGCAGTTTTGCGACAGTAGCAAAGAGCCCGAAGCCATCATCCGGCCTCGGTGCTCCAATATATCGCCGCTAACGCCGGATGACGATAATCCCGGCCAGTGCGATGAGAATGATACCGAGCATGGAAGCCGCATCCAGACGTTCCGAGAACAGCACGACGCCCCATAGCACAGCGAAGGCTAGATATGAAAAGTCCCAAGTCGAGATGATCGAGGATGGTCCCAACTGGTAGGCGATGGCCGTGCCGACGCTGCCGATCAGCATCGTCATGCTCAAAAGCCCGATCAGCGCGCATTGGGTCCAGCACATTGGAATCCACGCGCCCATGAACAGGCTTTGTCCACCCTCGCTCCCTGCCATCACGGTCGCCAAGCTAGCGCTGCCCCCGAGAACGATCGCTATCAGGTTGAAGATCAGCGCCAAAACGAAGGGGTTTTCGCCACGGCTCTTGGTGCGCGTCAGCACCATCGCCAGAGCGTAGAGAATTGCAGAAACCAGCGGCATCACGGCATGGATGCCAAGGTCGCCGGCCTGCGGCTTCTGCATGAGCAGCACACCGATGAAGCCGAGGGCGACTCCGACCCAACCTTGCATCCCGACAGGTTCCCTGATCCAGAAGGCCGCAAAAAGGGTAATGAACAGCGGGATCGTGTAATAGACCGCCGCCGCCATCGAGAAATCGAGGCGCGGTAGCGAAGCGTAATAGATCAGCAGGCTCGACAGAAGCAGGCTGCTTCGCACGATGGCCCAGCCAGGATAGGCTGGGCGCAACGACACCTGCGGAAAGCGCCATTTCAGGATCGAGATCAACAAGGGCAGCGTGACGCAGGACCGCAGGAAAATGAACTGCGACAGCGGCATGTCCGAGATCGTGACCTTGATGATCGCATCCGCGATGGAAAGCGTCAGGTCCGTGAAAACCATCGCCGCAATGGCGATGCCCACCCTGTCCGCCTTGGGGGCCGTCTGACTGATCGACATTTTTCGCGTTCCCTGCTTCGGGTGCCGAGGCTACCGAGCCAAGAACGTTCCAACAATTCCGATCATACGGAAATTTTGTCCGTGTTATTGTACAATGAGCAACGACACGAGAGAGGATGCGTCGCTTTGTACAGCGTGGACGACATGATCCTTCTGGCCGAAGTCGCCGAAACGGGCAGATTTACTCGCGCCGGGGGGCGGATCGGGATGCCCAAATCCACTGTCAGCCAGCGCATCGCCCAGCTTGAAGCACGTCTGGGGCTGCGGCTTCTCAATCGCTCCACCCGGCACGTAAGCCTCACCGGCAGCGGCCAGGTCTATCTCGAATACTGCCGCCGCGTTCGCGCTGAGGTCTCGGCCGCGGACATGGCGTTGACCAATCTCAAGGAACAGCCTGTCGGGACGCTGAAGATCACCTGCCCAGAGGTAACTGCCACCTATTTCATGCCGACCTTCCTGCACGGATTTACCACGCAGTTTCCCCGCATCGCCGTCGAACTGATCGCCACAAACCGGCATCTCGACGTCATCCGCGAGCGGGTTGATTTCGCTTCTCGCGTTGGCACGACCACAGGTCAGGACCTGATCGTGCGGCGTGTCTCCTCGATTAAACGGGTTCTCGTCGCCGCTCCAGCCTATCTGGCGGCTGGCAGTCCTCTTCAGGAACCGACCGATCTTCTAGATCGCCGCTGCCTGGTGCATGATGCGCAGCCCGAATGGGTGTTCTCGTCAGACGACACACCGATCGTCCTGCGGCCTCCGCCGGCTGCGACCTCGGATTCTATGGGGTTCCTGCTGCAATCCTGCATCGCGGGCGGCGGGGTCGCACTCCTTCCCGCTTACGTGTGCCAGCCGTCCGTGGCGGTCGGCCGCCTTGTGGAGTTGCTCCCGGGCTGGGAAATTCCACCCTATGAAATGATGCTGATCTTTCCCAACCTGAAGAACCAGTCCAAGGCGCAGGCCGCATTCCGCGATTATGTGAATACCTTCGACTTTTCAGCGTTTGCCGTTGGGCGATAACTAGAACTTCTCAAGTCCTACGGTCGCATTGTTCCGTGTCGTGGAATGTCTAACTGGATCGAAAGCCGGACCAGGCATGGACATGAGCCAGTTTGCAAAAAGCGCGGCAGCTTTGTTCCACGGCGTTTCTTTGAGCGAAACAAGATAGACGTTACCGGGGCGTTGATCTTCCCCAGGCAGGAGCTCAACCGGTTGGCCGCGGCGTACCTGTTCGCTCGCCGTGCCAATCCGACCCAACGCTATTCCGCTGCCAGCCAAGGCAGCCTGCCTCATCATGAGGTGGTTGTCGAACACAGGACCCGGCAGCCCCTTCCGACACGTTTACCCCGAAGTGCTGGAACCATTGCTTCCAGTCGAACCACGTCTTGTCATCAACCCTGGCATGCTTTCTTTGGGTTGCCCTTACAGTGGGGTAATCACAACAAAACCCGGTGCGGCGGTCAAGCCGCCAGAATGAGCTCGTTTAATGAAGCGCCAGCCTCCGGCTGCGGGAGAAAGGGAGTGCCGTGCCTCAGGACATCCGTGTCACCATCGTGCTGACGGCCGTATCGATGGCATCCGTCGTGGACGGTCCATGGTAACGATCATGACCGGACCTTCAATTCATTCGGGCCACCGCACACCTCTCGGTCGAGGCGGCGCATGAGGCAAGCCACAAGGCATGGGTGGGCAAAAGCGGCTTACAGCACTACGAGCGCATGCTCCGCTCCGATGACTTCAACGAAGGTGCCGTCGCCTTTTCGGAAAAGCGCAATTCCGAGTTCAAGGGGAAGTAGCCATGGACGCGGTAACCACAACGCGCGCGGGTCTACTTGGACAGCACCGTCTGGCACCGATGCTGGACACCCGCTCCATGGTGGTTGCCGGGGTGTCCGGCAGGGAAGGCTCATTCGGCTTGCGGCTGGCCCAGTCCGTCGTCAGCGCCGGATATTCGGGGCGCATCCAGTTCATCGATCCGCGTCAGACCGAAATCCTGGGGAGGCCATGCTTCGCCGCCTTCGCGGACGTTGACGAGGCGCCGGATCTGGCGGTGCTTGGTGTCGGCCCCTAACGCGGCCGCTTCGGCAATGCCGACGCTTCTGGTGGCGCGCGGATGCCGACAGAGGAAGAGCGTGGGTGGGCTGCGGTGGCGGGTGAAGGTCCGGGAGAGAGTCTCCCGGCGCCCGCCGAGGAGCTCCAACCATGACACAGATGGAAATTCACACGCCCACCCGCAACGAGCGTGCCGGTTACAAGGTCGACGTCAGCCGCGGTCAGCGCATCGGCCGCGTGTCGTCAGAATGGTTCAACCGGCCGGCGGATGAGCGATACCTGTCGCTCACCGACCTTCGGAATTCGGTGAAGGCCCGGTCGGAGCGCAGCAAGACCCGCATCGTCGAGAGTGAGCTGATCCGCGTCGAGGCGAGCCGCGACGATCCGGAGCGCCTGAGGTTAATGCTGCCCGATGCGCCTGCCCCAGTTGCCCCCACGCATTGGAGTTTTGGCCAACTCGCCAGCCTGGTAGGTGCACCGGCCACCTATCTGCGCCAGCTTCCGGCCCCGCTCGCGGCGATCAACCTTCAGCACGGTCTCCTCAACCGCCGCGCCGAGCAGGTGAAGACGCTGGAAATCGAGAACGGACGCCTCGAGCTGCGAGCGGTTACAGGTCCGGACTATGGCAGGATTTTCGATGAAGAGCTGATCGCGGCCGTCCAAAAAATCGCCGGCAACGGTACCGGCGACACCCGCTGGAAGATTCCTGGCGTGCTCGACTGGTCAACGGGAATCTACAATCCGAATGTCGACATTTCCAATGCCACGACGACGATCTATGCGTCCGACCGTGATGTCTTTGTCTTCCTCGTCGACGACCTGAATCCGATCGAAGCCGGCAAGCTGCCCGATGGCTCGCCCGACGTCTTTTTCAGGGGGTTTTATTGCTGGAACTCGGAGGTCGGCGCCCGCACGCTTGGAATCGCCAGCTTCTATCTACGTGCAGTGTGCCAGAATCGTTGCCTCTGGGGCGTGCAGGATTTCCAGGAAATCATTATCCGGCATTCCAAATATGCCGCCTCGCGTTTTGCCCTGGAAGCCGAGCCAGCGCTGATCCAGTTCGCGGAGTCTTCGCCCATGCCGTTCGTCAATGGCATCAAGGCTTCGCGGGAGCGTGTCGTCGCTCGGGACGACGAAGATCGCCAGAGCTTCCTGCGCAAGCGCGGCTTCTCCAAGGCGGAGACGACGAAGATCATCGATGCCGTGCTTTCGGAGGAAGGGCACCCGCCCGCCTCGATTTTCGACTTCGTGCAGGGCATTACACGGGTGGCGCGCGACAAGCCGCATCAGGATGTTCGCCTGGAGATGGAGGGCAAGGCCAAGAAGCTTCTCGATCTGGCAGCATGATACTGCAATGCTGCGCGCGGCGGGAGTAGGTAACGTCACCGGGCTGCTGATGCCGCCAGTTTCGAACATGTGCATCGCTGCGGGGCGCAGCACACGGCCTGCGCTGCCGGTCTGGCAAACACATCTCTCAGTCTAAGTGTGCGCCGCACAAAATCGCAATGCTGCTATGCACAATTAATGTTTCTCGGCTGCGCGGAAGGGAGTAGTCTGTCGATATCGAGTTTCGTCCGGGTCACCTCCTCCCGACCTTGGCGACCAGGGACGGCATTTATTCCTCCCGAATGCTGTCGTCCAAATCAAGCCCGCCGCACCTCCTCCCGCGGCGGGCTTTTTCGTTTGCGAGCGGCGGCTTCTGGCAGCCCGATTGCAGGAAACGAACGCGGAGGTCCGTCAGTCGGGGAGGTTGAACCGTTCGATGGTGATGGTACGCGCGACATCCACGGTAATCTCCAGCACTTCGTTCCATGCCTCCTCCCCACCGAGCTCGGAAAGGGCGAGATGAAAGAGCCTGTGCTGGAGATCGAGGCTCATCAGGCCAGGGGCGGTGTTGAAGGCGACCAGCCCGACATGCAGCTCCTCGCGGCGATAGAGGCCGCGAAAGTCGGTCGTGTTGTGCGTGACGAGCACATAGCCGCCCTGCGGCCGGTGCGTGCACCGGCGGTGATGGCTTTTGCAGGGTTCAGGCGGCGCGCCGTTCGGAGGAACGCGAACCGTCTCGACCAACCCCAGTGATGGCGCGGAGGCGGCGGCGAGCGGCGGAATGTCGTCGAGCATGTCGAGCGCGACGCGACCGCGCGCCGGGTCACCATATGGTCCTTGGCGCCGGCGAGGCCCAGCCAGCGCACATGGCTCGACTCTGGAAAACCCCGTTCGCGCGCCAGTTTCGCAAGCTCTGGGCTCAGGCATTCGTCGATCAGGAATTTCACGAAACGGCCGGCAGATCGTCGAGACGGATTGTGCGTGTCGACTTCGCCGCCGTGCTGCGCCACGCCGGCTTGACCGGCGGACGGCCACGCCGCGGATAGGCGAGCGCATAGTCGGCCGCGAGCCTGATCCGGTCGAGAGTCAGTTGCGGATAGGCGGCACGGATCGTCTCGGGAGTATCGCCATTGGCGAGCATGTCGGCAACGTCATGAACAAGCACGCGTGTTCCCACAAAGGCCGGCTGACCGCTAAGTACCGCTGGATCGCGCGCCACCATGGCCTTGGCTTTCCTCAGCCGGCTGAGGCCGGTCCTTACCCCGGCAGTGATCGGCTTCAGGTCGACCTTAAGCGGATCGTCCGCGACTACGGGCGCAGCATCATCGGCAATGGCGTGCTCGACGATCCGCCGCCGCGCGGCAGGCGTCAGCGTCTCCGCCGTCAGCCAGGCGAGGCGTAGGCCGACGAGACCCGCTCCGATGATGACGCGGCTGCCGCGGCGTGTCTCGACACGGCCGCGCAGCAATCCGGCATCGATGATGCGATGCACCTGCTTGAGCGGCACCTGCGTTACCGCCGCCGCCTCATTGACGGTGAGCACTTCGCTGCTAAACCCCGGCATGACAATAATCCTTCCACATTCGTGGAAGATATATAGCCATTCTGCCTTCCGCAGTCCAGCGAAGCTTTGCGGCAGCCGGCGGCGTCCGTGCCAGACGCCCGACGGGAGGCAGAGGGGGCGGGGAGGTTTCCTGACGGGCTTGGAGGTTCGGGGAGAGGCCCCGGCCGCCCGTCATGGAGAACCTGACCATGGCAAAGAACGCCATTCAGAAGATCGCGATGAACGCCGCGGAGAACATTCCCTATGACAAGCTCAGGCTGTCGCAGAAGAATGTCCGGCGCATCAAGGACGGCGTGTCTATCGAGCAGCTGGCTGATGACATCGGGCGGCGAAAGCTCATCCAGAGCCTGAACGTCCGTCCGATGCTCGACGGCGAGGGCGAGGAGACCGGCACGTTTGAGGTGCCGGCCGGCGGTCGTCGCTATCTCGCGCTCGGTATCCTCATCAAGCAAAAGCGCCTGGCAAAGAACGAGCCGATCCCCTGCATCGTTAACCGCAGGCAGGAGACCTCGGCCGAAGAGGACTCGCTTGCTGAAAACCTGCGGCGCGCCGATCTGCATCCGCTGGACCAGTTTCGTGCCTTCAAGACGCTAAGCGATCACGGTCTCGATCCGGACGAGATCGGCGCCCGCTTCTTCGTGTCGCCGGCGACGGTGAAACAGCGCCTCAGGCTCGCCTCTGTGTCGCCGAAACTTCTCGACCTCTATGAGAAGGACGAAATCCGGCTCGAACAGATCATGGCGTTTTCGATCTCCGACGATCATGCGCGCCAGGAGCAGGTCTGGGAGCGGATCTCCAGCTCGCACACGCAGGAACCGTATTACATCAGGCGTCTGCTGACGGAGACCACCGTTCGCGCCGATGATCGCCGTGCCGTCTATGTCGGCGCCGAAGCTTATGAGGCTGCCGGCGGGGTCATCCTTCGCGATCTCTTCGAGCAGGATTCCGGCGGCTGGTTCCAGGATGCCGCACTTCTCGAGCAGCTTGTCTTCGACAGGCTGAAGGTGGATGCCGAGGCGATCCGCGCCGAAGGCTGGAAATGGGTGGATGCGGCGATCAGCTTTCCCTATGGCCACACCTCCGGGATGCGGCGCATCTACGCCGAGGCGCAGGAGCTCAGCGCCGAGGAGATCGAACGCTACGACGCGCTGAAGGCCGAATACGACAAGCTGGATGTGGACTATGCCCAGGCCGAGGATGCCGACGAAGCAATCGAGGCGAAGCTCGACCAGCTGGGTGCCGAGCTCGATGCGATCGATGATCGTCCTCAAACCTACGATCCCGCCCAGAAGGCCATTGCCGGTGTGTTCGTTACGCTTGCCGCGAACGGCAAACTCCAGGTCGACGCCGGTTTCGTGCGGTCCGAGGACGAGCCGCGGACCGAAACCGGCGACGTCGATGTGGGCGAGGAAGGGGGCGCCGCCGGCGGAACGCGATCCAATGGCGACGACGATGGCGATGGTGTTGTCGTCAACGGCGAGCCGGTGAACGACACCTCTGGCGCCGACGGCGAGGATGATGACATCAAGCCACTGCCCGATCGGCTCGTCTTCGACCTGACCGCGCAGCGCACGCTGGCACTGCGCAACGCGCTCGCCGGTGACGTCGACATCGCCATCATCGCCGCACTCCATGCCTTCGTCCTGCAGGTCTTCTATCGCTTCGCGCCGGACACGTGCCTGGAGATCAGCCTGAAGAGCGGCAGCTTCAGCCAGGTCGACGGTCTTGCCGAGACATCCTGGGCCAAGGAGATCGCCGAGCGGCACGAAGCCTGGGACCGCGATTTGCCCGATGAGGCGGAAGGCCTGTGGGACTTCCTGTTCGGCCTCGACGAAGCAAGCCGCAAGGCGCTGTTCGCGCATTGCGTCTCGCTGACCCTCAATGCGGTGGTCGAACCCTGGAACAGGCGACCGAAGGCGCTCGAGCATGCAGACATGCTTGGCCGCTCGCTCCAGTTCGACATGGTCAACGCCGGCTGGACGCCTACGGTCGAGTTCCTCGGGCGGCTCACCAAGGCGCGGATTCTACAGGCTGTCCGTGAAGCTCGTGGCGCAGACTCCGCGCAGCTGATCGACCACATGCAGAAGGACATCATGGCGCGTGAGGCCGCGCGTCTTCTCGAACGGTCGAACTGGCTGCCCGAGCCGCTGCGCGTTGAGGTCGATGAAGTTGCTACCGATTCTGGCGATGCGATCGCCGGCGACATGTCGGACGAGGCGGCTCTCGACGGCGATGCCACCGAGCTGCCGGCCTACCTCGCCGACGATGCGGATCCGTCCTCCGATGAGCCGGTGACCATCGACGGCGGCGAGGCGGATCACCTCCAGGCCGCTAAATAATCGGCCTCACGCTCGCACCGGGCCCGGCACTCCCGCCGGGCCCTTTTTCGTTTTCCGACATGGAGAAACCCGCATGTCCGCACATATCGTGTACGAATCCGCTCCTCTGGGGAGCGTTATCCGGTACCGCTCCGGCACCGCGAAACCGCCGGCTCGCTTCACCAAAAAGCTCGCCGCCTGGGAGAGCCGCAACGGCGTCGGTCGTTTGGTCAGGAAGGAACCGCCGCGCGAGCGCGCGACCTATAGCTCGCCGGCTTACTTCACCCTGCATGAGGGTGATTTCGGGCAGGGCGGCATCATCGTCGTCTCGGTCAGGCGCACATGGTCCGTTGAAAGCGACCTGCGTTTCGAGGTCATGGAGCGTTCCATGATCGGCATGGTCCGCGTCCTGCAGGAACTCGGGGACAGCCCGGAACTGCTCTATCCCGCCAAGGATCGCGAGGCGGCCGAACGCTGGCTCGCCAGCAATTCGTACAGCCGAGCCTATCTCGAAGAGGTCTCCGCCGATGAGGTCGGCGCCGACGTCATTGAGGGCCGCGCGGCCGCCTGATCGCCTCACCCCATAGAACCACTCCGACCACAGGCCCGGGGGGGGGCCCGGCCCAGCCGGGGCGGGGAGGGGGATAGAGGTGGGGCTGGTGGGGTGGGAAAACAAACAAAAACTAATGGAGGCGCGGCGAACGCGAGTTTACTCACCAACCCCGGGGACGG
>NZ_JAMYNW010000039.1:0-40361 GCF_040319365.1 Mesorhizobium sp. M0923 | reverse complement strand
ATACGAGATCGTCAGAGAAAGAACGGCGTAGGGCCATGCCTGCCTTAGAATGGGCCAGAGGAACGACTCGCGTATCCACGGAAATTGCGGAAACAGCGAACCCAGTCCGTAGTAGAGCAGCCAGAGCTGGAGCAGCAGCGGCGTGCCGCGAACAATCGTGCAGAACATCTTGGCCGGCACGCTCAAGATCGGCGGGCCGATCACCTGCGCCAGGCCGAGGGGGATGGCGAGCGCGATGCCCAGAGCCGACGTTACCACAAGCAGCCAGATGGTCCGCCATATGCCTTGCAAAGCCAGCGGCAGATAGGTGGGAAGCCAATCCCAGCGCATGAGGAAAATCGATGCCAGTACGACAACCAGCGCGATCAGGATCAGAGCTATGCGGTGTGGCTGCATCCAGAGCGAGGCCCGTGCGACGGCGTCAATGACCGGGGTTTCGGTCGCCATCAGTGCGATCCCGCGATCGACGGCATGCCGCGTCGCGCCCAGCGCTCAACCCGCCCGATGACGACGTTGGAGACGAGGGTCAGAACGAGATAAAGCGCGCCCGCCGCCATGAAGAAGGTGAAATAAGCCTTCGTCGCGCCGGCTGCCGTCCGTGTGGTTTGGGTCAGTTCATTGACGCCGACGATCGCGAGAAGCGCGGTGTCCTTGGTGGCGATCAGCCACAAATTTGCCAGCCCCGGAATGGCGAAGGGCAGCATCGCCGGCAGCGTTATACGCCTGAGAAGCAGGCCGGGAGGCATTCCATAGGCCCGCGCGGCTTCGATCTGGCCTTGCGGAACGGCGCGGATTGCGCCGCGCAAGACTTCGGTGGAGTAGGCGCCCTGCACGACCCCGAGCACGCCTATGCCGGCGACAACCCCGTTGATGTCGATCGCGGCATAGCCGAGCGCGGTAAGCAACTGGTTGATGAGGTCGGTACCAGCGAAATAAAGCAGCAGGATCAGCACCAGCTCGGGCACGGCGCGGACCACTGTGGTGTAAACTTCCAGCAGGTCACGGACCACCGGCCCGCCATAGAGCTTGCCATAGGCGCCGCCGACGCCGATCAAAAGACCAACCCCAAAGGAACCGAAAGCAATTCCGACGGAGTTTGCCAGCCCATGCAGAAGGCTGAGACCCCTGCCGTTCGGCGGTTCGAAGGACAGCAATTCCAGCGAACTGGCTCCGAACATGGTGGCGAGAACGTCGCTCAGCTTATGTCCCCCTGGACTTGCGGGTTGAGGCGCCAATGATGCGTCAAGCCGGACATGCCCACCGCGACGACGGCGGCTAGGCATGCCCGGCTTGACGCCGTTGCCGTCAGTTGGACTGCGACGCTTCGCCGTAGATGTCGAAATCGAAGTACTTCTTGGTGATTTCGGCATATTTGCCATTGGCCCGAATGGCCTTGATGGCAGCATTGATCTTGTCCTTGAGCTCGGTGTCGCCTTGGCGCATGCCGGCGCCGACGCCCGGCCCGAGCACTTCAAGGTCCGGCGCGACATAACCCTTGAGGTCGCAGCACGCCTTGCCTTGGTCCGACTTCAAAAACGCGTCGAGCGCGATCGAATCGGCCTGAGTGGCATCGATCCGGCCGGCGGCGAGATCCTGATTTGCCTCGTCCTGCGTCTGGTATTCCTTGATTTCCGCAGCGTCGGTGAAGTGCTTCTTGGCGTAGGCGGCGTGCACCGTAGACGCCTGAACGCCGACTATCTTGGCTTTCAGCCCCTCTGGCGTCGCATCGAATTTCTGATCCTTGGCGCCGATCACCGCAGTCGGCGTGTTATAGTATTTGTCGGAGAAGTCGATTTCCTTCTTGCGCTCGTCGGTAATGGACATCGAATTCATGATCGCATCGATCTTCTTGGTTTTAAGCGCCGGGATGAGGCCGTCCCACGGGACTGGCGTCAATGCGCAATCCAGCTTGGCTTCGCCGCAAATGGCGTTGACGATGTCGACTTCCCAGCCACCCCACTTGCCGGAAGCATCCTGCGAGTAAAACGGCGGATAGGCTTCCGGCGAAAAACCCACCTTGATCTGTTCGGCGCTTGCCGAAAATGCGCCCGACAATGCGATCAGCGTGGCCGCGAGCGCCGTTTTGAGAAAAGGTTTCATTTTTCAGTTCTCCCGTTTTTTGGTTTTGACGTTCCCGTCTGCTTTTCTCGCAAGTCATCCAACATTGCGCAGAAACTGCTTCAGCCTTTCGGATTTTGGTGCGCCGAAGATCTGTTCCGGCGGCCCTTCTTCCTCGACCAGCCCGTTATGGAGATAGACGACATGCGTCGCCACCTCGCGGGCAAACTTCATCTCATGCGTGACCAGCACCATGGTGCGGCCTTCGCGCGCCAGGTCGCCGATCACCTTCAGCACTTCGCCGACCAACTCCGGGTCGAGCGCCGAGGTCGGCTCATCGAACAGCATGACGCGCGGATTGATGGCCAGCGCCCTGGCTATCGCTGCGCGCTGCTGTTGGCCACCCGACAGATAGGCGGGGTAGACGTCGCGTTTTTCGGCCAGGCCGACGCGGGCGAGCAGCTTTTCCGCCTCGCCGATCGCTACATCGCGCTTGACGCCGAGCACATGCACGGGAACCTCGATGACGTTCTCGATCAACGTCATGTGGCTCCAAAGATTGAAGTTCTGGAAGACCATGCCGAGCTTGGAGCGGATGCGTTCGATCTGCTTGCGGTCGGCGGGCACGGTGTGGCCGTGGCTGTCGGCCTTCAGCTTTATCTCTTCGCCATTGACGCGGATGATGCCGCTGGTCGGGTTCTCCAGGCAATTGATGCAGCGCAGCAGCGTCGACTTGCCCGAGCCGCTGCCGCCGATGATGGCGATCACCTCGCCATCGCGCGCCGACAGCGAAACGCCCTTCAATACGTGCAGCTTGCCGAAATTCTTGTGCAGGTTCTCGACGTGGATGGCTTCGGCGGCGCCGTTCTGCACCGTATGCTTCAGGGCGGTGGCCGGCGCTGTCATCGTCGCGGTGCCCCGCGGAGCAGCCGAGGCAGTCCTTGCTGGAATTTATTACCCATTACCCGTCACTGGACAGCGTTCCGATTCTCAAGATGGACCGTTCCGCTTGCCTCCGTCAACCGCAGTTTTTGGACCATTGATCACGGCCTGCCGAGTGGCTATTGGCAGGAGGGAGCGCGTTTCAGGAGAATTTAGTGGGCAAAGCATACGGGTCGCAGTCGATGGCCGGGCCGCTGCAGCGCGTGCTGATGCGCTCCGCCGCCAGCGCCATGCATCGGGCCGAAGCACTGGAATGGCACTACGGTCCCGGCTTCGATCCGCAAAAAGCGGCGGCCCAGCATGAAGCGCTGGCCGGGCTGATTTCCGGCTCAGGCGCCGAGATCGAATGGCTGAGCGACGCCGATGACGGGCTTGCCGATTCTGTCTTTACCCACGATCCCTCGCTGATGACCGACCATGGCGCGGTCATCCTTGCCATGGGCAAGGCGCTGCGCCGGCCCGAGCCCGGCCTGCACGAGGCAGCTTATGGGCGCATGGGCATACCTGTCCTCGGCCGTATCGAGACTCCCGGCCAGGTCGAGGGCGGCGACTGCGTGTGGATGGATGCAAACACACTGGCGGTCGGCCGCGGCGTACGCACCAATCAGCACGGCATCCAGCAGCTCTCCAACCTGCTTTCACCCAAAGGCATCCAGGTCTATGGCTTCGACCTGCCGCTCTGGCAAGGCGAGGACGCCTGCCTGCATCTGATGTCGGTGATCAGCCCGCTCGCCGACGATCTGGCGCTGGTCTATGGGCCGCTCCTGCCGGTCGCCTTCCACCAGATGCTGCGTGCGCATGGCATTCGCCTGGTCGAGGGCGACGCCGACGAATTCTTCGCCTCGAGCGGGCTCAGCCTGAACGTCCTGCCGACCGCGCCGCGCCAGGTTATCGCCGTTGCCGGTTTTCCGAAGACGGCGGCTGCCATGCAGGCCGCCGGCTGTACGGTCTCGACATTCGAGGCCGATGCGCTGTGCATTGCCTGCGAGGGCGGCCCAACCTGCCTCACGCGCCCGGTGCTAAGACAATGACGACGATCGGCGAAGCGCTCATCACCTTGCTGGAAGCGCACGGCGTCGACACCGTCTTCGGCATTCCCGGCGTGCACACGGTCGAGCTCTACCGCGGGCTTGCGCGGTCGAAGATCCGTCACGTCACGCCGCGCCACGAGCAGGGCGCCGGCTTCATGGCTGACGGCTATGCGCGCGCCAGCGGCAAGCCGGGTGTCGCCTTCGTCATCACCGGGCCGGGGCTGACCAACACCATCACCGCCATGGGCCAGGCGCGCGCCGATTCGGTGCCGATGCTGGTAATCTCGGGCGTCAACGCCACGCCGACGCTGGGCAAGGGCCTTGGCCATCTGCATGAACTGCCGGACCAGCGCGGCATGATGGAGAAGGTGGCGCTGTTTTCGCACCGTGTCACCGAGGCCGGCGAATTGCCCGGCGTGCTCGCCCGCGCTTTTGCACTTTTTTCATCCTCGCGTCCGGGGCCAGTGCATATCGAGATCCCGACCGATGTCATGACCATGCCCGCCACCGGCATCGTGGCGCTGCTGCGGAATTCGGCCCCGCCCGAGCCGGGCGCCGCGGTGATCGCTGAGGCAGCCAGGCTTTGCGCTGCCGCCCGCCGGCCGCTTATCCTGGCCGGCGGCGGCGCCAAAGCTGCCGAAGCGCCGTTGCAGCGCCTGGCCGAGAGGTTGGGAGCGCCGGTCGTCCAGACCGCCAATGCGCGCGGCCTGCTCTATCGCCATCCGCTTGGCGTGCCGGCCAGCCCCAGCCTGAAGGCGGTGCGTGCGCTGATGGCCGATGCCGACCTGGTCATCGCCGCCGGTACCGAATTCGGTCCGACCGATTATGACGGCTATGGCGACGGCGGTTTTGTCCTACCCGCCAATCTGATCCGCATCGACATCGGCGCCGACCAACTTACCAGGCGGCCGGCCCGGATTTCGATCCAGGCCGATTGTGGCGCAGCGCTCGAGGCGCTGCATGCCGAACTCGGCATGGGCCAGGCGCAATCAGGCGACGGCGCCGCTCGCGCGGTCGCGACGCGGCAAGCGGCCTTTGCCGAGATTGGCCCAGCTATGCAGGCGCAATTGCGCGCCGTCGAGACGATCCGTGATGCGCTGCCTGGCTCGATCATCGTCGGCGATTCGACCCAGCCGGTCTACGCCGCCAACCTCTATTACGATCACGACCGGCCGGGCGGCTGGTTCAACGCCGCTACCGGCTTCGGCGCGCTCGGCTATGGCCCGCCGGCGGCGATCGGTGCTGCCCTTGCCAGGCCTGAGGCGCCGGTCGTTTGTCTCACCGGCGACGGCGGCTTCCAGTTCACCCTGCCGGAACTGGGCGCCGCGCTCGACGCGGCGGCGCCGGTGATCTTCGCCGTCTGGAACAATCGCGGCTACCGCGAGATCGAAACCTCGATGCTCGATGTCGGCGTCGAGCCGGTCGGCGTCTCCCCGGCACCGCCGGATTTCTGCAAATTGGCCGAAGCCTATGGCATTGCCGCCGAGCGGATTTCCGGCGCCGGCGGCTTGGCGGACGCGCTACGGCGCGCGCGGGCGGCTGGACGACCCTACGTCATCGAGATTTCGGTTGAGTGATCGCGCGAAAGGCGCGACCTTCCGCATCGGCGGCGCGCAACGACGGAGCGGTCGAATATGACGGAAACACTGGACGGCAGACATATCGTGGTGACCGGCGGCACCGGGGCGCTTGGCGGCGCGGTCGTAGGGAAACTGCTGGAGCAGGGCGCGATTTGCCATGTGCCCAATGCCCACGCTGCCGCGCCTGCCCATTTTCCCTTCCCGGCACATGACCGCGTCAGGCTGGCGCACAATGTCGACCTCGCCGACGCTGCCAAGGTCGATGCCTTCTATGCTAGCGTTCCGGATTTGTGGGCATCGGTGCATCTGGCCGGCGGCTTCACCGCCGCACCGGTCGAGAAGATCGAGCCCGCCTCCTTTGCCGAGATGATGGACACCAACGCCCGCACCACCTTCCTGTGCTGCCGCGCGGCGATACGCTCGATGCTGGAATCTTCCGTATCGGGCCGCATCGTCAATGTCACCGCGCGAGCCGGGCTCGATCCGCGGCGCGGCTCCGGCAAGGTGGCTTACGCTGCCGCCAAGGCGGCGGTCGCCGCGATGACCGTGGCGATGGCCGAAGAGCTGAAGGGCAAGGGCATACTGGTCAACGCCGTGGCGCCCTCGACCCTAGACACGCCGGCCACCCGGGCTGACATGCCGGGCGCCGATTTCAGCAAATGGGTCAGCTTGGAAGCAGCCGCGGAGGCCATTGCCTACCTCGCTTCGCCGGCCAATCTGGCGATGAGCGGCACGCTGGTGCCGCTTTACGGCAGGGCCTGAAATTCAGGTCGGGTGCAAAAAAAGCCCCGCCGGATCGCTCCGGCGGGGCTTTTTGTTTCGTTTACAACCTGCGCGAGGCGCAGTGTTGGCTTAGCTGCCCTGCTTCTTCAGCGCGGCACCCAGGATGTCGCCCAGCGAAGCGCCGGAGTCAGTCGAACCGTACTGGGCGACCGCTTCCTTCTCTTCGGCGATTTCCAGCGCCTTGATCGAGACCTGCAGCTTGCGGGTCTTCTTGTCGAAGGCGATGACGCGGGCGTCGACCTTCTGGCCGACAGTGAAGCGCTCGGGGCGCTGCTCGTCGCGGTCACGGCTGAGGTCGGAGCGCTTGATGAAGGTCTCGATGCCGCTGTCGACCAGCCGCACTTCCAGACCGCCATCCTTCACGCCGATAACCTCGCAGGTGACGACTGCGTTCTTGCGCAGTTCGCCTGACGTCGCCGCTTCGCCGACCGTGTCCTTGGCCAGCTGCTTGATGCCGAGCGAGATGCGCTCCTTGTCGATGTCGACGTCGAGCACCTGCGCCTTGACCATGTCGCCGCGATTGTACTCCTCGATCACCTGCTCGCCCGGACGGGTCCAGTCGAGGTCGGAAAGGTGGACCATGCCGTCGACATCGCCTTCGAGGCCGATGAACAGGCCGAACTCGGTCTTGTTCTTGACCTCGCCCTCAACCTGGCTGCCGACCGGATGGCTGCGCGCGAAGGCCTCCCACGGGTTCTCCAGCGTCTGCTTGAGGCCGAGCGAGATGCGGCGCTTGGCCGGATCGACTTCGAGCACCACCACGTCGACTTCCTGCGTCGTCGACAGGATCTTGCCGGGATGCACGTTCTTCTTGGTCCACGACATTTCCGAAACGTGGATGAGGCCTTCGATGCCCGGCTCCAGCTCGACGAACGCGCCGTAGTCGGTGATGTTGGTGACAGTACCCTTGATCTTCTTGCCGATCGGGAACTTGGTGCCGATCTCGGACCACGGATCGCTCTCGAGCTGCTTCATGCCGAGCGAGATGCGGTGGGTTTCCTGGTTGATGCGGATGATCTGCACCTTGACCGTCTGGCCGATATTGAGGATTTCGGTCGGATGGTTGACGCGGCGCCATGCCATGTCGGTGACGTGCAGCAGGCCGTCGATGCCGCCGAGGTCGACGAACGCACCATAGTCGGTGATGTTCTTGACGACGCCTTCGACCACCTGGCCTTCTTCGAGGTTCTGCACGATTTCCGAACGCTGTTCGGCGCGGCTTTCCTCGAGCACTGTGCGGCGCGACACCACGATGTTGCCGCGGCGGCGATCCATCTTGAGGATCTCGAAGGGCTGCGGGTTGTGCATCAGCGGCGAGACGTCGCGGATCGGGCGGATATCGACCTGGCTGCGCGGCAGGAACGCAACGGCACCGTCGAGGTCGACGGTGAAGCCGCCCTTGACCTGGTTGAAGATGACGCCTTCGACGCGTTCGCCCTTGGTGAACTTCTCTTCGAGACGGACCCAGCTCTCTTCGCGGCGAGCCTTTTCGCGCGACAACATGGCTTCGCCAAGCGCGTTCTCGATACGCTCGACATAGACCTCGACCGTGTCGCCGACCTTGAGCGTCGTGTCCTTGCCCTTGACGCCGAATTCCTTCAGCGGCACGCGGCCTTCGACCTTGAGGCCGACGTCGATGATAGCCATGTCCTTCTCAATGGCGGTGATGACGCCCTTGACGACCTGGCCTTCGCCGGAATGACCGGCGGAAAATGATTCTTCGAGCAGGCTCGCGAAATCATCGCGAGTGGGATTTGCAACTGACATAGTTTCTCCTGGAATGCCCCGCAATCTATCGCGGGGCGGGCGCCGTGGGTTAGCGTTGCGTTGGCCTGCCGGCGTTCCGGGCAAAAAGCCCTGGCCGCCTTTGGGCGGCAATTCCGGCGCATGAAGAATGCTGGCAGGCTGGTTCATGCCCGATATGGGAATTCTTTTTGTCGCCGGCAATCGGCGGCGGCAGGAAAACCCGGCTCAGGCTTCGTTTCTCTTGGCCAGGACGTCATCGATGATCGCCCGAGCTGCCAGAAACGCGGCTTCTATAGCCATTTCCGACGTGTCGAGCAAGTGCGCATCGGCTGCCGGTTTCAAGGGCGAGTCCATGCGGCCCATGTCGCGCTCGTCGCGACGCACGATATCGGCAAGGATTTCATCGAAATTGGCAGTGCCGCCGATGCTCTCGATTTCGTCCAGCCGCCGCTTTGCCCGCACCTCGGCACTGGCCGTGACATAGAGTTTTACGTCGGCATCGGGACAGACGACAGTGCCGATGTCGCGGCCGTCGAGCACCGCGCCCGGAGGGGTTTTTGCAAAGTCGCGCTGCTTGTCGACCAGGATGCGCCGCACCGACGGGATGACAGCCACTTTCGAGGCAGCCTCTCCGACGGCGTGTGCCGAAAGCACGGCGCGGTCGAGCTTTGCCAGATCGACCTGACGAGCCGCGGTTTCAGCGGCCGAGACATTGTCGAGCGGCAGGCCGAGCCGGAGCAGCGAATGCGCCACCGCGCGATAGGTGAGGCCGGTGTCGAGCAGGTTTAGCCGGTAGTGATCGGCGAGCCGTCGGGCAAGGGTGCCCTTTCCAGCGCCTGCAGGGCCGTCGATGGCGATGGTGAAGCCTGTCGTCATTCGAAACCTCGATGCAAGTGCCTCACTCCATCGGCGCTCGAAGTCAACCGCGTTGACCTCCGAGGCCTCGAACTGATTGTCGGAATTGATCTCTGTGAGATCGGGAAAGCCTTCTACGGAATTTCTGGTGCCCCCGATCTCAATATCCTCCGACCCGTCGAGGGCAGCGCCGCGAATGGCAAAACCCACGGAGCCATCGGCATAGAACTCTATAGTCCGGTTCTGGAAATTGTCGTCGGCAACTTCATACCAGAGATGGGACGGCTCCTCCGGTATGCTATGTTTCCAATAAACGTAAAAGTATCTCACTCGATCGCCGCACCGAGCCCCTTCATCAGGCCCATGAATTCCGGAAAACTTGTCGCGATCATCGCTTGATCATCGATGGTCACGGGCTTTTCCGTCGCCAGCCCCATTACCAGAAAACTCATGGCTATGCGGTGGTCGAGATGGGTCTGGACGATGGTGCCCTGTCCGTTGGGGTGTTGGCCGAGGCCCTTGCCGCCAGGTTTTCCGCGCACGGCCAGCGTGGCCTCGCCCTCGCTGCAATCGACGCCGTTGAGCTTCAGCCCGTTCGCGACCGCCGACAGCCGGTCGGATTCCTTCACCCGCAGTTCTTCAAGCCCGAGCATCAGCGTTTCGCCCTCGGCAAAGCTCGCCGCCACGGCAAGCACCGGATACTCGTCGATCATGGTCGGCGCCCGTTCGGGCGGCACGGTGACGCCTTTCAGTTCGGAATAGCGTACGCGCAGGTCGGCGACGTCCTCGCCGCCTTCGTTGCGCGGATCGATTATGTCGATCCAGGCGCCCATTTCCTGCAGCGTCAAAAGAAGGCCCGTGCGCGTCGGGTTCATCAGCACGTTTTCGATGGTGATGTCCGAGCCCGGCACGATCAGCGCCGCCACCAGCGGAAAGCCGGCCGAGGAGGGGTCGCCAGGCACCGCGATGGTCTGGCCGGTGAGCTTGCCCTGGCCTTCGATGAAAATGTGGCGCACGCCGCGCTCGTCGGTCTCGACCGACAGATTGGCGCCGAATCCCTTGAGCATCTTTTCGGTGTGGTCGCGCGTCATCACCGGCTCGATGACGGTGGTGATGCCCGGCGTGTTCAGCCCCGCCAGCAGCACCGCCGACTTGACCTGTGCCGATGCCATCGGCACGCGGTAGGTGATCGGCGCGGCGTGCTTGGGCCCGCGCAGCGTGATCGGCATGCGGTCGCCGGGTGTCGCCTTCAGCACCTGCACGCCCATCTGGCGAAGCGGTTCGAGCACGCGGCCCATCGGCCGGCCGGACAGCGAGGCGTCGCCGATGAAGGTGGTTTCCATGTCATAGGTGCCGACCAGGCCCATGGTGAGGCGGGAGCCCGTGCCGGCATTGCCGAAATCGAGCGGGCCCTCCGGTTGCAGCAGCGCGCCATTGCCGGTTCCGCGGATCACCCACTCAGTGCCATGCTTCTCGATATGAGCGCCCATCGCCTTCATGGCAGCGCCCGTACGCATCACGTCCTCGCCTTCCAGTAGTCCGGTGATGCGGGTTTCGCCGGAGGCCAGCCCGCCAAACATGAAGGAACGGTGCGAGATCGACTTGTCGCCCGGCACCCGTGCCGCGCCGGAAAGACCAGCTGATTTTCGGGCGGTGGCCTGCTTCGGGGCGGCAGTGTGCGACATGGTTCTTTCCTGGAAACGCCGGCGGCCGGCCATTTTCTTGTGGTTTGCGCGGTCTCCTATCATGGCGGATCGAGATGGTCATCCCCTTGGTACGAAGGCCTTCGAATTCAAGCTTTTTGGGACGCCGGCTTTTCGCTTTGACAGCGCCGTAAACTCTGGTTAAGGGGACCAAACTTTCATCGACGAGGCTTGCTGTGGCAAAACCCGAACTTGGCACCAAACGCATCGACCCGGAGACGGGTCGAAAATTCTATGACTTGAACAAGGACCCGATCGTCTCGCCTTACACGGGCAAGAGCTATCCGCGCTCCTATTTCGAGGAAGGCAAGATAGCCGCCCTCGAGGAGGAAGAGGAAGTTGCCGAGAAGGAAGTGGACGCCGAAGAGGAAGAGGGCGTCGAGGTCGTCTCTCTCGAAGAGGCGGACGAGGACGCGAAGGCCGACGAGCTTCCCGATCTCGGCGATGACGAGGACGACGTTGACCTTGGCGATGACGAGGATGACACGTTCCTTGCCGACGAGGAGGAAGAAGACGACGACGTTGCCGACATGATCGGCGTCGGCGAAGACGACGACGAAGTCTGAGCGAACCGCATTCGCCGGCTTTCGCGGCGCTGCCTAGAAAAAGCGGTTCTTGAAGGCTTGATATTGGCTGAAGGCGGGGTTAGAAGCCGCCTGCACTAACGACGCGGTCTCAACCCGCGCCGGATCTCTTCGCCGGAAACGGCGCCGGCGAACTGCCGGAGTGGGGCCATAGCTCAGTTGGGAGAGCGCTTGAATGGCATTCAAGAGGTCGTCGGTTCGATTCCGATTGGCTCCACCAAAAGTTCTTTCACGTTTTCAGAAAATTAGTTTCCACCCCCTCAGGGGCCTTGCCTTGGAAAGGTCCGGGGCACCGCCAGCGCACCGCGCAAAACATTTTTCAGGTCCGAAGCAGCAATGCCTGACAGCGGTGGACGAGATATCGATCTTGGCGCCAGTAGCTTGCGTTCATGCACGCCCGGCGGCAAGGATATCGCGGCAACATCGTATGTGGGGGCAATATGGAATCGGAAAACTCGCTGCTCGGGATCTTCATCTCCTGGATGCCGATGCTGATTTATCTCGCAGCAAGCCTTTGGGTTTCTATCTGGCTCACGTTCAAACTCATCCACGTTCAGCAAGCGATGGTGCAGGCGCAAGAAGGCATCTTGACCAAGTTGACTGATATCGACAACCGCATGTCTGGTAAGCCGAGCCAAGACTGAGGTCCGAAGCTACTGTTCCCCAACTGTTTTCAGCTGCAGCGGTCGACCGGGATACCGCTAATTATACCGGCCAATTGGATGCGGTGGCTCGACGGCGCCCGGTATCGCCACATGAAAATCGGTCTTTTGGACTAACGCTTCATTTTGTCGATACGCTCGCTAAGAGCCTTCACCGCTGCCGTATTTTCCCGAATTTCTTTGGCGATCTCTTTCGCGGCGTTTGCCATGACGATCCTTGAGCGGTTTGCCATCCAAAGCAGAAACGCCATAAGAATCAGGAAAGGGATGCCAACGAGAAGTGCTCGCATTATTGCAGCTTGGTGGCTCATTTCGCTTTCTCCGAGCCGTAGGCTGCCACGCCGTCGACGATCTTCGTGATGTGCTGAGCTTCTGCCATCGGTTCCCTCTTCAGCTGTGACGGACGCCAGCGATAATCGCGTTTATCGGTAGTCACCCCCAAGCCGGAATCGATTCCCTTTTGGGCCGAGGCCGAGCGGCTTCAATTCGTCCAGATCGAACACTGAACCACTTGACCCGTTGCCTGATCACGAACCCTTTTCGAAAACACGCGATGGAGGCCCATTGCGCGTGATCTAGCTTCCTTCGTCGCAACGTAATCGGGATAGCCGACATGCCACTGCCAGAGGAAGTTTGGTGGGGCAGGTTTCCACGTAACCTTGGATCCAAAGGCCGCATTGTCCGGATCTGTTCTATCGAACCGGCAGTCGACGGCTACGGGCATCATGCCCTTCTTAGCCATTGCGTCGGAAACCCCGTAAGCAGTTCGCTTCGTAAGCCATCCATCCGCGCCGCTAGTCGAAACTGTCGTGCACCCTGCCAGAGATATGCTCGACATCAAAAGCCCGATGGCCAATGCGTTGCCTGCGAATGATCGCCGAGTGCCAACCTGATTCTGTTTCATACCCGATCCCCGCAACTGAAAGTAGTGCAGGCTAGATGGGGATACGGCGCGAAACAAGGGAGCGCGCCTCTTCTTTGGTTCGGCCGGTCGTGCGCCGTGCGCGGTGCGACAGGCGAGCGGCGAGCGGCAAAATTTCAAACTGAGACACTATCTAACTGCCACCTAATACAGGTTCTTTGGGCTAACTCCCCCTGGCGCGCGTACTGGTCGCGAATCCCATTCGTCGCGCGCTATTGGAGTCTGGATATAGTGCGCCAGAATCCAGGGTCGCGTCCCGTCTGTTTCCGGTCTGTTTTCAGGCATGAAATTCCCTTGCCCGGGTCGCTGTTCCTTCACTGTTTTCAGTGCGCATCGGACACTGTTCCGCCGCTGTTTTCAGCGAGAGTGCCAACTGTTTCCTAACTGTTTTATCAGTTGCAGCGCTTAACCGAAATCGTCCATTAAATTGGACTAAGCCATCGTCGCATATAACTGGCTTGGAAATGACTCCCCCACTCTTTGCGCTCCCGGGCTGCCCGCCGCCTATCGCGGAACCTAGCTGAGACTAGTGTAGTCGGCCGCCCGGCTTGGGCTCGCCGGTCCAAAAGTAGTGAGCCCGTGCCCGGTCAGTGCATTTTTCTGGCTGTGGTTTGAACCGCGAGCGCCGGGTCTGAACCAGGCAGCGGGCTGAAATGACCGCTGAGCAAAACTCCGTTACTTGTTGCAGTTCTGCATATCCGACGTCATGGCGCCGCTGGGGGTATTGTTGTCGGTATCGCTGCCCGCCGTATCCTTGCAGCGGTCCTCCATACCGTTTGTCTGCGGCGTGGTGGCGTTCGTTGCGTTCGGATCGATCGTGTTCGGGGTAGTTGCGCTGCCGGTCCCGATGTTGCCGCCGGAAGTGCCTGTGTTGACGCCGGTATTGCCATCGGCGCTACCGGTCCCGGAGCCCATCGATTGTGCCATGGCAGATGTGGCCAGGCCGATAGCAAGTAGGAATGCAGAGAGAATTTTCATCATCTTAGTGTCTCCATCGAGTTGCATCGCTCTATCGCGATCTATACCCAACGAGAGTTTTTTCGAGATGTTCCGTTTGGCATAAATAGTGATCGATACAACCATTATGGATCTTTGTTGCTCGTCGTTTCGTGAATGCGGCTGCGAAATTCCTGCCGCATAGCGGCAATTTCGTCTGGAACCAAATCGAGCATGCCGCGTTATGGCGCTTGCGGGGAGTTGTGTCGGCCGCAGGGGACAGTTTCACCAGGACATTCAAGAAATCCGTGAGCTGGGAGGGGCGCTGTGAGCGTGCTTGCATCCACAAGGCAATTGGACCACCGTCAAATACTGAACGCGCTGAAGGCTTTTCGGAGCGGTGATTTCTCCGTTCGCATCGATAATGTCTACACCGGCCTCGATTCCGAGATCGCCGACACCTTCAACGAAATCGTAGAACTCAACGATCAGGTCACGCGCGAGTTCGAACGCCTCAGCAAGGTCGTCGGCAAGGATGGCCGGATCGGCGAACGCGGCCGTGTCCGCAACGCTACCGGCAGTTGGGAATCGAGCGTCCGTTCCGTCAACGATCTGATCGAGGACATGGTTCAGCCGACGGCCGAAGTGGCGCGCGTCATCGGCGCGGTCGCCAAAGGCGACCTGTCGCAGACGATGATGGTCGAAATCGACGGCCGGCAGTTGCGCGGCGAATTCCTGCGCATCGGCAAGATCGTCAACACCATGGTCGGGCAACTGGCCTCCTTCGCCTCGGAGGTGACGCGCGTGGCGCGCGAGGTCGGCACCGAAGGCAAGCTCGGCGGCCAGGCCCGCGTGAAAGGTGTGGCCGGGACCTGGAAGGACCTGACCGACAACGTCAACGCCATGGCGACGAACCTGACCGGGCAGGTGCGCAACATCGCCGAGGTGACGACCGCCGTCGCTTCCGGCGACCTGTCGAAGAAGATCACCGTCGATGTGAAGGGCGAAATCCTCGAGCTCAAGAACACCATCAACACGATGGTCGACCAGCTCAATTCCTTCGCCTCGGAAGTGACGCGCGTTGCGCGCGAGGTCGGTACAGAAGGCAAGCTCGGCGGCCAGGCGCGCGTCGAAGGTGTCGGCGGCACCTGGAAGGACCTGACCGACAACGTCAACCTGATGGCAGAGAACCTGACCGGCCAGGTGCGCAATATCGCCGAGGTGACCACTGCTGTGGCGCTTGGCGACCTGTCGAAGAAGATCACGGTCGACGTCAAGGGCGAGATCCTCGAGCTGAAATCAACCATCAACACCATGGTCGACCAGCTGAACTCATTTGCCGGCGAAGTGACGCGCGTCGCCCGCGAAGTCGGCACCGAGGGCAAGCTCGGCGGCCAGGCGCAGGTGCGCGGCGTTGCCGGCACCTGGAAGGACTTGACCGACAACGTCAATTCGATGGCCGAGAACCTGACCGGCCAGGTCCGCAACATCGCCGAGGTGACGACCGCGGTTGCTTCGGGCGACTTGTCGAAGAAGATTACCGTCGCCGTGCAAGGCGAAATCCTCGAGCTCAAGGACACCATCAACACGATGGTCGACCAATTGAACTCCTTCGCCTCGGAAGTGACGCGTGTGGCGCGCGAGGTCGGCACCGAAGGCAAGCTCGGCGGCCAGGCCGAGGTGAAGGGCGTCGGCGGCACCTGGAAGGATCTGACCGACAACGTCAACCTGATGGCCGCCAACCTGACCGGCCAGGTGCGCAACATTGCCGAGGTGACGACCGCCGTGGCCCGCGGCGACCTGTCGAAGAAGATCACCGTCGACGTCAAGGGCGAAATCCTGGAGCTCAAGGACACCGTCAACACGATGGTCGACCAGCTCAATTCCTTCGCCTCGGAAGTGACGCGTGTGGCGCGCGAAGTGGGATCGGAAGGCAAGCTCGGCGGCCAGGCGCATGTCGAGGGTGTCGGCGGCACCTGGAAAGATTTGACCGACAACGTCAATGCCATGGCCGGCAATCTGACCGTGCAGTTGCGCGACGTGTCCAAGGTGGCGACGGCAATTGCGACCGGCGACCTCACCCAGAAGATCACGGTCGATGCATTGGGCGAGATCCTGCAGATCAAGGACGTCATCAACACGATGGTCGACCAGCTGAATTCCTTCGCCTCCGAGGTGACGCGCGTGGCGCGCGAAGTCGGTTCCGACGGCAAGCTCGGCGGCCAGGCGCAGGTGCGCGGCGTTGCCGGCACCTGGAAGGACCTGACCGACAACGTCAATGCGATGGCCGCCAACCTGACCGGGCAGGTGCGCAACATCGCCGAGGTGACGACTGCGGTGGCGCTTGGCGATCTGTCGAAGAAGATCACGGTCGACGTGCGCGGCGAGATCCTCGAGCTGAAGGACACCATCAATACGATGGTCGACCAGCTGAATTCCTTTGCCTCGGAAGTGACGCGCGTGGCGCGCGAGGTCGGCACCGAGGGCAAGCTCGGCGGCCAGGCGCAGGTGCGCGGCGTTGCCGGCACCTGGAAAGATCTGACCGACAATGTGAATTCGATGGCCGAGAACCTGACCGGCCAGGTTCGCAACATCGCCGAGGTCACCACCGCAGTGGCGCGCGGCGACCTGTCGAAGAAGATCACCGTCGACGTCAAGGGCGAGATCCTGGAGCTGAAATCGACCATCAACACCATGGTCGACCAGTTGAACTCCTTTGCCGGCGAAGTGACGCGTGTCGCCCGCGAGGTCGGCACCGAGGGCAAACTTGGCGGCCAGGCACGGGTGGAGGGCGTCGCCGGCACCTGGAAGGACCTGACCGACAACGTCAATCTGATGGCGACGAACCTGACCAACCAGGTGCGCGGCATCGCCGATGTCGTGACCGCGGTCGCGCAAGGCAATCTCAAGCGCAAGCTGACGGTCGATGCCAAGGGCGAGATCGCCTCGCTCGCCGACACCATCAACGGCATGATCGAGACGCTTGCGACCTTCGCCGACCAGGTCACCAACGTCGCCCGCGAAGTGGGCATCGAAGGCAAGCTCGGCGGCCAAGCCCGTGTGCCCGGCGCTGCCGGCCTTTGGCGCGACCTGACCGACAACGTCAATCAGCTCGCCGCCAATCTGACCACGCAGGTGCGCGCGATTGCCGAGGTGTCGACGGCGGTGACCAAGGGCGATTTGACCCGCTCGATCAGCGTCCAGGCCTCCGGCGAGGTCGCGGCGCTGAAGGACAACATCAACGAGATGATCCGCAATCTGAAGGACCAGACGCTGAAGAATGCCGAGCAGGACTGGCTGAAGACCAATCTCGCCCGGTTCTCGCGCATGCTGCAGGGCGAGCGCGACCTGGCCACGGTCTCGCGTCTCATCATGTCCGAACTCGCGCCGCTGGTGAATGCGCAATATGGCGTGTTCTACGTGACCAACCGCGACGAGGATGAATTCTATCTGGAACTCGCCGCCTCCTATGGCGCCGAAAGCAAGGCGGAGATCAAGCAACGCCTCGATCTGCGCGAAGGCCTTGTCGGGCAAAGTGCCGCCGACAAGCGCGCCATCATGCTGGACAATGTGCCGCCGAATTTCCTGCGCGTCACGTCGGGCCTTGGCAATGCCGCGCCGGCCAACGTGATCATTCTTCCGGCTCTGTTCGAGGACGAGGTGAAGGCCGTCATCGAACTCGCCTCGTTCAGCGAATTCCGCGACACGCACCAGTCATTCCTCAACCAGCTGATGGAATCCGTCGGCATCGTTCTCAACACCATCGCCGCCACCATGCGCACCGAAGGCCTGCTCAAGCAGTCGCAGCTGCTGACCTCGGAGCTGCAGGCGCGTCAGACCGAGCTGACCAAAAAGCAGGAAGAGCTGCACGCCACCAACGAGGAGCTGCAGGAAAAGGCGCAGCTGCTCGAGAACGAAAAGAAGCAGGTGGAGAACAAGAACCTCGAAATCGAGATGGCGCGCCGTGCGCTGGAGGAGAAGGCCGAGCAGCTGGCGCTTACCTCGAAATACAAGTCGGAATTCCTCGCCAATATGAGCCACGAACTGCGTACGCCGCTGAACTCGCTGCTCATCCTTTCAAACCTGCTCGCAACCAACCAGCAAGGCAATCTCAACGACAAGCAGGTCGAGTTCGCGCGCACCATCAACTCGGCCGGCACCGACCTTTTGAGCCTCATCAACGATATCCTCGATCTGTCGAAGATCGAATCGGGTACCGTCTCGATCGATATCAACGACATGCCGGTGGTGCATCTTCGCCAGCATATGGAGCGAACCTTCCGGCAGCTGGCGACCGACAAGGGGCTTGGCTTCGCCATCAACGTCGATCCCGAGCTTCCGGAGACCGTCCGCACCGACGAGAAGCGCTTGCAGCAGATTGTGCTCAACCTCTTGTCGAACGCGTTCAAGTTCACCTCCGAGGGCGAAGTCAGCTTGAATTTCCGGGCCGAAAAGACTGGCCGTCACAACGGCTCGGTGCAACCGATGGAAGCGCTCGCTATCGCGGTCACCGATACGGGCATCGGTATTCCGCAGGACAAGCAGAAGCTGATTTTCGAGGCCTTCCAGCAGGCCGACGGCACCACCAGTCGCAAATATGGCGGCACCGGGCTTGGGCTCTCGATCAGCCGGGAGATCGCCCGGCTGATCGGCGGCGAATTGCGGGTCGAGAGCACGCCGGGCAAGGGTTCGACGTTCACGCTGGTCATCCCGTTCGACGGACCTCGGATGGCCTTGGCCCCGCAAGCGGCCTTGCTGCCGGCGATGGAGGTGGTCGCGACGACGGCGCAGCCGAGCCCGCCATCCTCCGAATTGCTTGATGACCGCGATACGATCTCACCGGAAGATAGGGTCGTGCTGATCGTCGAGGACGACCCGACCTTTGGCGGTTTGCTGCTCGGCCTGGCGCGTTCGGCCCGGCTGAAGGGCGTCCTGTCGACCGCGGGCTCTGGCACGCTGGCTTTGGCCCGCAAGCTGGTTCCCGATGCGATCACGCTGGATCTCGGACTATCGGATATCGACGGCTGGGTGTTGTTCGATCTGCTTCGCCATGACCCGAAAACCAAGGACATTCCCGTCCATGTCATCTCGGGTGCCGAAGATATCGAGGTGCTTGCCCGCAAGGGCGCATCCACCATTTCAACCAAGCCCGTGTCGGCGGACGAACTGATGAAGGTCTTCCAGGACATTCACTCCAGAAAGCTCCGCGTCCAGCGCCGCGTTCTGATTGCCGATACCGATCCCGAGCGCCGTCTCTCGTTGATCGAGGCGATCCGCGACGGCGTCACCTCGGTCACCGCGATCGGCCGCGTCGCGGCGAATGCCGACGACATCGGCATCGCCGGCTATGATGCCGTTGTGCTCGGCCTTGGCCGCTCGGCCAAGGACAACGCCCAGATGCTGGATGAGATTGCCGTCCTGTTCGGGCAGTCCGTGTCGCGACTGTTGTTCTTCGCGCCGCATCCGGAAGCGCTGCAACAGTCGCTCGCCTTGCATCCGGCATTGGCGGACGTTCCGCGGGCGGAGAATTTCGCGCAGCTGGCTCTCCTGATATCCGCAACGCTCCCGGGGCGAGGCCACGACAGTTCGGCAGCCGAACAGCCGGATAAATTCGACCTCGCCGGCGCAAAGGTCCTCATCGTCGACGACGACATCCGCAACATCTATTCGCTCACCAGCGTTCTTGAGACCTATGACATCCAGGTGCTGCACGCGGAGCGCGGTAGGGAAGGTATTGCGCTTCTGGAGCAGAGCCCGGATATCGACGCCGCATTGATCGATATCATGATGCCGGAGATGGACGGCTACGAGACGATGCGGCAGATCCGCGGCATGCCGGCAATCGCCCATATCCCGTTGATCTCGGTTACCGCCAAGGCAATGAAGGGCGACCGGCAGAAGTGCCTCGACGCCGGCGCCTCTGACTATATCGCCAAGCCGGTCGACCTCGACCTGCTGCTGGCCTTGCTGCGTGTCTGGATCGGCCGCTCGCGATCCCGTGTCCATCGTCCGGAAAAGACGCTCATGGCAGTGAACTGACGGCCGCTCGATGCAGAAACTGTCGAGAAACGGAGCGAGGAAGCTGGAGGTTATGGCCCCGGCGACAGGGCCGGCAAAGGCGCGCATCCTGGCCGTGGATGACGACGAGCGCAATCTGCTGGCGATCGGCGAGGTTCTGGCCCCTGTCGGCGAAGTCGTCTGCGTGCAGTCGGGCGAAGAGGCGCTGCGCGCTCTGCTGAAAGAGGATTTCGCAGTCATCCTGCTGGATGTGCTGATGCCTCGGCTGGACGGCTACGAGACCGCTGGATTGATTCGCCAGCGCGAGCAATCCAGGCGAACGCCGATAATCTTTCTCACCGCCATCAACAAGGAAGACGCCCACATGCTGCGCGGCTATGACGCCGGCGCGGTGGATTACGTGTTCAAGCCCTTCGACCCGGCCATGCTGCGTTCCAAGGTAGCCGTGTTCGTCGAACTTCATGAGAAGACGCTCGAAATCCAGCAAAAGGCGGCTGCCGAGCAACGGCTGCTGGCCCAGGCACTGCAGGCGCAGCAGGAAAAACTCGAGGCCGAGCGGGCGCTGCGTAGCGCCCAGGAGCGGCAGCATGCCATTTTGAGCTCTCTTCCGGTCTGCTTCCACGCAAGGGCGGCGGAGCCGCCGTTCGGCGCCAGCTTTGTCACCGAAGGGGTCGAACGCTTGACCGGCTTTCCTGCCGAACGGCTGACCTCCGATCCAGGCTTCGGCCTAAGCCGGGTTCATCCCGACGATCTGCCGAGAGTGAGGCAAGCCCTGCTCGCAGCCAAGGCCATCGGCTCCTACACCTGCGAATTCCGCTGGCAATGCGCCGACGGCAATTACCGGATTTTCCTCGACCAGGGCGTCCTGTCGAACGGTTCCGATGGCCAGAGGCCCGAGATCCTCGGCACATTGCTGGACGTTACCGAGCGGCGCGAGCTTGAGAACCAGCTGCTGCAATCGCAGCGCCTCGACGCGATTGGCAAGCTTACCGGCGGCCTGGCGCATGATTTCAACAATCTGCTTGCCGCAATTCTCAGCGGATTGGGATTGCTCGAGCGCCACGCCGAGTTCGATGGACAGGCCAGGCAAGTTCTGGAACTGACGCGCCGGTCGGCAAAACAAGGCGCCGAGCTCGTCAACCGCATGCTTGCGTTCTCGCGCCGCCAGACACTGAGGCCGCAGGCCGTGCGCCTCGCTGCGCTTGGCGGCACCATGAACGGGTTGGTGGCCCCGGTTCTGGGCGGCCTGATCCGTTTCGATTGGCTTGTCGACGACACGGTGTGGCCGGCGCATGTCGATGCCGGCCAGCTGGAGCTGGCGCTGATGAACCTGGTTTTCAACGCGCGCGATGCCATGCCGTCCGGCGGCACGATAATCGTGGAGGCGCAAAATCGAACGCTAGGCAGTGCAGCCGAGGATATTTCGGCGGGCGACTATGTCGTGGTCACCGTCAAGGATACGGGGTCGGGCATACCGGCCGACATTCTCGCCAAGGTCGTCGAACCGTTCTTCACCACAAAACCGGTCGGCAAGGGCACTGGCCTCGGTCTGAGCACGGTGCATGGCTTCGTCAAGCAATCGGGCGGCACGCTCCGCATTGAGAGCACCGTCGGCAGTGGAACATCCGTCCAGCTCTGGCTGCCGCGTTCAATCGAGCGCCCGGTGGAAATCGCCGACAAGTCCGATGCCGACAACACCGTCGTGAATGCCGGCGAGGACTATCCGTCGGTCCTGCTGATTGACGACAGCAATGTACTGCGGGAACTGACGGCGCAATCGCTTCGCCAACATGGCTTTGCGGTTACCTGCGCCGGGGGCGGTGCGGAAGCGCTGGCGATGATCGAGCGGGCGCCGTACGATTTCGATGTCATCGTCACCGATTTTGCCATGCCGCTCGTCTCGGGGCTCGAGGTCATCCGGTTCGCCCGCAATCTGCGGTCCGATTGGCCGGCGGTGATGATAACCGGATATGCCGACGCCGACGCGATCGCCGACCGGCCCCCCGACGTGCCGCTGCTCGGCAAACCGCTGCGCGAAAAGGACCTGATGGAGAGCATTCTTGCAGCGGCTGCGCGCGCCGATCGCCGAGGGCCAAGCAGGCCAGCCGGTGAAAGGCGGACCATTGGAACCTGATCCATGAGTTGCCGTTGGGTAGGTCTCTGGCTGCGCGAGGATCGGAGGAGAGACTGATGGCGACAGCGGACTGGCCTCTTCCTGAACGCTTCACCTTTCAAGGGAACTCGATCGCCTGGGGCGCGATGGGCGAGGGCTCACCCGCGGTATTGCTGCATGGCACGCCTTTCTCATCGTCGGCATGGCGCAGAATTGCGCCTTTGCTCGGCCAACAGAGGCGAATCTATTGCTTTGACATGCTCGGCTATGGTCGATCTGATAAACCCGATAGCGACGTGTCTCGTGGCATGCAGAACGAGCTTTTCGCGGCCCTTTACGATCATTGGGGCCTGCGTGCCCCCGATGTCGTCGCGCATGATTTCGGCGGCTCAACAGCGTTACGCGGTCATTTGCTCAATGGGCTCGACTATCGGTCGCTGGTGCTGATCGATCCGGTCGCAATCAGCCCGCAAGGCTCACCACTTGTTCAGGCCGCCAAGAAACACGAGGCGGTCTTTTCCGGCCTTCCGCACTACATTCATGAAGCAATCCTGCGCGCCTACATCGGCGGCGCCGTAGCGAATGCGCTGCGCGAGGAAGAGATGGCGCTCTACCTCGCACCGTGGCTGGGAGCTGAAGGCCAAAAAGCCTTCTGGCGCCAGGTCGCTCAGATGGATGACAAATACTCGCAAGAGGTCGAGTGGCGCTACGGCGAGATTCGTTGCCCCGTTGCCATCCTGTGGGGCGAGGACGACCAGTGGATTCCCATCGATGACGGTCGCGAGCTCGCGCGCCGCATTTCGAGTGCTTCCTTCCATGTCGTGCCGAACGCGAAGCATCTTATGCAGGAGGACGCGCCGGAAGCGATCGTGGCGACAGTGCTTGGCTTCTGGCGAGACCTGGAGGAGCGGGCAAATGTCCGCAAAAAACCGGCTTCGGCCGCTCGATCTCCATCGCGTCAATGAAGGCTTTGGGCGATCGGTTTGATCCGGTTGCCGATGCGATGGACAAGAATCCACCCCTTAGCGGCAGTCTCGAATCGAAACGGTACGTTTCGTATCTTTGACCCTAGCAGCATCCAGCCTGTGCGCAACACGGAGCGCCGGCCATGGCGCGCTCGACGGGCTGTGATGCGGTTGATAAGCCCTCTCCCCAAGGAGAGTCGGACATGACCGTTGCGATCGAGATGGGCCAGACGAGCGCGGGCGCCCCGGCGGCGCTGGATCTTGAGGAACTGCTGGCGACGCGGCTTCTGGTGCAGGGCAATTCGGGTTCCGGCAAATCCCATCTGCTGCGCCGGCTCTTGGAGCAGAGTGCGCCCTGGGTACAGCAGACCATCATCGATCCCGAAGGCGACTTCGTCACGCTGGGCGACCGTTTCGGCCATCTGGTGATCGATGCCGAGGAGCATACCGAGCGCGGCCTGCAGAGCGCCGGCGAGCGGGCGCGCATCCACCGCGTCTCCACGGTGCTCAATCTCGAGGGGCTCGACGCCGAGAACCAGATGCGGCGCGCCGCCGCCTTTCTCGGCGGGCTGTTCGAGGTCGCCCGCGACCACTGGTATCCGATGCTGGTGGTGGTAGACGAGGCGCAGCTGTTCGCGCCGGCGGTTGCCGGCGAGGTTTCCGACGAGGCGCGCAAACTCTCGCTCGGCGCCATGACCAATTTGATGTGCCGTGGCCGCAAGCGCGGGCTGGCCGGCATCATCGCCACCCAGCGGCTGGCCAAGCTCGCCAAGAACGTCGCCGCCGAGGCTTCCAATTTCCTCATGGGCCGGACTTTTCTGGACATCGACATGGCGCGCGCCGCCGATCTTCTCGGCATGGAGCGGCGCCAGGCGGAGGCTTTTCGCGACCTCGAGCGCGGGCAGTTCATGGCGCTCGGCCCGGCGCTGTCGCGCCGTCCGCTCGGTCTGCGCATCGGCCCGACCGATACGAGTCCGCGCAACGCGACCCCGCGCCTGATGCCGCTGCCGGAATCGGCGCTGGAGGATGCGCGCGCCATCATCCTGGCGGCGCCGCCGCCGGAAACCGTCCGGCCGCAGCGCCGCTCGTCGCCGGACCTGCTCGATCAGCTGATGGCGGCGAAATCGGCGGCGCTGGAAATCCGCCCCGAACCGGTGGAGCCGCCGATCAGCGCCGAGGATCTGGCGGAGCGGCGCGAGCGCGTCGACCGGGTGCTGCGCGCCGTGCTGGCGCAGCCCGATGCCGGCTTCCGCGTCATCGGGGTGCTCTATCAGGAGTTCGTCGTCCGCTGCCGCATAGAAGGCCTCGCCTCGGTCGTGCCGGACCTGCCGGAGTTCCGCCGCATGCTGACGCGCGCCCGCGCCGGGCTCGGCTCCGACATGATAGGCGACGATGCCTGGCAGGACGTCTCGGCGCGCGCCTCGCTGCTGCCCGAGGACATGCAAGGCGTCTTCATGATGATCGCCCGCGCGGCGAAGGAAGGCTGGCCCTGCCCGAGCGACGCCGCGATCGCCCGCGCCTACGGCTCGCACTCGCTACGCCGCGCACGGCGCCTGCTGACCTATATCGAGGAGCAGAGGCTGATCGTGTGTCAGCTTGACGGGGGCGGACGGCGGACGGTGACGCTCGTGGAGCTGGCCTGGGCGACGGCGCCGGGCGATCCGAATGCGGTGGAGGCGGAGCAGCGGAGTGCGGTGGGGTGAGGCGGCGGCCGAGCGCGGTCTTCATCATACGACGACGATTGGCGCGACGCAGATCCGCTATTGTAAGTTGTTCGACGCTACAGCACTCCCTCTTGCCGACGGCGCTTTACATATCTTCTAAATTATCAGCGGGTCGGTTTGCCAATGAAGAGATCAGCCGCGATCAACTGACGAAGACAAGAAATACGGCAGGACTGTAGCGCAAATATCCGCCGAACCTACGCTACCTCCGCCGATTACCCCTTCGGTTCATTCTGTTGACATCTCCTGCTTCTGGAGAGATGGTAAGATACTACGCGGCCCTTTTTCCGAAGATTTTATTCTGCAGCTTTATCAAAGGATTTTGGCAATGCGTTTGTCTCGATCGCGCCGACTTATGGCCATCGCTTTGACGGCAATCGCAGCCGTCACCCTTCCCTCTTATGGACATGCCGAGGACAAGCTGCTGACGGAAGCGGTGCAGTTCAACGGTACGATCCTGTATCTCTCCACCAAGGTGCCTGGCCTGATCTTCGGCGCCGTCCGCAACGGCGAGACGGCCTTGGCCGGTTTCGGCAAGATTGCCGACGGGAGTGAAAAAGTGCCCGACGGCGACACAATGTTCCGCATCGCGTCCGTGAGCAAAGTGTTCTGCGGCGGTGTGCTTTCCTCGCTGGCGATCGACGGCAAGGTACAACTCACCGACCGGCTGCAGGATCGCCTTGGCTGGGACGTCACGCTCCCGGAGAAGGACGGCCGCGCCCTCCGCCTGATCGATCTCGTCGCGCAAGCTTCCGGCCTTCCGCGGGAGGTGCCAGTGGCCGAGGCGCCCCCCTCAGACCCTTTCTCTACGAACACCAAAGAGGCGCAGATTGCCGCCCTCAAGGACAATCCGCTGCTGTTCGCGCCGGGCACCGCCGTTCTCTATTCGAACTTCGGATACGACCTCCTCGGAGCGGCGCTCGCGAATGTCTCTGGAAAGCCTTATGCCGAGGTCCTTCGAGAGCGTGTCCTCGATCCCCTCGGCATGAAAGACACGGCTTTCAACCCAAGACCGGAGGACGAGCCGCGCCTGATGCAGGGCCATAACTTCGACGGCAGCCCCATGCCAATCGTGCCGACGAGCACAGCCATGGAGTGCGCCGGTGGATTGTACTCGACCGCGGACGACCTGCTGCGCTGGATGAACTGGCATGTCGACAACAAGCCTTCCGCGGCCGACGCCGAGTTGCGCCTTTTGAACCACGCGGCTTTTTTGTACCGGGACGGGCTCGCGTCGGTGATGGGGCTGGATGACGGCGGGCCGATGGACGCCATGGGTCTCGGATGGGTCATCATGCTCCCTAACGAGCATCGCCCGCTCATCCTCCAGAAGAGCGGCGGCCTGCAAGGGATGTTTCTCTATGTTGCGATTGCACCGACACGCGGCGTCGGCGCTTTCTTCGTCATGAACGAATTCAATGCCGCCGGCTTCATGGCTGGGGTCAAGACGACGAACGATCTCGTCGCAGAGATCGCTCCACGCTGATTTTCGCGCTGATCGGGAGGACGTGCGCGATGATTGGCGCTATGGAGGGACCTGACGGACGGTATATTTCCCGGCAAGGCAAGCGCGACATCGGCTATTTCCGGCCGACCGCTTAGCCTCCTGAGGATGACCTTTGCCGGCTTCATCGCTGCTCACGGCCTGCTCATGCTGCGGCCAAGGTTCTGCCTCTCGCCTCTTCGGCATCCCGCTTTCGTAGCCGACCGCGAATGCCGCGCTGCTCGCAGTCCCGACACCATCAGCCGCCTCTTGGCGCAACCCGATGCCGGCTTCCGCGTCATCGGCGTGCTCTATCAGGAGTTCGTGGTCCGCTGCCGCATCGAGGGCCTCGCCGCGGTCGTGCCGGACCTGCCGGAGTTTCGCCGCATGCTGACCCGCGCCCGCGCCGGGCTCGGCTCCGACATGGCAGGCAACGACGCCTGGCAGGACGTCTCGGCGCGCGCCTCGCTGCTGCCCGAGGACATGCAAGGCGTGTTCATGATGATCGCCCGCGCCGCCAAGGAGGGCTGGCCCTGCCCAAGCGATGCCGCGATCGCCCGTGCCTACGGCTCGCACTCGCTACGCCGCGCCCGGCGCCTGCTGACCTACATCGAGGAGCAGGGGCTGATCGTGTGCCAGCTCGACGGGGTCGGGCGGCGGACGGTGACGCTGGTGGAGCTCGCCTGGGCGACGGCACCGGGCGATCCGAATGCGGCGGAGGCGGAGCAGGGGCGTGCCGTGGGGTGAAGCGGCGGGGCAGGCGCGCTGAGAAAGCGCCGCTGGATCAGGCCGGGGTGAAGTCTGCTTTGCGCCGCATTAACGTCATTCTCCATTCGAAGCGCTCAGGCCGGAAGCTGCCGTGCGGAAGGACGCCCAGTCATTGCCCGCAGCGGATAAGTTTGCAGCTGGACAATAATGGCCAGCCGGGGCGATCCCGGTATTTAGCGTTGCTTCGGCGAGTCAATACTGAGCCTGCGCTTACGCGTCATCCCTCTCGACAAGACCAACGGCTGGACGCGATCGAGCGCAGGCGGGTTCAGTTGGTGCTGGTTGTGGGGGTGAACCCGCACTGCTTCTGTTCCATATCGATCTGCTTCGTGATGCGGACGGCGTTCTGTGCGTAGGCCTCCGTCACGGAGCCACTATTCACGGTCTTGTCCTTCAGCGGACTCACGCCTGCGCAGAGGTGGAAAACATGCGGCTCGGTGGACTTCGCGGCTCCGTTTTCGGGCGCGATCCAGTAGACGACATCCTGACCGGCGGGGTGGCTCGCGTCCCGCGTCGCCGCCGCCACCGCGGCGGTGTCCGTCGCGATCGCCTGCGCCTGAGCGGCGACATCGGGCGAACAGGCGGTGGTGGGCTGCCCCGACTTGATCTGAGCTGCGCATGCGTTCATATCCTGGGTGTACTGTTCGACCGATGGGGGTTTGAAACTGATCCCCATGACCGTCGCGAGCACGGCCAGCGCAGCGCCGAGGCCGCCGGCAACCTTCTTGGTTTGCGGATCCATGTTTTTGTCGGTGAGGATCAGGAAAACCAGCGGAAGGAAGGCAATCAGCGTGATGATTGCGCCGAGCTGGTTTTGGAAGAAGAACCTGGCCGCGTCGGATGCACGGGCCGGATCGTGCCTGTTGGCCGCCTTCCACAGCAAGTTGCCGGCGATTGCGAAAATCGCGATGCCGACCAGAAGGCCGATGATCAGCGGCAGGTGTCCCTGGTCGAACTTGTTCTGGCGAAGCAGAATAACCCCGTAGATCTCGCCGCCAATGGCGACGATCCACGAGAGTGCGGCGAAAAGGCGAAGACGCGTGGCGGAGGACTTCTGGCCCTGCGTCGCTTGCCAATCCTTGGTAACGTCTGGCTTGTTGTCGGTCATCGACCAGATCCCCTGATATCGACACTTCTGCGGGCGGCAACCCGCCCTGCGTAGCGTCATTGAACGATCGTCACCTGCCTTAGCGACGCGGCGAAAATGTGAACGCCACGGCAGGCCTCCCCATCCATATTGCGCATGAGTGAATCCGTCCATACCCACGGAGGCAGACGCCTATGCCGCGATGGCTCCGTTCTTCTTAATCTCTGGCTCGACGTGACGCTGCCTTCCCTCGCTTGCCTCGCCTCCCTGGCGATCCGCCTCGTTGTCGCCGACGGCATAGAGAAGGCGGTCAAAGCCGGTGCGGCTCAAGGTGAAGGCTGGTGCCGGCGCCCGCGGCATCAAGTTGGTCGCTGCGGCCGTTGCATCTAATGCCTCAGGCGGCGCCTGGACGCCGGCTTTGTTTCCGTGAATCTCGCCATACCGCATTGCACAATCGCCTCGCCTGCGCAAAATGCGGCATGATCCGCAAATCCCTCACTGTCCTGGTGATCGATGAAAACCACATCCGCGCTTCGATAATCGAAGCAGGACTGCGGGAGGCCGGGCATCAGCAGGTCACGGTCATCCATGACGTCACCGGCATAGCGCGGCGGATCGCCGAGATCGAACCCGACGTGATCGTCATCGATCTCGAAAATCCAAACCGCGACATGCTCGAAAACATGTTCCAGCTTTCGCGCGTGGTGAAGCGGCCGATCGCCATGTTCGTCGACCGCTCGGACCAGGCTTCGATCGAAGCCGCGGTGGAAGCCGGGGTGTCGGCCTATGTCGTCGACGGCCTGCGCCAGGAGCGGGTCAAGCCGATCCTCGACATGGCGATCAGCCGCTTTAACGCGTTTTCGCGCATGGCGCGCGAACTGGAGGAGGCCCGCAGCGAATTGGAAAGCCGCAAGGTGATCGATCGCGCCAAGGGCATATTGATGAAGTCGCGCGGCTTGTCGGAGGACGCGGCCTATACGCTGCTGCGCAAGACCGCCATGAACCAGAACCGCAAGATCGGCGAAATCGCCCAGAGCCTGGTGACGGCGGCAGGCCTTCTGGATCCCGAGGAGAGTTGACGATGGCGGCCGAGCACCGGATCAATGCTGGCTTCATGCCGCTCTTCGACAGCGCTGTCCTCGTTGCGGCAAAGGAAATCGGCTTCGCGCTGCGCGAAGGCATCGATCTGACGCTCAACCGGGAAACATCCTGGGCCAACATCCGTGACCGCATCGCCATCGGCCATTTCGATCTCGCGCATATGCTGGGGCCGATGCCGATCGCCTGCAATCTGGGGCTGACGCCGCTCGCCTCCGACACGGTCGTGCCGTTCTCGCTCGGCCTTGGCGGGAATTGCGTCACGGTTTCGAACGCGGTCTGGGCGGGCATGGCCGCGCACGGCGCCCGACCCGACCTCGATCCGGCGCGGGCCGGCAGGGCGTTGGGGGCGCTGATCCGCAAACGGGCGAATGCCGGCGGCGATCCGCTTCGCTTCGCCGTCGTCCATCCGCACTCCGGGCACAATTACGAACTGCGCTACTGGCTCGCCGCCTGCGGCATCGACCCGTCGCATGAGATCGAAATCGTCATCGTGCCGCCCCCCTTCATGGCGGACGCGCTCGCCGCCGGCAGGATCGACGGCTACTGCGTCGGCGAACCCTGGAACAGCGCCTCTGTCGTCGCCGGCACCGGCCATATCGCCACGGTCAAGGCGGCCATCTGGAAGACCAGCCCGGAGAAAGTCATCGGCGTGCGCAAGGCATGGGCGGAAAAACAGCCGGACGCGCTTTCGGCCCTGCTGCGCGCGCTGCATCATGCGGCGCGCTGGTGCCAGGATCCGGCAAACCGCGGCGAACTCACGGCCCTGATGGCGCAGCCGGCCCTCCTCGGCCTCGCGCCAGCGCTGCAGATGCCAATCCTCAGCGGTCATCTTGCGCTCGGCGGCGGCGCCGAACTGAGCGTCGGCGACTTCTTTCTGCCCTTCGACAAGGCGGCAAACTTCCCGTGGAAGAGCCATGCGCTGTGGTTCTACACGCAGATGGTGCGCTGGGGGCATGTCGCGCACACGCCGGAAAACCTCGCTGTTGCCCGCGACTGCTACCGCCCCGATCTCTACCGCTCGGCGTTGAAGCCGCTTGGCGTGGCACTTCCCGGTGCTAATGCCAAGGTCGAGGGCGCGCTGAAGGCCGCGACTCCAGTTGGTTCGGCGGGGGCAAGCCTGGTGCTCGGTCCCGACGGGTTCTTCGATGGCCAGATCTTCGATCCCGACGAGATCGACGCCTACATTGCCGGCCAGAAATTGGCGCGCGCCGAAGCCTGATCATTTCCGCGCCATTCTTGTGCACTGCACAAAAAATGTGCGTGCAACTGCGCTAATGAATAATCCTTAGCTTGCGCGCCCAGCGGGCCGGCGCGCCGACGATTGTGGTATGTCATTGATCTCATTGATGTTTGCCATCCATTCCGAAAACTGGCACGGTTCCTGCAATGCAATAGGCAGACTCTTCTCGGGGTCACGGAATACGCGTCCAATGGCGGGCGCTACAGGCAAAGCTGCCGCTCAGGTCAACACGCGATCCCGGATGACGGACGCGCGCGGCCTGGCTGGCGGCTTTTTGTTTTGGTCGAACACGCAATCGACGGCGCCGATCCCAAGCCGCGCCCAACCGGAGATGACGATGACGAAACGCACCAATAGCCATTCCGCCCAACCGGCGATCAGCCGCCGCGATTTCCTGAGGATCAGCGCGGCCACCGCGGCAACGCTGGCGGCGGCGCGTGCGCTGCTGCCCTCCGGGGCCTATGCGGCACCCGCCGCGCCGGAAGTCACCGGCGCCAAGCTCGGCTTCATTGCGCTGACCGATGCGGCACCGCTGATGATTGCCAAGGAAAAAGGCCTGTTCGAGAAATTCGGCATGCCCGATGTCGAGGTGCTCAAGCAGGCCTCGTGGGGCGCAACGCGCGACAATCTGGTGCTCGGCGGCGAAGCCAACGGCATTGACGGTGCCCATATCCTGACGCCGATGCCCTATTTGATGCACACCGGCAAGGTGACGCAGAACAAACAGCCGCTGCCGATGGCGATCGTGGCCCGGCTCAACTACGACTGCCAGGGCATTTCCGTCGCCCAGGAATATGCCGCCACCGGCGTCGGCCTCGATGCCTCAAAGCTGAAGGAAGCCTTCGCCGCCAAGAAGGCCGCGGGCAAGGAGGTCAAGGCCGCCATGACCTTCCCGGGCGGAACGCACGACCTCTGGCTGCGCTACTGGCTGGCTGCCGGCGGCATCGATCCCGACAAGGATGTCTCGACCATCGTCGTGCCGCCGCCGCAGATGGTCGCCAACATGAAGGTCGGCAACATGGACGTGTTCTGCGTCGGCGAGCCATGGAACGAGCAGCTCGTCCATCAGGGCGTCGGCTTCACCGCCGCCACCACCGGCGAACTGTGGAAGGGCCATCCGGAAAAGGCGCTCGGCCTGCGCGCCGCCTTCATCGACAAATATCCGAACGCCACCAAGGCGATCCTGATGGCCGTCATGGAGGCCCAGCAATGGTGCGAGGCAAAAGAAAACAAGGACGAGATGGCCGCCATCATCGGCAAGCGGCAGTGGATGAACGTGCCGACCGCCGACATCATCGGCCGCCTCAAGGGCGACATCAACTACGGCAATGGCCGCGTCGCCAACGGCACCGATCTCTACATGAAGTTCTGGCAGGGCGGCGTGTCCTATCCCTTCAAGAGCCACGACAGCTGGTTCCTCGCCGAGAACATCCGCTGGGGCAAGTTCGCGCCGACCACCGACATCAAAGCACTGGTCGGCCAGGTCAACCGTGAGGATCTGTGGCGCGAGGCGGCCAAGGATCTTGGTGTCGCCGCGGCCGATATTCCGGCGTCTTCGTCGCGCGGCACCGAAACCTTCTTCGACGGCAAGATCTTCGATCCGGAGAAACCGTCGGCCTATCTCGACAGCCTGAAGATCAAGGCGTCGGCCTGAGCCCGACATAGATGCGCGACAGTGCGTTGGCAACGCCGCCCGTTGTGCATGTGCTGCCAAGGAGTTTTCGAGAAATGTCTATCCAAGCCATCGAGGACAGCAAGGTGAAGCCGTTCCCCGCGCCGGCCAAGCCCGCCGAGGTCATCGCTTTCACCGCCAGGGCGCGGCGCCGCTTCGACCCGGCCGCGATCGCCGGCAAGCTGGCCAGCACGCTGGTGCCGCCGGTCATTGTCATCACCATCATGCTCGTCGTCTGGCAGGTCGCCTGTTCGTCGCCCACAGCCAGCCTGCCACCGCCAAGCCAGGTGTGGAACGAGGCCTATGACCTGATCGCCCATCCGTTCTTCGACAACGGCCCGCAGGATATCGGGCTCGCCTGGCGGGTGCTGATCTCGCTGCAGCGCGTCGCCGTCGGCTTCGGCCTTGCGGCGATCGTCGGCGTTGCGCTCGGCGCGCTTGTCGGTCAGTCGATCTGGGCGATGCGCGGCCTCGATCCGGTGTTCCAGATCCTGCGCACGGTGCCGCCGCTCGCCTGGCTGCCGCTGTCGCTGGCGGCGTTCCGCGATTCCAGCCCGTCGGCGATCTTCGTCATCTTCATCACCTCGATCTGGCCCATCATCATCAACACCGCGGTCGGCGTCCGCAACATCCCTGAGGACTACCGCAACGTCTCCCGCATCCTCAGGCTCAACCAGTTCGAATTCTTCGTGAAGATCATGGTGCCGGCAGCTGCACCTTACATTTTCACCGGCCTGCGCATCGGCATCGGTCTGTCCTGGCTCGCCATCGTCGCCGCCGAAATGCTGACCGGCGGCGTCGGCATCGGCTTCTTCATCTGGGACGCGTGGAACTCATCGCGGCTGCCCGACATCATCGTCGCGCTCGCCTATATCGGCGTCACCGGCTTCTGCCTCGACCGCCTGGTCGCGGCGGTCGGCGTCTTCGTCACCCGCGGCACAACGGCAAAGTGAGGAGAGGGACGATGACGGCCTATCTGAAACTCGACCACATCGACAAATCCTTCGCCCGCGGCAGCCAGGTCAGCGACGTGCTGAAGGACATCCGGCTGACCATCGACAAAGGTGAATTCGTCTCGATCATCGGCCATTCAGGCTGCGGCAAGTCGACCTTGCTCAACCTGATCGCCGGCCTGACCAAGGTCTCGGCCGGCGCCGTTCTGCTCGAGGACAAGGAGGTCGATAGTCCCGGCCCGGAACGCGCCGTGGTGTTCCAGAACCACAGCCTGCTGCCATGGCTGACCGTCTACGAAAACATCAATTTGGCAGTATCAAAGGTCTTTGGCCGGAGCAGGAGCCGGGCCGAACGGCATGACTGGATCATGCGCAATCTCGATCTCGTGCAGATGGCGCATGCCAAGGATAAACGTCCGGCCGAGATATCGGGCGGCATGAAGCAGCGCGTCGGCATCGCCCGGGCGCTGGCCATGGAGCCGAAGATCCTGCTGCTCGACGAGCCCTTCGGCGCGCTCGACGCGCTGACGCGCGCCCATCTTCAGGACGCGGTGATGGATATCCATTCGAGGCTCGGCTCGACGACGATCATGATCACCCACGATGTCGACGAGGCGGTGCTGTTGTCCGACCGCATCGTCATGATGACCAACGGCCCGGCGGCCACCATCGGCGAGGTGCTTCCCGTGCCGCTGGCCCGGCCGCGTCGGCGGATCGAGCTTTCCTCTGACCGCACCTTCCTGCGCTGCCGCGAGGCGGTGCTGAAATTCCTCTACGAACGCCACCGCTTCGTCGAAGCCGCGGAGTAAGGCAATAACCGGAAAACTCGTCATCATCATTGGCAATCTGCATCGGCAATGGGCAATCTGCCGCATTGCACAAATATTATGCTGCTGTGCAAGGCATTCTGACTAATCTTTGATCCGCTGCCGAGCTTGGTCAAGAGTCGCGCGGCTGCAGTTCACATTGATTTCATTCGGTAATTCAGAGCGCTGTCGACTTGGCACGCTTCCTGCTTTTCAAAATGTAGGTCCGCAAGGGCCAAGTGACACGGCGTCCAATGGCGGGCGCTACAGGCAAAGCTGCCGCTCAGGTCCACACGCGCTCCCGGAACTCCGGACGCGAAGACCTGGCCGGCGGCTTTTTTGTTTTGACGCAATCGACGGCGCTGGTCCCAAGCGGCGCCCAACCGGAGACGACGATGACGAAACGGATCGGAACTGGCGCGTCCCTCGCGGACTTCACGCGCCGCGATTTTCTCGCCGTCAGCGCGCTGCGGGCGATGCCGCGCCGCTGACAGTCGCGAACGAACAGCACAAGGGCGGTGCTTCCCACGCCGCTAACCGGAGCCAGAAAATGACCGCAAATCTCCCAGCCGCGCCCAGCCAGGACAGTGCTCCCCGGCAGGCGCTTGTCATGTCCACCATCGCCTTCACCGTCTGCTTCGCGGTGTGGACGATCTTTTCAATCATCGGCGTGCGCATAAAGCAGGAGCTGGGGCTGAACGAGACGGAGTTCGGCCTGCTCGTCGGCACGCCGATCCTCACCGGCTCGCTCGTGCGTATGGTGCTCGGTGTCTGGACCGACCGTTTTGGCGGACGGCTGGTATACACCGCGACCATGCTTGCGGCGGCGGTCGCGACCTTTCTGCTCGCTTTTGCGCACACCTACGGGCAGATGCTGGTCGCTGCGCTGGGCGTCGGGCTCGCTGGCGGTTCCTTCGCCGTCGGTGTCGCCTATGTCTCGCGCTTCTTCCCGGCCGGCAAGCAGGGCACGGCGCTTGGCATTTTCGGTGTCGGCAATGTCGGCGCCGCGGTCACCAAGTTCCTGGCACCGTTCGTGCTTCTCTCCTGGGGCTGGCAGTCGGTCGCGCTGATCTGGGCGGCAGCACTCGTCGTCATGGCCGCCGTCTTCTGGTTCACGACCGGCGACGATCCGGTCATCCGCGAGCGCCGCGCCGGCAAGGCCGCGCCCTCGAGAAGCTTCTGGCAGGAATTCGCGCCGCTCAAGAACCTGCAGGTCTGGCGCTTCGCCTTCTATTATTTCTTCGCCTTCGGTGCATTCGTGGCGCTCTCGCTATGGCTGCCCCGCTACCTGATCGGCGTCTACGGCTTCGGGCTTGCGACCGCCGGTATGATCGGCGCGGCCTATTCAATTCCGGCAAGTATTTTCCGCGCCTATGGCGGCGTGCTTTCCGACCGGATCGGCGCCCGCACCGTGCTCTACTGGACCTTCGCTGTCAGTGCCGCCGCGACTCTCGTTCTGTCTCTCCCCTCGGCAGACTACGTCGTGCGCGGTGTCAGCGGGCCGATCGCCTTCCATTTCGAGGTCGGCCCGCTCGCCTTCATAGCCGTTGCCTGTGTGCTCGGCTTCTTCATGAGCCTTGGCAAGGCTGCCGTCTACAAGCACATCCCGGCTTACTATCCGCAGAGTGTCGGCGCGGTCGGCGGCGTTGTCGGCATGATTGGCGGGCTCGGCGGCTTTATCCTGCCAATCGTCTTCGGCGCGCTCAACGACCTCACCGGCGTCTGGTCGAGCTGCTTCATGCTGCTCTTCGTCATCGTCGCCACCTGCTTTGCCTGGATGCATTTTTCCATCCGGCGGATGGAGCGCACGGCGTCTGACGAAGCTTCAGGCCTTTCCTACGCGGCTGAGTGAGACCGGAGTGGATCAGGACATGACCGAGAAACTCGTTATCATTGGCAACGGCATGGCCCCCGGGCGCATGCTGGAGCACCTCCTGGAAAAGGCGCCTGGGCGCTACCAGGTCACCATCTTCAACGCCGAGCCGCGCGTGAACTACGACCGCATCATGCTGTCGCCGGTTCTGTCGGGCGAAAAGGCCTATGAAGAGATCATCATCCATGGCGACGGCTGGTACATCAAGCACGGCATCACCCTCTACAAGGGCCACAAGATCGTCGCCATCGACCGGCAGGCAAAGACCGTCACCTCCGATCATGGCGTGACCGAGCCCTATGACAAACTCGTCATCGCCACCGGCTCGGTGCCGTTTATCATTCCGGTGCCGGGCCATGACCTGCCGGGCGTGCTCACGTATCGCGATCTGGACGACGTCCGGGCCATGATGCTTGCCGCCCAGTCGCGGGCCAAGGCTGTGGTCATTGGCGGCGGCCTGCTCGGGCTCGAGGCAGCAGCGGGCTTGAATGCGCAAGGCATGGACGTCACCGTGCTGCATGTCATGCCGACGCTGATGGAGCGTCAGCTCGATCCGGCCGCCGGATATCTCCTGCAGCGCGCCGTCGAGCAGCGCGGCATCAAGGTCATCACCAAGGCCAACACCCAGGCGATCACCGGCAACGGCAAGGTCGAGCGGGTGGAACTTGCCGACGGCACTGTCATTCCCGCAACGCTCGTCGTCATGGCGGTGGGCATCAGGCCGAACGCGGTCCTGGCAAAAGAAGCCGGCATTGCGGTCAATCGCGGCATCGTCGTCGACGCCGGCATGCGCAGCAACGATCCCGATATCTACGCAATCGGCGAATGCGCCGAGGTCAACGGCCAGGTCTACGGACTGGTCGCGCCGCTCTACGAGATGGCGCGCGTCGCCGCCAGCCATCTGGCCGGCAACGAGGCGGCGGCTTTCGTCCATATGGACACGCCGACCAAGCTCAAGGTCACCGGCATCGAGCTGTTCTCGCTCGGCGACTTCGCCGAGGGCGATGACCGCCAGGAGATCGTGCTGCGCGATGCGGCGGCCGGCGTCTACAAGCGCCTGGTGCTCAAGGACGACCGCATCATCGGCACAGTGCTCTACGGCGAGACGGCCGACGGCGCCTGGTTCAACGACCTCAAGAAGAAGCAGACCGATATATCCGAGATGCGCGATACGCTCATCTTCGGCCAGTCCTACCAGGGAGGCGCCCCCCTGGACCCTATGGCGGCCGTTGCAGCCTTGCCGGATGATGCGGAAATCTGCGGTTGCAACGGCGTATGCAAGGGAAAGATCACCGGCGCGATCACGGCCAAGGGCCTGACCTCGCTCGACGACGTGCGCGCGCACACCAAGGCGTCTGCCTCCTGCGGCTCGTGCACCGGACTGGTCGAGAAGTTGATGGTGCTGACCATCGGCGACAAATACAACCCCGCGGCGGTCCAGCCGATGTGCAGTTGCACCGCGCTTGGCCATGACGAGGTCCGCCGGCTGATCAAGGCCAAGGGCCTGAAGACCATTCCCGCCGTCATGCAGGAGTTGGAATGGAAGACCTCCTGCGGCTGCGCCAAATGCCGGCCGGCGCTAAACTATTATCTCGTCTGCGACTGGCCCGACGAATACGCCGACGACTACCAGTCGCGCTTCATCAACGAGCGCGTCCACGCCAACATCCAGAAGGACGGCACCTATTCGGTGGTGCCGCGCATGTGGGGCGGCGTCACCAATGCCGCCGAATTGCGCGCCATCGCCGACGTCGTCGACAAGTTCGAAATCCCGATGGTCAAGGTCACCGGCGGCCAGCGCATCGACATGCTCGGCATCCGCAAGGAAGACCTGCCGGCGGTGTGGGCCGATCTCGGCCAGGCTGGCTTCGTCTCCGGCCACGCCTATGCCAAGGGGCTGCGCACCGTAAAGACCTGCGTCGGTTCCGACTGGTGCCGCTTCGGCACGCAGGATTCGACCGGTTTGGGCATCCGTATCGAAAAATTCATGTGGGGCTCGTGGACCCCTGCCAAGGTCAAGATGGCGGTATCGGGCTGTCCGCGAAACTGTGCCGAGGCGACCTGCAAGGATGTCGGCGTGATCTGCGTCGATAGCGGCTACGAGATCCATTTCGCCGGCGCCGCCGGGCTCGACATCAAGGGCACCGAAGTGCTCGGCCTGGTCAAGACCGAGGACGAGGCGCTGGAGCATATCGTGGCGTTGACGCAGATGTATCGCGAGCAGGGCCGCTATCTCGAGCGTATCTACAAATGGGCCAAGCGCGTCGGCATCGCCGAGATCAAGCGCCAGATCATGAACGATGGCGAGAAGCGCAAGGCCTATTTCGCGCGCTTCGTCTTCTCGCAGAAATTCGCCCAGGTCGACCCGTGGTCGGAACGTGCTTCCGGCAAGGACAAGCATGAATTCCGGCCGATGGCTTCGGTCGGCTTTGCGCAGGCGGCGGAGTAGGCGCGTGTTCCCGAAAAGTGGAATGCGGTTTTCGGACAAGAACACGCGCAAAAGAGGAATAGCCACATGAATTGGGTATCCATCGGCACGCTCTCGGACATTCCGCGTCGCGGTGCGCGCTGCGTCGCCACACCCGAAGGAAAGATCGCCGTCTTCCGCACGGCCGACGATCAAGTCTTCGCCATCGACGACCATTGCCCGCACAAGGGTGGGCCACTCAGCCAGGGCATCGTCCATGGCACGGCGGTGACCTGTCCTTTGCACAATTGGGTGATCTCGCTCGAGACAGGCAAGGCGCTCGGCGCCGACGAGGGCGTGGTGCGCACCATTCCGGTGCGGATCGACGGCGAGCGGCTGTTCATTGCGCTGGAAGCGCTGGCCAGCCGCGCGGCGTGAACCATGCAGATTGATGAAGCGCGCGAGGTGAGGACCACCTGCCCCTACTGCGGGGTGGGTTGCGGCGTGCTGGCGAAGGTCGCCGCGGACGGTGAAATAACCGTTCGTGGCGACCCGGACCACCCGGCGAATTTCGGCCGCCTCTGCTCCAAAGGCTCCGCACTGGCCGAGACCATCGATCTCGACGGCAGGCTGCTTCATCCGGAAATCCACGGCCGCCGTACCGGCTGGGACCAAGCGCTCAATCTAGTCGCTTCGACCTTCTCGCAAACCATTGCCGAACACGGCCCCGATTCGGTCGCCTTTTATGTTTCCGGCCAGTTGCTGACCGAGGACTACTACGTCGCCAACAAGCTGATGAAGGGGTTTGTCGGCTCGGCCAATATCGACACCAATTCGCGCCTGTGCATGGCCTCGTCGGTCGCCGGCCACCGCCGCGCCTTTGGCTCGGACACGGTTCCGGGAAATTACGAGGATCTGGAACTTGCCGACCTGATCGTGCTCGTCGGCTCCAATCTCGCCTGGTGCCATCCGGTGCTCTATCAGCGCATTGCCGCTGCCCGGGAAAAGCGGCCCGAGATGAAGGTGGTGCTGATCGACCCACGCCGCACCATGACATCGGATATCGCTGACATGCATCTGGGGATCGCGCCCGATGGCGACGTCGCTTTGTTCACAGGGCTGCTCGCCTATCTCGGCCAGCATAACGCGCTGGACCGTACCTATATCACGGCGCACACGACCGGATTCGGGCAAGCGCTTTTCGCTGCCTCGGGGCTCGACCTTGCCGGCATCGCGGCTGCCACGGGTCTCAGTGAGGACGAACTGTCCCGCTTCTACAGCCTGTTTGCCGCGACGGCGAAGACGGTGACCGTCTACAGCCAGGGCGTAAACCAGTCGTCTTCGGGCACCGACAAGGTCAACGCCATCATCAACTGCCATCTCGCCACCGGCCGCATCGGCAAGCCCGGCGCCGGGCCGTTTTCGGTGACCGGCCAGCCCAATGCTATGGGCGGCCGCGAGGTCGGCGGCATGGCCAACATGCTGGCCGCCCACATGGAGATCGAAAACCCCGAGCACCGCAACCGCGTGCAGCGCTTCTGGAACGCGCCGACCGTCGTCGAAAAGCCCGGCCTGAAAGCGGTCGAGATGTTCCAAGCGGTGGCCGACGGACGCATCAAGGCGCTGTGGATCATGGCGACCAATCCGGTCGATTCGATGCCGGACGCCGATACCATCGAGGCGGCGATCAAGGCTTGCCCGTTTGTCGTTGTCTCGGACGTGCTGGGCGAGACCGACACGGTCCGCCATGCTCAGGTCCGGCTGCCGGCGGCGGCATGGGGCGAGAAGGACGGCACCGTCACCAATTCGGAGCGCCGCATCTCGCGCCAGCGGGCTTTTTTGGCCACGCCCGGCGAGGCAAGGCCAGATTGGTGGATCATCGCTGAAGTCGCCAGGCGGATGGGGTTTGCCGAAGCTTTTTCGCATGTGTCGGCGGCCGACATCTTCGCCGAGCATGCGGCGTTGTCGGGTTTCGAGAATGACGGCGCGCGCGATTTTGATATAGGCGCGTATGGCGCGATTGATTCAGGGACCTTTGAGAAATTGGCGCCATTCCAATGGCCAGCGCCGAGCCAAGGCACCCCCCTCTGGCCTGCCGGCCATCTCCCCCTCAAGGGGGGAGATTGGATGTCGCCACCGGTTTCGCCAATCGTTACCATTGCTGAAAAGGCGGTGCCGGCAAAACTGCCAATCTCCCCCCCTGAGGGGGAGATGGCCGGCAGGCCAGAGGGGGGTGCGTGGCGCCAGCCGGAGGACAAAAGCACCCGCTTCTTTGCCAACGGCAATTTCTACACACCCGACGGCAAGGCACGCTTTATTGCCATCCGCCCAACCGCCCAAACCCGCACC
>NZ_JAMYNW010000038.1:0-41428 GCF_040319365.1 Mesorhizobium sp. M0923 | reverse complement strand
CACTCCGCCAACAAGCCGTTCTGCGATGGCAGCCACAAGCGCGTGGGGTTTGTCGGGTAATTGCCAAGGTTGCGATCCGTCACACCCCCCTCTGTCCTGCCGGACATCTCCCCCTCAAGGGGGGAGATTGGCAGCTTCGCCGGCGGCCACCCTGTTTGCAGCGTTGAAAATTTGCGAGAGCGTGGGTGACACCCAATCTCCCCCCTTGAGAGGGAGATGTCCGGCAGGACAGAGGGGGGTGCTGTCCCGCCGGCATTGGGCGAGCCTGCAGCGTGTTCGCCCGTGGCCCAGCCATCGCGGCTTTATCGATCGGCCGGTATCCGCTAAGGGGCGGAGACGAATTCTCCGGACCCGCCAATGACCGCCAAGCTCAAACCCTCCCCCCTGTTCCTCGGCATAGACACCGGCGGCACCTACACCGACGCGGTGCTGTGGTCGGAGGCCGGCGGCCCCGGCGGAAAAGTTCTGGCCAAGGCCAAGGCGCTAACCACCCGTCACGACCTGGCGGTCGGCATATCGGGCGCGGTCGATGCGGTGCTGCAAAAAGCCGGCACCGACCCGGCGGCGATTAAGCTGGTGTCGATGTCGACGACGCTTGCCACCAATGCGCTGGTCGAGGGCCAGGGCGGCCGCGTAGCACTTGTGATGATCGGTTTTGCCGAGGGCGACCTTGCCCGCGACGGGCTGAAGGCGGCGCTCGGCACCGATCCGGTGGTGTTCTGCCCCGGCGGCCACGATGTCCACGGCAATGCGGCGAGCCTCGATCTGTCCGGGCTGGAGGCAGCTTTGCCGGAATTGGAAAAGTCGGTGTCCGGCTTTGCCGTCTGCGCCTATTTTGCTACCCGCAACCCGGCGCACGAGCTTGCCGCCCGCGACCTGATCCGCGACATAACAGGCCTGCCGGTCACCGCCAGCCACGAGCTGTCGGCCAAGCTCGGCGGCCCGCGCCGGGCACTGACGACCTTGCTCAACGCCCGGCTGATCTCGATGATCGACCGGCTGGTCGCGGCAACCGAAGGTTTTTTGGCCGCGCGCAAGATCGCCGCCCCGCTGATGGTGGTGCGCGGCGACGGCGCGCTGGTCTCGGCCGCCTTTGCCCGCCAGCGGCCGATCGAGACGATCCTGTCCGGCCCGGCCGCCAGCCTTGTCGGCGCCCGCCACATGACCGGCCTCGACAATGCCGTGGTCTCCGATATCGGCGGCACCACCACCGACGTCGCGGTGTTGGACAAGGGCCGGCCGCGGCTCGATCCGGAAGGCGCCACCGTCGGCGGCTTCCGCACCATGGTCGAGGCCGTCGCCATGCGCACTTTTGGCCTCGGCGGCGATTCCGAAGTGGCGCTGGAGGACGGCGCGCTCAACCCGAAGATCCTGCTCGGGCCGCGCCGCCTGGTGCCGCTGGCGCTGGCCGGCATGATGCATGGCGACGCGGTCACATCAGAACTGGAACGCCAGCTGCGCGCACCCAATCCCGGCCGCATGGATGGCCGCCTCGCGGTGCGCACCGGCGTGCCGGAGCGGCTCGCGGCCGGACTGACCGGTGCCGAAGCCAAGCTTTACGAGCTGATCGGTGCCGTGCCGCAGGCTCTCGACAGATTGCTGACTTCGAATGCCCAGAACGCCACCTTGAACCGGCTGGTGTCGCGCGGGCTGGTGCATGTCGCCGGCTTCACGCCGTCGGATGCCGCGCATGTGCTGGGCAGGCAGGCCAATTGGGATCTGGCTGCGGCGCGTCTGGGTGCCGAGCTGTTCGCGCGCAGGCGTGACGGCCGCGGCCAGTTCATCGCCGCCTCGCCGGAGGCGATCTCGGAACGGGTGCTGACCACGCTGACCCGCCTGTCGGCGGAAGTCATCCTCGAGACCGCCTTCGCCGAGGATGGGCTGGATGGCGCGGCGACCGTCGCCCACGCGCTGGTCCAGCGCGCCGTCGACGCCCATCCCGGCATCGCCCGGCTCAGCGTCGCGCTCGACCGTCCGGTCATCGGCCTCGGCGCCTCGGCGCCGTTGCACTATGCCGGCCTGGCCGAGCTGGTCGGCAATGACTGCGTGGTGCCTGAGGATACCGATGTGGCCAATGCGCTCGGCGCCGTCGTCGGCCAGGTCCGGGTTTCGGCCGAGGCGCGGGTCAGCCAGCCCAAGGAAGGGCTGTTCCGTGTCGCCTCAGGCGAAAGCGTGCGCGATTTCAACGACGAGGCGGCGGCGATCGCCGCGGCGGAGAGAGATGTGCGCGCTATTGCCGCCGGGCGGGCGAAGGACGCCGGCACCGACAGCGCCGAGATCGAAATCGCCAGCGAGTTCCGCGTCTCCACCGTCGAGGGCCAGCGCATGTTCATCGAGGCGCATGTCGTGGCGGTCGCGTCGGGCAGGCCAAGGATGGCGGTGTGATTAGCCGATCTCCCCCCTCGAGGGGGAGATGTCCGGCAGGACAGAGGGGCGCGCTGTCCCGCCAACGTCTCAGTCTTTCGCGGTAACACCTCAGACTTGCGGCTGGTCGTAAATGGCAAGGTCGGCGATCCTTCACGCCCCCCTCTGCCCTGCCGGGCATCTCACCCACAAGTGGGGAGATTGGCAGCTCCTGCAACGGCGAAAACGCCCTACCTTCACCTATGCCGAATTGACCCTGCAACCGCGACATGCCAAAGGCCCGGCCTAGCCTTTCGTCTGGAGAAGCCCTGATGACCGATGGCGTCGAGATCGCCGGATTGCGGATTGCCCGCGAGCTTCATGATTTTGTCGTGAACGAGGCGTTGCCGGGCACCGGCATTGAAGCGGAGGCATTCTGGAGCGGTTTTTCGGCGATCGTCCATGATCTCTCGCCAAAAAACCGGGCGCTGCTCGAAAAACGCGATGCCATGCAGGACAAGCTCGACCGCTGGTACCGCGACAATGGCGCGCCCGTCGACATGGAGGCCTACAAGAGCTTCCTCCGCGAGATCGGCTATCTCCTGCCCGAGGGGCCGGCCTTCAGCGTGACGACCGAAAATGTGGACCCGGAAATCGCGCTGGTCGCCGGGCCGCAGTTGGTGGTGCCGGTGATGAATGCGCGTTATGCGCTGAATGCCGCCAATGCGCGCTGGGGCTCACTGTATGATGCGCTCTACGGCACCGACGCCATCCCGGAGACGGACGGCGCCGAGCGAGGCAACAAATTCAATCCGGCGCGCGGCGCCAAGGTCGTCGCCTGGGCGAAAAGCTTCTTCGACGAGGCGGTGCCGCTCACGACAGGCAAATGGGCCGGCGTGAACGGGCTTTCGGTCGCCAACGGCATGTTGCGGCTGGGCGAGGGCGGCGGCGCCACCACGCTTGCCGACCCCAAGCAGTTTGCCGGCTATCGCGGCGATGCCGCCGACCCCGAAGCCGTCTTGCTGGTCAGGAATGGCTTGCACATCGAAATCGCCATCGACCGCAACAACCAGATCGGCCGCACCGATCCGGCCGGCATTGCCGATGTCGTGCTGGAATCGGCGCTGACAACCATCCAGGACTGCGAGGATTCGGTGGCGGCCGTCGATGCCGAGGATAAGGTGCTGGTCTACCGCAACTGGCTCGGCCTGATGAAGGGCGACCTGGCTGAAGAGATCACCAAGGCCGGCAAGAGCTTTGTCCGAAGGCTCAACCCCGACCGCACCTATACCGCGCCCGATGGCGGCACGCTGACCGTGCCCGGCCGCTCGCTGATGCTGGTCAGGAACGTCGGCCACCTCATGACCAATCCGGCGATATCGGACCGCGACGGCAATGAGGTGCCGGAAGGCATCATGGATGCGGCGCTGACGGCGCTGATCGCGCTGCACGATGTTGGCCCCAACGGGCGCCGCGCCAATTCTCGCGCCGGCTCGATGTATATCGTAAAACCCAAGATGCACGGGCCGGAGGAAATTGCCTTTGCCGTCGAGATTTTCGACCGCGTCGAGGCGCTGCTCGGCATGGCGAAAAACACCATCAAGATGGGCATCATGGACGAGGAGCGGCGCACCACCGTCAACCTCAAGGAGGCGATCCGCGCCGCCAGGGACCGCGTCGTCTTCATCAACACCGGCTTCCTCGACCGCACCGGCGACGAGATACATACCTCGATGGAAGCCGGCCCGATGATCCGCAAGGGCGACATGAAGCAGGCCGCCTGGATTGCCGCCTATGAAGCCTGGAACGTCGATACCGGGCTCGAATGCGGGCTGGCCGGCCACGCCCAGATCGGCAAGGGCATGTGGGCGATGCCCGACCTGATGGCGGCGATGCTGGCCGAGAAAATCGCGCACCTTAAGGCCGGCGCCAACACCGCCTGGGTGCCGTCGCCGACGGCGGCAACCCTGCACGCCACGCACTACCACAAGGTCGATGTCCAGGCCGTGCAGAAGGCGCTGAAAAGCCGGCCCAAGGCCAGGCTCGACGACATCTTGTCGGTGCCGGTAGCAAGGCGGCCGAACTGGTCGCCTGAAGACATCCAGAAGGAGCTAGACAACAACGCGCAAGGCATTCTGGGCTATGTCGTGCGCTGGATCGACCAGGGCGTTGGCTGCTCGAAAGTGCCTGACATAAACGACGTCGGCCTGATGGAGGACCGCGCCACGCTGCGCATCTCCTCGCAGCACATCGCCAATTGGCTGCATCACGGCGTCTGCACGCCCGATCAGGTCATGGAAACGATGAAACGCATGGCGGCGATCGTCGACCGCCAGAACGAAGGCGATCCACTCTACCGGCCGATGGCACCGGACTTCAACAATTCAATCGCGTTCCTCGCCGCCTGCGACCTCGTCTTCAAAGGCCGCGTCCAGCCCAACGGCTACACCGAGCCGGTGCTGCACGCGCGGCGGCTGGAACTGAAGGCGAAGCAAGGCGCCTGAAGCGAAGGCGCGGGAGCCGGCGTCCCCCTCCCCTTGAGGGCAGGGTGACCCGAAGGGCCGGGAGGGGTCCTGCATGAAGTGCGCCAACGCCCATTCTGACGATGCGCCTCAGGAAGAGGATCATCGGGGCCCAGGTTCGATTTCCAAAAATAGGGCAAGTCGAGGGACGCCGCGTCCTCCACACCGCGGCTGCCTCTAACCTCACGCGGGCGAGATCGAGCACGACATGAAAATATCGGTATGTCTGACCGGCTCCGGGGTTTCACGGAAGGGCGGGCAGGGCCTGAAGCCGAACGACTCATACACGGCAATGGCGTTTTTCATGTAGAACGTCGTGTGGATCAATACCGTCCGGATTCGGCCTTTCCGGATCTCCGCCAGCGCGGCCCCCATCAGCGCCCGGCCGATTCCTTTTCCGCGAAACGACGCGTCGACAAAAAACTTGTGAATCTCCGCCGTATGGTCGTCGAACTGGTCAAGGCGAGGCAGCCCGCCGGTAGGTTCTCCGATCGCGCGATAAACGCCATGGCATCTGGCGCGCCGAACTTCGCTGCCAGCGAACTGCCGCTCCTTTCGGGGTGGAAGATGGTCCTCACGTCCTCCTCCGAGACGCCGTAAGGCTGCACGGCGTCGACATCCCATTGTGCAAGCTTGCGGCAAAGCCCGGCCATGGTCTCGAAGTCTTCGGCACTGCGTGCCGGCGAAACAGAAATCATCCCCGCCTCAGCCCCGGTTAGGTGCATGACCGTAACATATGCGATCATCGGGCGCGAACCCGCAACCGTACTTCCAGCGAGCAGCAGAAGCACTACGCCGCCTGTGCCATCCGCTCCGAGCTCATGCGGTAGGAAATCGCCTCGGCCAGATGGATGCGGCCGACCGTTTCGCTGGCCTCGAGATCGGCCAGCGTCCGCGCCACCTTCAAGACGCGGTGGTAGGCTCTTGCCGAAAAGCCGAGCTTTTCGCTGGCGTCCCTCAGTAGCGACAGGCCGGCGGCATCGGGCATGGCGATCTCCTCGATAACCGACGGTGAGCAATGCGCGTTGGTGGTGGCGGAGGTCGCGCCGAGCCGTTCGAAACGCTCACGCTGGATCGTACGGGCACGGGCGACGCGCAGTGCCACGGCTGCACTCTTCTCCGCCCGGTCCGGCCGGATCAGATCGCTGGCCGAAACCGCCGGTACCTCGATCCTGAGATCGATGCGATCGAGCAGCGGGCCGGAAATGCGCGCCTGGTAGTCGGTGCGGCAGCGGTCGCCGCGCAGGCAGCGATAGCCCGGCTCGCCGGCCATGCCGCAACGGCACGGGTTCATCGCCGCGACAAGCTGGATACGCGCCGGATAGGTGACGCGATGATTGGCGCGCGCGATCATGCAGTCGCCGGTCTCCAGCGGCTGGCGCAGCGCATCGAGCGCCTGCGGCGAAAATTCCGGAAACTCGTCGAGGAACAGCACGCCGTGATGGGCAAGCGAGGCCTCGCCCGGCCGCACGCGCAGGCCGCCGCCGACCATCGCCGCCATCGAGGCCGAATGGTGCGGCGCGCGGAACGGCCGCCGGTCGGTCAGCTTGCCTTCGCCGAGTTCGCCGGCCACCGAGGCGATCATCGAGACTTCGAGCAATTCCTTCGGCGCAAGCGGCGGCAGGATCGACGGCAGCCGCTGGGCCAGCATCGATTTTCCCGACCCCGGCGGCCCGACCATCAGCAGATTGTGGCCGCCGGCCGCCGCCACTTCCAGCGCCCGCTTGGCGGTCTCCTGGCCCTTGATGTCGGCAAGGTCGGGCAAGTCGCGCGCCGAGGCGTGGATGCCGGCTTCCGGCCGCGACAGAACCTGCGTGCCGCGAAAATGATTGGCGATGGCGATCAGGCTGCGCGGCGCCAATATGTCGAAATCCTTGCCGGCCCACGCCGCTTCCGGCCCGCAGGCAAACGGGCAGATCAGGCCCTTGCCTTCGGCATTGGCGCCGATCGCCGCCGGCAGCGCGCCGGCCACCGCGGCAATGGTGCCGTCGAGCGATAATTCGCCAAGCACGACATAGCCGGCCAGCATGTCGCCCGGAATGGCGCCGAGTGCCGCCATCAAACCGAGCGCGATCGGCAGATCGTAATGGCTGCCCTCCTTGGGCAGGTCGGCAGGCGCCAGATTGACGGTGACCTTCTTCGACGGCATCGACAGGCCGGATGCATGCAGCGCCGCCTGCACCCGCTCGCGGCTTTCGGCTACAGCCTTGTCGGCCAGGCCGACGATGTGCATGTTGACCTTGCCCGGCGCGATCATCACCTGCACGTCGACCGGCACGGCCTCGATGCCCTGGAAAGCAACCGTGCGAACCCGCGCCACCATGTCTTCACCCCGGCTGCAGGCTTGCCCCAAGCCCTTGCGATCATGCCGCGAACGGCGTCACCGGAGACAACCACAGATTTCCGGCGAAGGCAAGAACATTTGGGGAACGGCTGAACGCAGCGGCTCCAATGGGTTGCAACGCGGCCGCTCCGAAGCGAGACTAGTTACGCTTGCCCTCCACCGCATCCCAGAACAGGCTGGCGATGTCGGCGCCGCCGAAGCGCTTCACTTCGCGTATGCCGGTCGGTGAGGTCACGTTGATCTCGGTCATGTAGTCGCCGATGACGTCGATGCCGACGAGGATGAAGCCGCGCTCCCTCAGCCACGGGCCGATGCGGGCACAGATCTCGCGTTCGCGCTCTGTCAACTCGGTCTTTTCGGCGCGGCCGCCGACATGCATGTTGGAGCGCGAATCGTGCTCGGCCGGCACGCGGTTGATGGCGCCGACCGGCTCGCCGTCAATCAGGATGATGCGTTTGTCGCCGGCGCGCACCTCCTTGAGGTAGCGCTGCACGATGTAGGGTTCGCGGAACATCTGGCCGAACATTTCGAGCAGCGAGGCGAGGTTGCGGTCGGCCTCGTGCAGGTGGAAGATGCCGGCGCCGCCATTGCCGTAGAGCGGCTTGACGATGATGTCGCCAAACTCCTTGCGGAAGGCGGCGACTTCGAGCGGATCCTTGGTGATCAGCGTGTCCGGCATCAGGTCGGGAAATTCGGTGACGAAGATCTTTTCCGGGCTGTTGCGCACCCAGGCCGGGTCGTTGACCACCAGCGTCTTCGGATGGATGCGCTCGAGGATATGCGTGGTGGTGATGTAGTTCATGTCGAAGGGCGGATCCTGCCGCAAAAGGATGACGTCCATCTCCGAAAGATCGGTACGGATTTCTTCGCCCAGTGAATAATGGCTGCCCTTCTCGTCGCGGACCTGCATCGCCTCGATGCGGGCAAACACCTTGCCGTCGCGCAGCGACAGCCGGTCGGGCGTGTAGTGGAACAGCTGGTGGCCGCGCCGCTGCGCTTCCAGCGACAGCGCAAACGACGTGTCGCCGGCAATCGACACGGTGGAGATGTGGTCCATCTGGACGGCGACTTTCAGGGGCATGGCAGCTCTCCGGCGCACTTGCAGCGATCCACTTGGATGCACAAAGTACGCTCCAACACTTTTGAATCCATGCATCGTGCTGTCCGAAAATCGATTCCGATTTTCGCGCCGATGCATCGACGACAGCGATATAAGGAAATCGGCGGCTTCTGCCAATCGGCCAAGGTCATGATGAGGCTGCGCTTCGTTTGGCGCAGATCCCAATGCGATGTGCCGTCAGCGATCGAAGACCAGCTTGGAATAGCCGAGGAAGGACAGCGCCATGGCAATCAGCGAGGCGACCGCAAGGGCGATGAGCGGCGACACCGTCGGCAGCGCGAACAGGATGGCGCAATAGACGAGATAATTGACGACGCTGGTGGCAATGCCGACGCCGCCATAGCGTGCGCCCTCTTGCGCGATGCCGCGGCTGGAAGGCGAAAACGTCAGATGGCGGTTGATCAACCAGGTGACGGACAGGGCAAAACCGATCGAAATGATGCGAGCCGCGAATGGTCCGAGCGGCGCTATCGTCAGCACCAGCCAAAGCGCCGCCGCGTCGGCGACGAAGCCGATGCCGCCGGCGAAAATGAAGCGGGCGAGGCGTCCCATTCAGGCTCTAGGCCGCGCGCGGGGTCTTGCCCGGTCCGGCCTTCAAAGTCGCGAGGGCGCTTGCACGTTCACGTTCGACGCGACCGGAAGGCATCGACAGATAGAAGATGCGCTTCTGCTCGGCCCGGCCGCGCGACACCGAATCGAGGATTACCCCGGTCACCGCCGCCAGCATCGACAGCAGCAGCAGCCCGACCGACAGCACCCAGGTCGGCATGCGCGGCACAAGCCCGGTTTCGGCGAACTCGATCAGCACCGGCGCCATCAGGAACAGGCTCGATGCCAGGAAGAACACCGAAAAAGCGCCGAAGAAACGCAGCGGCTGTGTCTCCTTCATCAGCATGGCGAACATCCACAGGATCTTCGCGCCGTCGCGAAAGGTCGACAGCTTCGACGAGGAGCCTTCCGGCCGGCGGCCATAGTCGAGCCCGATCTCGCTCACCGGCAATTTGAGCTGCGAGGCGTGCACCGACATTTCGGTCTCGATCTCGAAACCGCCGGAAACGGCGGGAAAGCTCTTGACGAAGCGCCTGGTGAAGGCGCGGTACCCCGAGAAGATATCGGTAAAGTCCGAGCCGAACAGCCGCTTGTAGAGGCTGTTGAAGATGCGGTTGCCGAAGGCATGGCCAGTCCTGCCGGCATCGTCGGCGACGCCGCGCCTGGTGCCCACCACCATGTCGGAGCGCTCGGTCAGCAGCGCGTTGATCAGTTGCGGCGCGTCCTCCGGCGCATAGGTGCCGTCGCCGTCGGCCATCAGATAGATGTCGGCCTCGATGTCGGCGAACATGCGGCGCACGACATTGCCTTTGCCCTGGCGCGGCTCGCGCACCACGATGGCGCCGGCGGCGCGGGCTCGGAGCGCCGTCAGATCGCGCGAATTGTTGTCGTAGACATATATCGCGGCGGCAGGCAGCGTCTCGCGAAAGCGCCGCACCACTTCGCCGATCGTCAGCTCCTCATTGTAGCAAGGCAGGAGCACGGCGATGCTCGGCTCATGGCGCACTTCTTGTGGCATTTTCGTCTCCGGATGCCCTGTGAGGTCCCTGACCGCTCAAACGCCGGCCTCGCTCGGGGCGGCTTTACTATTTATTGAAGCTGTTAAGGCTAGGTTTAAACCGCCCCGTATTCCTTCCAAAGGTCCTGATATGAGCACAGCCGACGATGGCGCCTCCATTTGGAGGTCCGATATCGCGCTGGCGCTGCTTGCCACGCTGCTGGCGCTTGCCGTCAATGCCTTTGCCGGTTTCCCGGAACTGACCAATGCCGGCGGCGACAACGACAATCTGCTGCGCCTTGTCGAAGTTCGCGACATGCTGGCCGGCCAAAGCTGGTTCGATCTGCACCAGTACAGGATGGGCCTGGAAGGCGGCTTCGTCATGCACTGGTCGCGGCTGGTCGATGCGCCGATCGCCGCCATCACGGCCGTGTCGGCCCTGACCGGGAGCACGGTCTTTGCCGAGAATTTTGCGCAAGTGCTGTGGCCGGCGCTGCTCTTTTGCCTGACCGTGTTTTTCACCGCTCGCACCGCGCGCAGCTTTGCCGGTGACGGCGCCGTGCTGCCCGCTGTCGTCGTCGGCGCCGCCGCACTGCACTTCCTCGGCATTTTTTCGCCTGGCGCGCTCGATCACCACAATGTCCAGCTGATGCTGAGCATGGCCAGCCTGAGCCTTCTGCTTGAAGCGCCGTTGCGCAGGCCGGCGGCACTACTCTCCGGCCTGTGCGCCGGATTGATGCTGGCCGTCGGCATGGAAACCGCGCCTTATGTCGCCACCATCGGCGCCTCTGTCGCCACGCTGTTTGCCCTCGACGCCGATGGCGAGAGGCCGATTGCCAGGGATTTCGGCCTCGGCTTTGCCGGCGTGTCCGCTCTCGTCTTTGTCGCCACCATCGCACCGTCCGCCTGGGGTCAGGCGCAATGCGACGCCTTCTCGACCGTGCAGTTCGTCGTCGCAGCGATTGCCGGAACCGGCCTTGCGGCGATAGCGTCGGTCGAGCCCGCTGGCCGCACGCGCCAACGGCGCATCGCCTCGCTTGGCCTGCTTGCCCTGATATTGGCCGCAGTCGTCGTCTTTTTGTTCCCGCAATGCCTGGCAGCGCCCTATGCCAACCTCGATCCGCGCCTCAAGGAGCTATGGCTTGATCACATCGACGAGGCGCAATCGCTGTTCAAGCTTCTCGCTGAAGATCCGGCCGGGGTGGTGGCGCGCTATGCTACGCCGCTCATCGCGCTCGTGCTGATGGCGCTTCGCCTTGGCCGTGGCGGCTGGCGGCGGCAGGACAGCCTTGTCGGCACGCTGCTTGTCGTGGCCTTCATCGTCAGTGCCTGGCAGGTGCGCGGTTCGACATTCTCGATCGCCTTCGCCGTCATCCCGCTTGCTGCCTGGATTGCCAAATGGCGTCAACGGGCCGAGGCCAGCCCGTCGCGCGGCGTGGCGCTGCGCATGGCCGCCGTCTGGCTGGTTTCGGTGAATGCCGTCTGGACTGGGGCTGCCGCGGCGACCTCGGTCGCCTTCGAGGACAGCAATACCGCCGCCGATAATGGCGACGGCGCCGATGTCGCTTGCCAGCGCATGGCCTCCTTTGCGGCGCTTGGCCGCCTGCCCGGCACCACGGTGCTGGCAATTTCCAATCTCGGATCGCCGATCCTGGCCTATTCCGGACACCGCGTCTTCGCCGGGCCTTATCATCGCAACGTCGCCGGCAACCTGCTGGCGCTCGATGCCTTCCTTGGGTCCGATGCCGATGCCAGGACAATCCTGGCGGATCATCACGTCGGCCTCGTCGCATTGTGCCCCGGCAGCCCCGAAAGCAAGCTCCTCGCCGCCAAGGCGCCGGCAGGTTTTCTCGCCGGGTTGATGCGCGGCAGCGTACCGGAATGGCTTGAGCCGGTTGCCGGGACCAGCGGAGCCGCCGTCGAATTGTACCACGTCCGGCTGGGCGGCTGATCGATCGGGGGCGCGTGCGGCCTTTTGTCGGACATAAGTCCCGACTATCCACTCTTTCGCCCTTGCCCGCCCGACATGGCTGGATAGGATGCGCGCCGGTCAGACCGAGATCGTTGGACCGGGAGAGAATTCATGATGCCATCGGCACACTTTGCCGACCTCGAAGGCGCTTCGGTGCTGATCACCGGTGGCGGCTCCGGCATTGGAGCCGCCTTGACCGAGGGATTTATCCGCCAGGGGGCAAAGGTCGCCTTTATCGATATCGCCGACCGTCCGAGCCTGGCGCTGGCCGATCGGTTAGACAAGGAGCTCGGCCGGCGGCCGCTCTATCTCAAGACCGATATACGCGATATCGAGGCATTGCGGTTATCAGTTGCCAAAGCCGCCGAGGCGCATGGCGACGTGACCGTGCTGGTCAACAATGCCGCGCAGGATGACCGTCATGCCGTCGAAGACGTCACGGTCGAGTTCTGGGACAACAATCATGCCATCAACCTGCGCCCGCATTTCTTCAGCGCACAGGCGGTGGCGCCGGGCATGAAGCGGGCCGGTGGCGGCTCGATCATCAATTTCACCTCGACCTCGTTTCTCATCAACCATCCCGATATGCCGGCCTATACCGCCGCCAAGGCCGGCATCGTCGGCCTCACCAAGGGTCTTGCCGGCAAGCTCGGCGTCGACGGCATTCGCGTCAACGCAATCGCGCCCGGCTGGGTGATCACCGAGCGACAGAGAAAGCTCTGGGTCACCGAACAGGCGCTCGCCGCCCACGTCGCCAAGCAGTGCATCAAAGAGGTGATGCAGCCGGAAGACGTTGTCGGCACCGTGCTGTTCCTGGCGTCGGATGCTTCACGCATGCTGACCGCGCAGATGCTGATCGTCGACGGGGGGTTCCTGTGATCTCATCGAGCAAGGCCCCTTCTGTCGCGGCCGTCGACTGGGGCACCACCCGGATGAGGGTGTGGCTGCTCGACGGCGCCGGCAAGGTTCTCGCCGAGCGGCGCGGCGATGACGGGCTGATCACCGCCCAGGCTAAAGGATTTTCGTCCGTTCTCGAAGGGCATCTGGCTGCCATGGGTGCCCCCGAGGCGCTGCCGGTCATCATTTGCGGGATGGCCGGTTCGCGCCAGGGCTGGCTGGAGGCGCCCTATGTCAGCGTGCCGGCGCCGATCGGCGCTATCCTCGCCGGCGCTGCCCGCATCCCCGGCCAGCGCCGCGACATCCGCATCGTGCCCGGCCTTGCCCAACGCCTTGCCGATGCGCCTGACGTCATGCGCGGCGAGGAAACGCAGCTTGCCGGCGCCGGTTTGCCGGCACAGGGACGCCACCTCGTCTGCATGCCCGGCACCCATTCGAAATGGGTGCTGGTCGAGGACGGTTCCATTGCCGGCTTCGGCACCTGGCCGACCGGCGAGCTGTTTTCGGTGCTGGCTGCGCACTCGATCCTGCGCCATTCGCTGGGCGAGCCGCCGCAGCCGGTTGCCGCCGAAAGTCCGTTTTTCCGGGACTGGTGCCTGAAGGCGTTGGCCGAGGGCGGTGACATCGTTTCAAGACTGTTCTCGATCCGCGCCGCCAGCCTGTTGCAGGACCTGAAGCCCGAAGATGCCGCAGCCTCTCTGTCCGGCCTGCTGATCGGCGGCGAGATCGCTTCGGCAAATAGCCGCTATGGGGCAAGCGCCGTGCCCGTCGTGCTGATCGCATCGGGCGCACTCGGCAGGCTCTATGCCGAGGCGCTCGGCCTTGCCGGGCTCGCTTTCAGGGCGGTCGACGCCGATGAGGCGGTGCGTGCCGGCCTTGCCGAAGCCGCGCGCGAAAATGGCATGATCGCCAAAAATGGAGTTGCCGCATGACCGAAACCGCACCTTTTCCAAAGCTCAAGCGGGGTCTGGTCGCGATCCTGCGTGGCCTCAAGCCAAGCGAGGCGGTGGCGATCGGCCAGGCGATCTTCGGCGCCGGCATCGAAGCAATCGAGGTGCCGCTCAACTCGCCCGAGCCTTTTGTTTCCATCGCCAGTATTGTCGAAGCGCTTCCTCCGACGGCGCTGGTCGGCGCCGGCACGGTGCTCACCGCCGCCGATGTCGACGGTCTGCACAAGGCCGGCGGGCGGCTGCTGGTCAGCCCCAATATCGATGCCGAGGTCATGGGCCGTGCCATGCAGTACGGCATGGTGACGATGCCCGGCGTGTTCACGCCGACCGAGGCATTTCAAGCAATCCGGCTCGGCGCCTCGGCATTGAAATTCTTCCCGGCGAGCGTGCTTGGCGCGGCGGGCATTTCGGCGATGCGCGCGGTGCTGCCAGCCAGTGTGCTGGTCGGCGCCGTCGGCGGCGTTTCGGACAAGGACTTTGCCGGCTACAAAGCGGCCGGCGTCACCGTCTTCGGTCTTGGCTCCAGCCTGTTCAAGCCGGGCATGAGCATCGACGAAGTGGCAGCACGGGCGAAGGCTGCGGTCGTGGCCTGGGACGCGGCGTTTGGAGCGGCATGATGAGCGAGACCATCGTTTCGGTTTTTTCCGACCATGTCTGCCAACTCGGCGAGGGGCCAAGCTATGACCCTGCCACGGACACGCTCTATTGGTTCGACATCGTCAACGGCCAGCTCCTGGAACAGCGCTTGTCCGGCGGTGCGGTCAAAATCCACGAGCTCGGTCAGATGGCCAGCGCCATCGCCATCGTCGACGACCAACGCCAGCTGATCGCCACCGAGACCGGCCTGCATGTCCGCGATGTCGCGACCGGCAAGCTGACGCTGCACACGCCGATCGAGGCCGATAATACGGTCACCCGCTCGAACGATTCCCGCGTTCACCCTTGCGGCGCCCTCTGGGTCGGCACCATGGGTAAGGGCGAGGAGAAGGCCGCCGGTTCTATCTACTGGTTCTTCAAGGGCGAGCTGCGCCGGCTCTATGCGGATCTCACGGTGCCCAATTCGATCTGCTTTTCCGAAGATGGGACCATCGCCCATTATACCGACACCAGCACCGGGCTGTTGATGCGCGTCGGCTGCGATCCTGCGACCGGCCTGCCGGTTGGCGAACCGAAGGTCTTCGTCGATCACCGTTCGGCCAAGGGCTATATCGATGGTTCGGTGCTCGACCGCGACGGCATATTGTGGAACGCTTGCTGGGGCGGCAGCGTCGTCGAAGCCTATGGACCCGACGGCAAGCTTGTCCGTTCGGTGGCGATGCCGGCGACGCAGCCGTCCTGTCCGGCTTTTGTCGGCAGGAATGCCGACCGGATCGCGGTCACCTCCGCCTGGTCCGGCAAGAGCGAGAAGCAGCGCCTGCTCGACCCGCAAGCCGGCATGACGTTTATGCTCGACATTCCAGTCAATGGTCGCTTCGAGCCGCGCGTGCTGATTGGCTAGACCATGGTCCCGAACCTTTGGTTCGGAAAAGATCATGGTCAAACAAGAAGATGGTGCGCTTGCTGTCGTGCAGGCGTCCGATCAACGTCGGTTCCGCGCAAGCCGAATGCGTTCCCCGTGCGATGGTAGGCAATCGTGCTGCCAGGAGCCGTTCCACCCATGTCAAGCCGCAAGCCGAAGCTGATCCTTGTCTACGAGCCGGAAAAGGCCTGCTTCGATCGGCTGGTCGCCGATAACCACGTGCCGGAGCGTGCCGTCGAAATCGCCTCCTATCTGGCGCAATCGACCGACATCGCTGCTGAATTCGACGCACTTGCCGCCGCTTGCCAGAAGCGCGGCTTGTCGTTTGCGCCGGTGACACTCGACGCCGCCGCAAGCGTTCTCGCCGGCGAGGACCCGAAGACCACGCTCGTCTGGACACTGACCGACGGCATCGCCTATTTCCGCGGCGGCGCGGCACCAGCTCTGGCACGGCTGAACGGCCTGAAGGCGATCGGCGCCGACGATGCGCTTTTTGCGCTCTGTCAGGATAAGTTCCGTTCCGGCGCCGTGCTCGGCGCGCTTGGCTTGCCGGTGCCGCGGGCGGGCCTTGCCCGTGACGGAGCCTGGCTGGTCGCGCCGCCGGACTCGCCCGCCGGCTGGTTCGTCAAGCCGAACCGGCTCGGCGCCAAGATCGGCATCTGGCCGGATTCGCGCTGCCACGATCTCGGCCACGCGCTGGAGCTTAGCCGGCGCGTCTTCGCCGCCTATCGCGACGATGTCGTGGTCCAGCCCTATGTCGCCGGCCGCAACGCGCGCGCCAGTTTTCTCGGATTGAAGCCGGATACCGGCGCCGAGGCGATCGGCATCGCCCTTGTCGATTCGGGCAGCGATTTCCAGACCATGCAGGACAGCCTGGCGCTTTACGGCGATACCGGTGTAGCGGCGAAAGCCGCGGGAAATTACGCTGAGCCGTTGCTGCTTCCCGTTGGCGCCAGCCAGCCTCGAGCCGATGCAAGAATTCGTCGCATCGCCGAAAGCCTGATGGTCGGGCTTGGCCTGCGGGATGTGTTTTCCATCGACTTCCGGGTCGAAGCCGACGACAGCGTGCACCTCATCGAGTTCGAGGTCTGCCCCGGCCTGCCCTGCTTCGATTTCCGCGATTACTGTCGCCAGCAATGGGGCCTGAGCCTCGCCAATGCGATGGCCGAGACCGCGATGAACCGACTTCGCGCCTAAATCCCCTCGACCAGCACGATTTCACCATCAGCCACCTTCTGGCGGATCGCGACCGCGCGCTGGTATTCGGGCGAGTGGTAGCAGTCATGCGCCGCCGCAAGCGACGGAAACTCGATGATCACATTGCGGTCGCGGCCCGGCCCCTCGGCCTTCTCATGCGCGCCGCCGCGCGCCAGGAACTTGGCGCCGAAGCGGTCGAAGGCCAGCTTGGCGGCTGCGACATAGTCCTTGTAGCCTTCCGCATCGCGCACGTCGACGCGAGCGATCCAGTATCCCTTGGGCATCGGTTTCTCCTGGTTTTTGGTCCTTATGCCGAGCGCATTTCATCGAGGATGGCTTCAGCTGCCGCCCGCCGGTCGGCCGCGCCGACGATCGGCCGGCCGACCACGAGGTGGCTGGAGCCGTTGCGGATCGCCTGCGCCGGCGTCACCACCCGCTTCTGGTCGCCATGGTCGCTGCCCGTGGGCCGGATCCCCGGCGTCACGACGGCCAGGTCGGGGCCGACGATGCGGCGCACCGCCTCCGCTTCCTCGGCCGAGCAGACGATGCCGCCCATGCCGGCATGTAGCGCCTGCTCGGAGCGCCTCAGCACCAGCGTATGCGGATCATATTCATAGCCGGCGTCGATCACGTCCTGCTCGTCCATCGAGGTCAGCACGGTGACCCCGAGCAGGCAAAGGTCGCTGCCCTTCGCAGCCTCGACCGCCGCCTTCATCGTCTTCGGATAGGCATGGATGGTCAGCATGCTCATGCCCATCCTGACGATGTTGTCGACCCCCTTGGCCACCGTGTTATCGATGTCGAGCAGCTTCATGTCGAGAAAGATCCTGGTGCCGCCGCTGGCCAGCTCGCGGGCGAAGTCGAGCCCGCCGGCAAAGGCGAGCTGGTAACCGATCTTGTAGAAGGAGACGATCCCGTCGAGCTCGCGCACCGCTTTCTCGGCTTCCTTCAGCGTCGGCAGGTCGAGGCCGACGATCAGCCTTTCCTGCATTGTGTCGGCATGCGCGGCGTCCGGGATCATGCCTCGATCCGCGTCGACAGCATGCGCGAGGTTTCGATCAGCGTTCGGCATAGGTGCTCCATCGATTGGCGTAGTCTCTCGTCCCTGAAGTTGCCCTCGTCGTCGAAGGCGTTGCCGCCCTCCGGCACCGAGCATTCCGGTGTCACCACCTCCATCCGGCAGCGCACCAGAACGGCGCGCAGATGGTTGATGCAGCGTATCCCGCCGAAGGGTCCGTTGGAAGACGAGCAGAGGCCGGCAACCTTGCCGGCAAGCGGCCTGAACGTCCGGCCGCCATCCTTGCGCAGCTGGCTTACCCAGTCGATGGTGTTCTTGAGCAGCGGTGGAATGGAGCCGTTATATTCGGGCGTCGCGATCAGCAGCCCGTCATGGGCGGCGATCATCCGGCCGAGCTTGACGGCGTCTTCGGGAATGCCTTCTTCCTTTTCCAGATCCTGGTCGAGGATCGGCAACGGATAGTCGGCGAGCGAGATGCGGGTCACCTCCGCGCCCTGCATGGCAAGTTCCTTCTGCGCAACGTCGGCGGTCCTGGCGCTATAGGCGCCGCTGCGCACCGAACCGGCGACGACGAGAATTTTCGGGATCACAGCCATGGGGTCTGCCTTGTCACCCGATGGGTATAAGACAAGTGCTATTCAAAACCCAACGCTGCAATTCAGGCGGCCCCGCGTCGGTAGATCCAAAGCTGCGTCGGCGGAATGTTGCGGATGACGAAATGGAAATGCTCGACCGTATAGTCGCCGCGGCCCGGCGGGATCGGCGACAGCGGCCCGTAAGTCAGCTGCACGATCGGCCGGCCCGCCGGGATGCGGTCGAGCAGGCTCTCGACATAGGCGATGCGCTGGGCGACCGGGAAGTTGAGCAGCGGCACGCCCGATATCACCGAATCGAAGACCAGATCGCGCTTGTCACCGAGCGTCGCGTCGAGATTGAAGGCGTCGCCCTCGATGACGTTGACGCCTGGATAAAGCTGGCGCAGATGGCGCACGAAATCAGTGGAATATTCGACCGCGTAGAGATTTTCAGGCTTTATGCCCTGAGCGAGGATGGCGCGCGTGATGACGCCTGTGCCAGGCCCGACCTCGAGCACCGGCAGGCCGGATTTCGGATTGACGATCGAGGCCATCTTGCGCGCGGTGATGGAACTGGTCGGGACGATCGAACCGACCGCCTTCGGCTTGTCGATCCAGCCCTTGAAGAACTTCAGTTCGTCGTCGAACTTTTCCGCCAGCGTCTTTCGCAGTCCGGGACTACGCGTCATCGAAAGTCCTCCTCAACGCTCCCTCGCATGCTACTTAGCAGCTACGAGGTGCAAGACAAGGCGAATCCCCGGATAAGGTGTTGATGACGCTCGGGAAGCGTTTCCAGGGATCAGCTTCAATGCTCGCCGAACGTTTCGAAAAAGTCCTTCATGCGGGCGAAAAATCCGCTCGACTGGGGCGAATTGTCCTTTGAGGAAAGCTGCTCGAATTCCTCCAGCAATTCGCGCTGGCGGCGCGAAAGGTTCTGCGGCGTCTCGACCACGGTCTGGATGTAGAGGTCGCCGATATTGGGCTGGCGCAGCACCGGCATGCCCTTGCCCTTGAGGCGGAACTGGCGGCCGTTCTGGGTGCCTTCCGGCACCTTCACCTTCGTCTGGGTGCCGTCCAATGTCGTCACCTCGAACGAGCCGCCAAGTGCTGCCGTCGTCATCGAGATCGGCACCTTGCAATAAAGATCGGCGCCGTCGCGCTGGAAGAACTCGTGCGGCTTGACCGCGAGGAAGATGTAGAGATCGCCCGATGGGCCGCCGCGCAGGCCGGCCTCGCCCTCATTGGCAAGCCGGATGCGGGTGCCGTCCTCGATCCCGGCAGGGATGTTGACCGACAGCGAGCGCTCCTCGGTGACGCGGCCCTGGCCGGCGCATTTCGGACATGGATCCTTGATGGTCTGGCCGCGCCCCTGGCATTGCGGGCAGGTGCGCTCGATCGAGAAGAACCCTTGCGTGGCGCGCACCTTGCCGTGGCCGTTGCACATCGAGCAGGTGACGGGCTGGGTGCCGGGCTTGGCGCCGCTGCCCGAGCATTCCGAGCAGGAGATCGATGCCGGCACGCGGATCTGCGCGGTCTTGCCGGAAAATGCCTCTTCCAGCGTGATTTCCATATTATAGCGCAGGTCGGCGCCGCGCTCGCGACCGCCGGACGAGCGACGCTGGCGCCCGCCCATCATGTCGCCGAAAATGTCCTCGAAAATGTCGGCGAAGCCGCCGGCGCCAAAGCCTTGCGCCCCGCCATTCATGCCGCCGTGCTCGAAGGCGGCGTGGCCGAAGCGATCGTAGGCGGCGCGCTTCTGCGGGTCCTTCAGCGTTTCGTAGGCTTCGTTGATTTCCTTGAATTTGTGCTCGCAGGCATGGTCGCCTGGGTTGCGGTCGGGATGGAACTGCATGGCCAGCTTGCGGAAAGCGCTCTTGAGCTCCTTCTCGTCGGCGCCTTTTTGCACGCCCAGCGTTTCGTAAAAATCAGCTTTCATGTTTTCCCGCAGTCCGGATAGTCAACGTCTTGAAGTATCGTTGCGTCGTTTGCCGGCACGCTGTTCCGATTTAGGTGTGATGGAGTCGGGATGCCAGTGTCTACGAGGCTTTGTCCGCATTTTTTCGGGTAGCTCGGCGTTTTTCCGGCAAAGGGTTGCAAAAAAGCCCGGCTGTGCGCCGGGCTTTTTGCTTACCTGTACCGTCAGGCGGTTCAGGCCGACTTCTTCTTCTCGTCGTCTTCGTCGATTTCCTCGAAATCGGCATCGACCACATCGCTGTCCTTGGCGGCATCAGCCTTGGCGTCGGCCTCGGCGGCTTCCTTCTGCGAAGCCTCGTACATCGCCTGGCCGAGCTTCATCGAGACTTCGGCGAGCGTCTGCGTCTTGGCCTCGATCTCGGTCACATCATCGCCTTCGGCAGCGGTCTTCAACGCCGCGATCGCATCGGCAATCGCCGTGCGGTCGGTCTCCGAGACCTTATCGCCATAGTCCTTCAGCGACTTCTCCGAGGAATGCACCAGAGCCTCGGCCTGGTTGCGGGCCTCGACCAGTGCGCGACGTTTCTTGTCGACTTCGGCATTGGCCTCGGCATCCTTGACCATCTTCTCGATGTCAGCGTCCGAAAGGCCGCCAGACGCCTGGATGCGGATCTGGTGCTCCTTGCCGGTGCCCTTATCCTTGGCCGAAACGTTGACGATGCCGTTCGCGTCGATGTCGAACGTGACCTCGATCTGCGGCACGCCACGCGGCGCAGGCGGGATGCCGACCAGGTCGAACTGGCCGAGCGCCTTGTTGTCGGCGGCCATTTCACGCTCACCCTGGAAGACGCGGATGGTCACCGCCGACTGCGAATCCTCAGCCGTCGAGAACACCTGGCTCTTCTTCGTCGGAATCGTCGTGTTGCGCTCGATCAGCCGCGTGAATACGCCGCCCAGCGTCTCGATGCCGAGCGACAGCGGCGTCACGTCGAGCAACAGCACGTCCTTGACGTCGCCCTGCAGCACGCCGGCCTGGATGGCAGCGCCAAGTGCGACGACCTCATCCGGGTTGACGCCCTTGTGCGGTTCCTTGCCGAAGAACTGCTTCACGATCTCCTGTATCTTGGGCATACGGGTCATGCCGCCGACCAGAACGACCTCGTCGATCTCAGCGGCCTTGAGGCCGGCATCCTTGAGCGCCGCCTTGCAGGGCTCGATGGTGCGCTGGACGAGATCTTCGACAAGGCTCTCGAACTTCGCACGCGTCAGCTTTAGCGTCAGGTGCTTAGGGCCGCTGGCATCGGCGGTGATGAAGGGCAGGTTGATCTCGGTCTGCGTGGTGGACGACAGCTCGATCTTGGCCTTTTCAGCCGCTTCCTTGAGGCGCTGCAGGGCGAGCTTGTCGTTCCGCAGGTCGATACCCTGTTCCTTCTTGAACTCGGCCGCCAGATATTCGACCAAACGCATGTCGAAATCCTCGCCGCCGAGGAAGGTGTCGCCATTGGTCGACTTCACTTCGAACACGCCGTCGCCGATTTCGAGCACCGAAATGTCGAACGTGCCGCCGCCAAGGTCATAGACGGCAATCGTCTTGCCTTCCTTCTTGTCCAAGCCATAGGCAAGTGCTGCCGCCGTCGGCTCGTTGATGATGCGCAGCACTTCCAGGCCGGCGATCTTGCCTGCATCCTTGGTGGCTTGGCGCTGGGCGTCGTTGAAATAGGCCGGAACGGTAATGACCGCCTTCTCGACCTTTTCGCCGAGATAGGCTTCCGCCGTTTCCTTCATCTTCTGCAGGATCATCGCCGAGATCTGGCTGGGCGACTGGTTCTTGCCGCCGGCCTCGACCCAGGCATCGCCATTGTCGCCCTTGACGATCTTGTAGGGGACAAGCTTCTTGTCCTTCTCCGTCACCGGATCGTCATAGCGGCGGCCGATCAGGCGCTTGACCGCGAAAATGGTGTTTTCAGGATTGGTGACCGCCTGGCGCTTGGCCGGCTGGCCGACGAGGCGCTCGCCGTCGCTGTTGATGGCGACGATCGAAGGGGTCGTGCGCGCGCCTTCCGCATTCTCGATGACCTTGGATTCCTTGCCGTCCATGATGGCGACACAGGAGTTGGTTGTTCCCAGATCGATACCGATTACTTTTGCCATTTCTCTAATCTCTCCGCTAAGCAGGCTCTCAGGACCCGTACAGGCGTTCCGACGAAAGCCCCTGTTCACAAGAAATTCCGCTCCGGCAACCGGCATTCGGCGCTGGACGGCTTGGCGCGTATATAAGAACAGGCTGCGTGGCGCGCAAGCATTCTGCGCAAGGCGTTCACCATTCATCGCGGTTGATCGGATTCGGGACCGGCAGGCCCGTATTTTCCGGCCGTGATCCAGCCGGCCCGGCCCCGGTCCATGAACCTTTCCGCCTCACCTCGCGACTGACGCTCAGGTGCCGCGTGGTGCGGCCCCGGAAAGGAAAGCCCCATGACCACAGATCCAGAGGCTCGATGGTCTCCGGGAACAGCAGGAACTCAGCGCGACAGTCGCCTTCGGGACCGGGTCGATGCGCTGGGCTTTCCGCTGGTTCCGTTGACCCTGCGCGGACGCCGGCGTATCATGACGGTGAGGAAAGCAGACAATTCGATCAGGGATGAACGTGCCGGAACGCCGCGCCTTGCCCTGATTTGCGCGCCGAGACCGGATGTTTCTCCCATGACCTGTGGGGGGAGATCCATGTCTTGCGACCATGGCGCGTCCGTGCGCTCTCGTGCCGGCCATTTGCGCCGCGCAATCCAGGCTGCCAGCGGATTATCGGCCTTGGCACTCGCCGCTGGGCTCTGGCTCGGCGGCTCGGCACAGGCCCAGGAAACCCAGATCATCTATCCCGGCTCGATGGCAGTGACCGGATTCTCTGGCACCATCATCCCCAATTTCGAGGAAGGCCTGCCGCCGGGCGTCGATCCGGTCGACGAGACCTTCATCGACACGGCGCGCGCAACCTTGCGCGTCTTCGACGTTTCAAGGCTGGGCGGGCCGGCGTCTGGCCAATTGGTCTTCACCCCGCCACCCTTCGAGGTCACGGCCGAGCAAATCGGCCAGGTGTTCGGCATCACTTATGACGACGGCGTGCGCGACGGCGTTCCCTCGGCCATTCCAAACCTCTATGCCGGCGCCACCTCGCTGCACGGCATCCGCATCGTCACACCAGACGGCGATGCCGACGGCCGGCCGGAGCGGCAGCGCCGCGGCACGGCTGACGCGGTCTTCATGGACGGCCAGTTCGGCACCGAAAACGGCGGCGGCCCCGGAACGATCTGGAAGATCGATGGCATCACCGGCGCCGTCTCGAAATTCGCCGATATCGACGCCAATAGCGGTCCCGGCATCGGCGACGTCACTTTCGACAATATCCACCGCCAGTTCTTCGCCAGCGATCTCGACACCGGCCTTATCCACCGCATCGACGCCAATGGCGCGCTAGTCGACACGTTCGACCACGGCGTCGCCGGCCGCCCGGCGCACGGGCTGCCCCCAGTCGCCGACGACGGCTCGGTGATGGACATCCAGGGTGCTGCCTTCGACAGCGAGGACCCCGATAGCTGGGGCTACACACAGGACGAGCGCCGCGTCTGGTCGGTCGCCTATCGTGGCGGCCGGCTCTATTACTCGGTCGGGGAAAAGGCGGAGATCTGGTCGGTGGGCATTGCCGGCGACGGCAGCTTCGGCGACCCGCGCTGGGAGCTGGCCGTCAAGGCCGACAAGGATTACGCGGTCACCGACATCGCCTTTGACAACAAGGGCTTCATGTATCTGGCTCAGCGCGGCCCGGTGGAAAACCGCTACGACTACAGCCAGTTCGCCGATTCCGGCAAGGGTGAGGTCATCCGCTACTGGCGCGAAAATCCGGACGATCCGGCAACGGAATCGGTCTGGGTGGAAGTGCCGCAGGAATATGCGGTCGGCTTCCCGCAAGACAACCGGCAGTCGGCCGGCGGCCTCGACCTGCAATATGGCTACGATTCCGAAGGCAATCTCGATACCGGCATCTGCACCGACACGCTGGTCGATACCGGCGACAAGTTGCGCGACAACCCGGCGCTCGCCGAACAGCTCGCAGCCGGGGGGCCGCTTGCCGTGCACGGCGTGCAGATCACGCCGACGGCGCTGGTCAGGCCGGCCAACGTGCCGCCTTTCGGCTCGTGGTTCGTCGATTTCGACACTTATTTCGAAGACCCGGAAGTGGAAGGCCATGTCGGCGACGTCGAGGTCTGGCGCCCCTGCGAAGGCCGTGCCGGCTATTACGAGCAGGTGCCGGGCGGCTATCTGCCACCGTTCTATCCGCCGGACTTCCCGCCCCCCGGCAATCTGCCTCCTTGCCTTGATGTCGAGGATGTCGAGTATTTCTGCACGCCCTCCGGCCTCGAGGCCGATCTCTATCTTCATGACCATACCGGCTTCGGCGGCGATTCGATCAAGGCTCTGTCCAGGACGCCTGGCGTCGGGGTGACTTCGCCCCTGTCGCATGCGCCCGGCGCGCCATTCACGATCGGTATCACCGGCCATTATCCTGGCGACAGGGTCGATGTCGGGCTCTGCTTCTACAGGCAGTCCGACCGCGACAAGGGTGGCTACTACCCTTGCTGCAAGATGACCTTGCCGCTCAGAACCCCAGCCGTCAGCTGCGAACCGTGAGAAGGGGAAGATGAGCAATCTTGCACAGTCCCCGCTTGCGACGAGCAGCCAATCAACCGGCAAACAATCATTCGTCATGGAGACCATCATGAAACCCCTGTCACTCGCCAGGCGCGGCGCGCGCTGGCTGATGGCGGCCGGTATCGCGGTCGCCATGCTGAGCCCGCTGCAAGGCTTCGCTGAAGACCTTGCTCCGGCCAAGGCCAAGCCTGCCGATGCAGGCACTGTCATTCCAGATCCCAAGCTCGATTTCGACAATCCTCGCATCGTCAACCCGGAGCCGGGCCGGATCGTGCCCTTCTTCACCAAGAAAGGCGGCCAGAGAGGCTGCGACTATGTCGTATACTCGCTGAGCTTTGGCTTGCGCGGCAATCCGCAGGGTTTTGCCGGCCCGGGCCTCGCGGCCATGCTGAAAAAGGTCAGGCTCGACTTCAGGGACCAACTCCCGCACGGCCTGCGGATTGTCGGCGTGCATGTGACCGGCGACGGCGCCGACGCATCCGGCGGACCGCTGCCCGGCGCTGCGATCAGCAGCTCGGCTGGCCCGGACGATACGGCGACGGTGTCCGATTTCCGGATTTCCGCCAGCGACCTCGACGGCATCGGCGCTGCGAACGAGCGCGCCATCACCTTCCAGATCACCGCCAAGATCGACCATGCGGCGTTTCCGTCGCCGGCAATCGTCGATAACCAGGGGCTGATCAAGGTGAGCCGCGGCGACCGCGGTGCTGGCGTCGAAATTCCGTCGCAGGACCCGGGCAAGCCGGACGACGGCAACTATCTCACGGGTGCAAAGACGTCGATCAAGATCGACGTCACCGAGTGCAACCCACCGCCTCCACCTCCTGGCAATCGTGAATGCTTCAAGGTGGAGCGAGGCACGGTCGATTGCGTGCCCGGCGGCGGCGCCTTCATCTACCATATGCCGGTCGGCCCAGAGATGGCTGGCAAATGGGTGCAGCTTTCGACGACGACACCCGGCATCACAATCATTCCCGACACCCAATTGGTGCCGGCCGGCGGCGGTGTGCTCAACTGGAAGATCGTCGGTGCTTCACCCGGCGACGTTATCCACATCATCGTCACCGGTATCGAAACCTATGCCGGCCCGAAGGAGGGCTGGGGCCTGTGCTGCACGCAGACCGTCGACATCGTCATCCCGCGTGACCAGAGGTGCCCGCCGAAGGACAAGGAACCGGATCTGAAAGTCGAAAAGCGTGCCGACGTGCAACGTTGCACGATGGCGGGCGGCTGCGACTTCACCATCAGGGTCACCAATGTCGGCGATGCGCCCTACCACGGCAAGATCGTGCTCGACGAAGTCACCCTGCCGGCCGGCTCCACCCTCGATTCAGGGCCGAACCCGCCTTGGGTCTGCGCGCCTGGAATCACCCCGATGATTTGCACTCATCCGGTGACCACGCTCAATCCGGGCGCCTCAGTCGACCTCAAGCTTGGCTTCAAGCCGGCCGCAGGCTGGCAAGGCAGCGTTTTGCGCAACTGCGCCACCTACAATTACGGCGCCAGCGGCAAGCCGCTTTTCGGCAGCCAGCTAAACGACCGCGGCTGTGCGTCGATCCCGGTCTGCCGCCGTGGCGATCGTGACCGCGACTGCCGGCCACCGGTGGAGAAGAAGGTCGACCTGATCCTGAAGAAGCGCGCCCGCACCGAATTCTGTTCGGCCGATGGCGTCTGCACCTTCGTGATCGACATCATCAACAATGGCAGCGTCCCCTACAATGGGCCGCTGACGGTCGTCGATAGCTATCCGGGCGGCGCGCCGGCATCCTCGACCTTCGGCCCGACGCCGCCATGGACGTGCGGACCGAACGGTTCCGGCAAGTTCCGCTGCGACAATCCCGGCATCGCGCTTATGCCGGGCGCCTCGACGCCGATCTTCGTCAGGGCGGTGATGCCGGCCAACTTCCGGCCCGATAGTGTCGAGAACTGCGCCGAGGTGAAGGCCATTCCCGGTGAGAACGAGATCACCAACAACAGGGCCTGCGCCAAGGAACGCATCCGTCATCCGAATGGCGGGCAGCCGGCCATGCGCATCACCAAGGTGTGCAATGGCTCGCTGGCCGGTGCTGCGGTCGTTTCCTGCCGCATTACCGTCATCAGCCTCGGCGCCACAGCCCCGACCGGTCCGGTGCGGGTCAACGATGCCGCGACGCTGATAGCCGGCGGAGCGCCGGTCCAGATCCAGAGCGTCACCCCAGACGGCGCGGAATGGGCTTGCGGACCGGTTCCGGCCAATGCGCTGTCGTGCCAGATTCCCGGCGCCGTTATGACGCCTGGAACCAGCCGCCATTTCGACGTGACGGTTGCTGCGAACGGCGAATTCGAGAACTGCGCACGCGGCTCCTACGGCCCGGCTCCGGGAGACGATATCGTCTATCCGATCGGCCAGGCCTGCGCCAAGGGCGGCGGTGCCTCGACCATCCGGGTCGAGAAGACCGGCGACGCCGAGTGCAAGCCCGGCCAGCCCTGCTCGTTCGAGATCACCATCACGAACGATGGGACGAGCGCCTTCTCCGGTCCGGTTCGCATCGGCGATGCGATCGGCGTCGAAGGCCTCGGCCGGCTGGAAGGCGTTGCGATCACCTCGATCGATCCGCCCTTCGGCTGCTCGCCGGAGCCGGCAACCTTGCCTCTGTCCTGCATCGCCCAACTGACGCTCGGCGCCGGGGAAAGCCATGTGCACAATGTGACCGTGATCATTCCCGACGATGGCCGTCTGACCAATCTGCAGGGCACTGTCAACGGCCAGAACTGCGTCGGCGTGCTGTCTCCGAACACGTCGGTGCAAGGCGGTGGCGACGTGTTGTCTCGTGGTGCCGCCAATGTGCAGGGCGATCGCGGCAAGGCCTATGCCTGCCATCCCTTCATCATCACGCATGAGGTGAAGAAGGAATGCTCGCAAGGCTTTGTCATGAACGACGCCGGCAACTGCGTCTGCCCGCCAGGCACGACCTTCCGTAACGGCCAATGCTCATCCGGCGGCGGCACGGTCATCGTGCCGAAGCCAAAACCTTGCGTTCTCCTCAAAGGCCAGATCCGTACCGAGGACGGACGCTGCGTCTGCCCGCGCGGGACCGAGCTGGAGAACGGCGCTTGCGTGGGCAACAAGCCGCAGCCCGAGCAATGCACCATTCGTGGTCAGATCCACAACGCCAACGGCGAGTGCGTCTGCCCGCGGGGCACGGAAGTCAGGGGTAATGTCTGCCGGCCAATCCAGCCAAAACCCGAACAGTGCACCATTCGGGGCCAGATCCATAACGCCGCTGGCGATTGCATCTGCCCGAGGGGCACGGAAGTCAGGGGCAATGCCTGCCGGCCAATTCGGCCGCAGCCCAAGCAGTGCACGATCCGTGGTCAGATCCACGACGCCAACGGCGATTGCGTCTGCCCCCGGGGCACGGAACTGCAGGGCAATGCCTGCAGGCGCAAGAAGCCGGTTGTGGTGGAGTGCCCGATACCTGGCCAGATCCACAACAAGCGCGGCGCCTGCGTCTGTCCGCGTGGGACAGAGCTGCGCGACGGCGCCTGCCGCAAACCACGGCTGGAATGCGCACCGGGCGCGCGGCCGATCAATGGCCAGTGCCAGCCGATCATCAAGCGGCGCTGCCCTATCGGAACGGTCGGACGATATCCGGACTGCGTCCCGGTCCGCAGGAAATCGACGCTTGAGCCGAACCTGCTGCTGAATCCGAATGTTCCTCAGCAGGTCGTGCCAAGGCGCAAGCCGCAGCCGGAGCAATAGGATACGGCGCGGGAAATCCAGAACTTCAAACAGTGACCGTACTCGTCACCCAATACCCGCCGGAGCGATCCGGCGGGGTTTTTCTTCAGCGGGCAGATGAGAAGGCAGCGCAAACCTGAAGCCGCTGCATCGGCGGAAGGACAAACCGGCTTCCACTTTCCGGACTCATGGTCTAGGCAGTCGATACAGACAGAGGGTCCGCAAACCGGGGCGTACGGGAAGGCCGCATCATGAGCAAAAAAACCCTGATCGCGCCATCGGTGCTTGCTTCCGATTTCTCGAAGCTCGGCGACGAGGTCGAGGCGGTGACGGCCGCCGGCGCCGACTGGATCCACCTCGACGTCATGGACGGGCATTTCGTCCCGAACATCACGTTTGGGCCACCGGTGATCAAGGCGATCCGCAACCGCACCGAGGCGTTTTTCGACTGCCATCTGATGATCGCGCCGGCCGACCCCTATCTGGCCGCCTTCGCCGAGGCCGGCTGCGACGGCATCACGGTGCACGCCGAAGCCGGGCCACATCTCGACCGCTCGCTGCAGACGATCAAAAACCTTGGCAAGAAGGCCGGCGTGTCACTCAACCCGGCGACACCGGAAACGATGATCGAATACGTGCTCGACCGGCTTGATCTGGTCCTGATCATGACGGTCAATCCGGGGTTCGGCGGCCAGGCTTTCATTCCAGCGATCGTCGACAAGGTGAAGCGGGTGAAGGCGCTGATCGGCAACCGGCCGATCCGGATCGAGATCGACGGCGGCATTTCGCCTGAAACTGCGCCCCTTGTCACCGCGGCCGGCGCCAGCGTGCTGGTCGCCGGCGCGGCTATCTTCAAGGGCGGCAGCGTCGACGCCTACCGGGCAAACATCGAGGCAATCAGGGCAGCGGCGGACAAGGCGGCCGGCTGACCGCTGCCGTCCGGCCGGACCAGCCGCTCGGGGGGAAATATGAGCAACCATCTGTTCGATGCTTTCCGTGCCCGGATGCCCGCGCCCGAACGCCTTTTGATGGAGACAGAGGATGGGCGCTCGATCAGCTATGGCGAGACGCTGGCGCGCTCCGCTCAACTGGCGCATGCGCTGTCGCAGCTGGGCGTCGAAGCCGGCGACCGCGTCGCCGTTCAGGTCGAGAAGAGCCCGGAGGCCATTTTCCTTTATCTCGCCTGCCTGCGTGCCGGCGCGATCTTCCTGCCGCTCAATATCGCCTATACGCTGACCGAGCTCGACTATTTCTTCAGGGATGCCGAGCCGCGACTGGTCGTCTGCGACCCGGCGCGAGCGGGCGAGATCGGCGCTTTGGCGCAGACCTCGGGCGCTGCGGTCGCGACACTCGGCAGCAAGGGCGAGGGTTCGTTGACTGATCGAGCCTCTGAGGCGGCCGTGGACTTCCACGATGTGGCGCGCGGACCGGACGACCTTGCCGCGATCCTCTACACGTCCGGCACCACCGGCCGTTCGAAAGGCGCCATGCTCAGCCACGAAAACCTCGCCTCGAATGCGCGGGTGCTGGTCGACCTCTGGCGCTTCACTGCCGCAGACGTGCTGATTCACGCGCTGCCGGTTTTCCACACGCATGGCCTTTTCGTCGCCACCAATGTCGTCCTGATGGCCGGCGCCTCGATGCTGTTCGAAACCAAATTCGACCCGACCCGCATCGTCTCGCTACTGCCGCGCGCCACCGCGCTGATGGGCGTGCCGACCTTCTACGTCCGCCTGCTGCAGCAGGACGGTTTGAACCGGCAAGCGGCGAAAAACATCCGGGTGTTCATTTCCGGCTCGGCACCGCTTTTGGCCGAGACGCACAGAGCGTGGCGCGAGCGCACCGGCCACGCCATCCTCGAGCGCTACGGCATGACCGAGACCAACATGAACACGTCGAACCCGTACGAGGGCGAGCGGCGTGCCGGCACGGTCGGCTTCCCTTTGCCCGGCGTCTGCCTGCGCATCTCCGATCCCGATGGCGGCGAAACACTTGCCCGGGGCGAGGTCGGCATGATCGAGGTCAAGGGCCCGAACGTCTTTTGCGGCTACTGGCGCATGCCGGAAAAGACCAGGGCGGAATTCCGCGACGACGGCTACTTCATCACCGGCGATCTCGGGCTGATCGATGCCGACGGCTATGTCCACATCGTCGGCCGCGGCAAGGACCTGATCATTTCCGGCGGCTACAATATCTACCCGAAGGAAGTGGAGAGCGAGATCGACGCTCTTGCCGGTGTTGCCGAAAGCGCTGTCATCGGCGTTGTCCATCCGGATTTCGGCGAGGGTGTCACGGCGATCGTGGTGAGGGCGCCGGGCTCGACGATCAGCGCCGCCGCGATCATCGAGGCCATCGCTGGGCACCTCGCCAGGTACAAGCATCCGAAACAGGTGATCTTCGTCGACGAACTGCCGCGCAACACGATGGGCAAGGTGCAGAAGAACCTGCTGCGCGAAGCCTACAAAGACCTCTATACGTCCAAAGCCGGCTAACCCTAACAAGCAGGGCTGGCTGCAAAAACCCTGGCGCCGTCGATCCAGACGCTTTTCATGTCCAGATCGTCCGACAACGAAACGATGTTGGCGGCGGTTCCCCTGGCGAAGCGCCCGAGCCGGTGCGACTGGCCGATCGCCTGCGCCGGATAGAGCGAGGCCATGCGCAAGGCTTCGTCGAGGTCGAGACCGACCACGCGATGCACGAAGCGCACCGCGGAAATCATGTCGAGATCCGCGCCCGCCAGCGTGCCGTCGGCAAGTGTCAGCCTGCCATCCTTGCGGTGGATGGTGCGACCGTTCAGCGTGAACGAGGTCATGTCGGTGCCGATCGTCGCCATGGCGTCGGTGACGAGCAGGATCTTGCCCGGCCCCTGCTTGGCGCGCAAGGCGATGGCCATGGTGGCCGGATCGACATGGATACCGTCGGCGATGATGCCGGCATAGAATGTGCCGGTATCGATTGCCGCGCCCGCCAGCCCCGGCTCGCGATTGCCGATCTGGCTCATCGCGTTGAAAAGATGGGTGACCACCGTTGCGCCGGCCTCGGAAAAGGTGCGGGCCGTGGCATAGTCGGTATCGGAATGGCCGATGCTGACGATGACGCCGGCATTGCTGAGCGCCGATACCTGGTCGGGCTCGACGGATTCGGGCGCCACCGTAGTCAGCAGCACCGGCAGGTTTTTCCGCGTCGCGATCAGCATCGCCTGGTCGGGATCTAGCATCGGCCGGATCAAGGCCGGGTCATGTGCGCCCTTGCGGGCGATCGACAGATGCGGGCCTTCGAGATGCAGGCCTAGGAAGCCCGGCACCTTCCGTTGTGCGGCCTCTGCTCCGGCGGCAACCGCCGCGGCGGTGATCTCGGACGTGTCGGTGATCAGCGTCGGCAATAGCGCCGTCGTGCCGAAGGGCGCGTGCGCCCGGCAGATGGTCTCGATCGAGGGGACGTCGGGATGGTCGTTGAGCATGACGCCGCCACCGCCATTGACCTGCAAATCCACGAAACCCGGAACCAGCATACCGCCGCCGGTCTCGATAGGCGCAACACCGGATGGGACGGCGCCGGCGGCAACGATGGCCTCGACGAGGCCGTCGCGCACGACAAGCGCCGCATTGTCGTGCCAGTCATCGCCATCGAATATCCGGGCGCCGGTCAGCGCAAAGCGATCGCTCATAGCGTTTCCGTCACCTTGCGCAGATTGGGCGGCGTGTCTGGGTCGAGGCCGCGATGGCGGGCAAAAGCCTCGACGAAACCATAGAACGACACGATCAGTGTCAGCGGGTCGGTCAGCGGATGACCGGTGGCGACATGCGGCAGAGGCTGCGCCTTCTTTGCCTTGTCCGAAGTCACAAAGACAGCGGCGCCCTTGCCGGCCAGGCTGTCGGCGGCCTCGGCGACGGATGGTTCGGACGCATCGCGGGCAGCCAGCGCCAGCACTGGGAAGCCGGGACCGACTAGCGCCAGCGGGCCGTGCATGACTTCGGCGGCACTATAGGCTTCCGCATGCATGGCGCAGGTTTCCTTGAATTTCAGCGCCGCCTCGTTGGCGATCGCCGCCGACGGGCCCCGGCCAAGGATGAACAGCGAGTTCGGCGTCTCGAGTGCCCCGGCCAGCGCCATCCAGTCGCAAGCGATCGCCTTCCGAAAATGCTCCGGCAAGCGGGCAAGTGCTGCCAGAAGTTTGTCGTCGCCGGTGCAATGCGCCATCAGAGCGAGCCCTGCGACCGCCGAATTGACGAAGGTCTTCGTCGCTGCGACGCTGCGCTCCGGTCCGGCAAGGATGTCGATCGCGTAGTCCGAAGCCCGCGCGAGCGGCGAATCGGCGGTGTTGGTGATGGCGACGGTCAGCGAACCGCCGGCCCGCGCCGCTCGCGCCATCGCAACGATGTCCGGGCTCTTGCCCGACTGCGAGATCGCCAGGCAGGCCGAGCCGCCCAGCTTCAGCTTGGCGCCATAGATCGAGGCGATCGACGGGCCGACCGATGCAACCGCCAGGCCCGCGGTCAGCTCCACGGCATATTTCATGAAGGTCGCGGCATGGTCGGACGAGCCGCGCGCCACTGTGACGATGAAATTCGGGTCGCGCTCGCGAATGCCGCGCCCGGCTTCCGTCAGCACGGCGGCCGAGCCGTCGAGCAGGCGGGCGGTGGCCTCCGGGATCTCCTCGATCTCGCGCCGCATATGGGTCATTGTTGCGGTCATGGCCTGCCCTCTTCGCCCGGCTCGCTCAGCCGGAGTTCGGCGACGAAATCATAAGCGTCGCCCCTGTAGATGGAGCGGGTGAACTCGATCACCTTGCCGCTCGCCAGACAGGAGATACGCTCGATGTGCAGGCCGGCAATGCCCGGCGGCACTTCCAGCAGATGCGCGTCGCCATCGCCGAGATTGGTGGCGGAAATGCGCTGCACCGCCCGCACCGGCCTGTTGCCGGTCTTTTCCAGCGCCGCGTAGAGCGACGAACCGATCGCCGCCGGATCGGGCAGCACGCTTGTCGATAGTGAGGCGCGCTCGATCGCCAGCGGCGTGTCGTTGGCAATGCGCAGGCGCGCGACGCGCGCCACCAATTCGTTCGACGCTAGGCCGAGCACCATCATCTCGTCGGGCGATGGCGGATAGAGGCCGCGGTCGAGCCAGGCCGAACGCACCGCCATGCCGCGCCGTGCCATGTCCTCGGTAAACGAGGTCAGCATCGACAGGGACTGCTCGACGCGCTCCATGCGCGGCGCAACGAAGGTGCCGGAACCATGACGCTGGACGAGGATGCCGCCCTTGACCAGGTCCTGCACCGCCTTGCGCACGGTGACGCGCGAAATATCGGCCTTGCTGGCGATGTCGCGCTCGGAAGGCAGCGCATCGCCCGGTCCGATCAGCCCGCGTTTGACGGCGTCCTCGATGCTTTTCCTCAGCTGCAGATAGAGTGGCGCGCCACTCTGCGACGATTGTCTCAGCGCCGCGAAAATCTGGTCGGCGGCGTCGCTCATCGCGCCGCCTCCGCCTTCGTAAAAATCCGAACCGCCATCTGAACCGCGCCGCCCAGCGCGTCGTCGAGCGGCGGCTTCAGCAGCGCCCGGTAGCGCGCCGACAGGCGCGGCGCGTAAAGCGGCGCCAGGCCGCCGAGCAGGCAGAGCGGATCGTCGCCACCAAGGTCGAGCACGCCAAGTGCTGCCTCGACATCGGCCACCGCCTTGTCGAGGATCCAGATAGCGACGACGTCGCCTTTTTCGGCATGTTCGAACACCTTGGGTGCGAAGCCGCCGAAATCGCCGGGCTTGGCATTGGTGGTGAATTCGACCACATCCTCGGGATTGTTGCGGAAGATGGCGAGCATGGCCTGCGTCAGTGGCGATCCTTCGCGGATGCCGTCATAGGCGAGCAGCGTCTGCTCGAGCAGGTCGCGGCCGATGCGGGCGCCGCTGCCCTGGTCGCCGACCTGGAACCCCCAGCCGCCGATGGCACGCGATCGGCCGTTCTTGCGCGCCATATAGGCGGTGCCGGTGCCGAGTATGGCCATGGCGCCGTCACCGGAGCCGACCGCGCCTTCCAGCGCGATCTCGGCGTCGGTCTCGACACGGCTGATGCGGAACGGCAAGATCGCTTCGAGCTGCTGCCTGTAGGTGCCGACATTGGCGCCGGCTAGGCCGAGAATGGCCGGAGTTTGCGGGATCAGTCCGGGATCTCTGCCCGCGGCGACAAAGGCCTGCTGCGCCGCGTCGACGATGTTGGCCCTGGCGCCGGTGAGATCGGTTCGGATGTTGGCGGCGCCGCTTTTGGCGCGGCCGAGGACGCTGCCATCGGCCGTTGCAAGGGCCGCCCTGCAGCTGGTGCCGCCGCCATCGATGCCGAGCACGAATTTCACGCGATTTCTCCTCCAGACGGATAATACCAATAAAATACCAATAGCCAAGGATTAATTTCCGTTTCAAAAAAGTTAAGGCGTAGTTTGTTGGAAAATCAGCTGATTTCGTCCGCAAGCCTGCGCCACCGCAAGGATTTGATTAATGCGTGTGGACAAGTGGTATTTTTTTGGTATGGTTTTCTCGATTGGAGGAAAGCGGATGGCCGAAACGCGCACCGAAGCGCTTCACCACAATGCCGAGGGACTGGATATCCAGGCCCCGGAAGCCGTCCTTTCCTCTTTGGCCAACGCGCAGATCGAGGCCGCCAAGGCCGTTCACGGCGCCATTCCTGCCATTGCCGCGGCAGCCGAAATCATCGCAAGCAGACTGAAAAGCGGCGGCAAGCTCGCCTATGCGGCCGCCGGCAGCTCGGGCCTGATGGCATTGGCCGATGCGCTGGAGCTGCCGGGCACTTTCGGCATCCAGCGCGACCGTATCGCCATCCTGATCGCTGGCGGCGACGAAGCTTTCAAGACACTGGCCGGCGGGCCGGAGGATGACACTGACGAAGCTTCGGCAGCGGTCGCCGCCGCCGGCGTTGGCAAGGGCGACTGCCTGATCGCCGTCTCGGCCAGCGGCTCGACGCCTTATGCTGTCAGGGCGATCGAGGATGCCAGGCGCCGCGGCGCGGCGACCATTGCTGTCGCCAACAACGGGGATGCGCTGCTGCTGCGGCTGGCCGACATCGCCATCCTGCTCGAAACGCCGCCCGAGCTGATTGCCGGCTCGACGCGCATGGGCGCCGGCACCGCCCAGAAGATCGCACTCAACATGCTGTCGACGCTGGCAGCCATCCATCTCGGCCATGTCCATGATGGCTACATGGTCAACCTCACGGCCGACAACATCAAGCTGCGCGACCGCGCCGCACGCATCGTTGCCGCCGTCAGCGGGCGCGACAAGGACGAGGCGGCGCGCCTGCTCGATAAGAGCGGCGGCGTCGTCAAGACCGCTATTCTGCTCGCCGCCGGCGCCGCCAGCGCCGATGCGGCCGAGAAGATACTGGAAGGGACCGGCCACAAGCTGCGACCAGCCCTTTCCGCGATCGAGGGGAGCAAGGGGCGCAATGCCTCCGTTCTCATCAAAACCGAACCTGAAAAAGGTCAACAGGGAGACTGAGCATGACAACGAAGCTACTGACGGCACTTCTTCTCGGCACCAGCATTCTCGGCACCGCCGGGGTGGCTTATGCCGACGACGTAACGCTCAACATCGAAAGCTGGCGCGGCGACGACCTTGCCATCTGGAAGGACAAGCTGATCCCGGCTTTCGAGGCCAAGAACCCCGGCATCAAGGTGGTGTTCGCACCGTCGGCGCCGACCGAATATGACGCCGCCCTCGGCGCCAAGCTCGCCGCCGGCTCGGCCGGCGACCTGATCACCTGCCGCCCGTTCGACAAATCGCTGGAACTCTTCAAGAAGGGCAATCTCGCCGATATCTCGACGCTGCCCGGCATGGAGAACTTCTCCGATGTTGCCAAGGCCGCCTGGCAGACCGACGACGGCAAGTCGAGCTTCTGCGTGCCGATGGCCTCGGTCATCCATGGCTTCATCTACAACAAGGACGCCTTCGACAAGCTCGGCATCAAGGTGCCGACGACCAATGAGGAGTTCTACGCTGCGCTCGACAAGATCAAGGCCGACGGCACCTACATCCCGATGGCGATGGGCACCAAGGATCTCTGGGAAGCCGCGACCATGGGCTACCAGAACATCGGCCCGAATTACTGGAAGGGCGAGGAAGGCCGCCTGGCGCTGATCAAGGGCGAGCAGAAGCTGACCGATCCGCAGTGGGTCGAGCCCTACAAGGAACTGGCCAAGTGGAAGGACTATCTCGGCGACGGCTTCGAGGCGCAGACCTATCCGGACAGCCAGAACCTGTTCACGCTCGGCCGCGCCGCCATCTACCCGGCCGGCTCGTGGGAAATTGGCCTGTTCAACACGCAGGCGCAATTCAAGATGGGCGCCTTCCCGCCGCCGGTGCAGAAGGCCGGCGACACCTGCTACATCTCCGACCACACCGATATCGGCATGGGCCTCAATGCGGCCTCGAAGAACGCGGATGCGGCCAAGACCTTCCTGTCCTGGGTGGCTTCGCCGGATTTCGCTACCATCTACGCCAACGCGCTGCCCGGCTTCTTCAGCCTGAACAACACGCCGGTGAAGATGGAAGACCCGCTGGCCCAGGAATTCGTCTCTTGGCGCGGCAAGTGCAAGTCGACGATCCGCTCGACCTACCAGATCCTGTCGCGCGGCACGCCGAACCTCGAAAACGAGACGTGGGTTGAATCGGCCAACGTCATCAACGGCACCGACACGCCGGAAGCTGCCGCCAAGAAGCTGCAGGACGGCCTCGACAGCTGGTACAAGCCGGCGAAGTAAGGCGCGGCGAAGCGATATCTCCCCCCTTGAAGGGGAGATGTCGCCAAAGGCGACAGAGGGGGTCGGTCGAGGCAGGCGGCAGCTTGATCGTTGCTGGAAAGCACGGTCGAACGACGATGGCGCGCTGCCTCGGCCGACCCCACCCGCCTCGCTTCGCGAGGCACCCTCCCCTCGAGGGGGAGGGAGGCGCCGTGGCTTTTGACGGCAATAGCAAGACCTGATCGGCGGGGACCGAACGCATGGCCGCAGCACCGAAAAGACCGTTCCGCTGGCATATCGGCGTTTTCCTGGCACCGGCGTTGCTGGTCTACACGGCGATCATGATCTTGCCGCTGGCCGGCACGCTGCAGCTGTCGCTGTTCCGCAACATCAACCAGTCGCAGGTGTTCGTCGGACTGGAAAATTTCCGCATGCTGTTCGGTGATCCCAACTGGTCGGTCAATTTCTGGAACGCGCTGCGGAACAATGTCTGGTTCTTCATCATCCACATGCTGGTGCAGAACCCGATCGGCGTCCTTTTGGCAGCACTTCTGTCCAGCCCCCGATTGCGGTTTTCCGCCTTCTACCGCACGGCAATCTTCGTGCCGACGATCCTGTCCTTCGTTATCGTCGGCTTCGCCTGGAAGCTGATACTGTCGCCGCTATGGGGCGTGGCGCCGCATATGATGGACCTTGTCGGCCTGAAAAGCCTGTTCACGCCCTGGCTCGGCAAGGCGCAATATGCACTGACCGCGCTCAGCCTGATCTCAGTGTGGCAGTTCGTCGGCATCCCGATGATGCTGATCTATGCGGCACTGCTGTCCATCCCCGAAGAGGTGATCGAGGCCGCCGAATGCGACGGCATCACCGGCATGGCGCAATTCTGGAAGATCAAGCTGCCGCTCATCCTGCCGTCGATCGGCATTATCTCGATCCTGACCTTTGTCGGCAATTTCAACGCTTTCGACCTGATCTACACGGCGCAAGGCGCCTTGGCCGGGCCGAACTATTCGACCGATATCCTCGGCACCTTCCTCTACCGCGCCTTCTTCGGTTTCCAGCTGCAGGTCGGCGACCCCAATATGGGCGCGGCGATCGCCACGATGATGTTCCTGATCATCCTCGGCGGCGTCTGCGTCTACCTATTCCTCGTGCAGACGCGCTTGCGTCGCTACCAGTTTTAGGGGAGCGTGACCATGAGCACCGCAACCCGTTCGCTGCCCCGCACCATCGGCGCGCATGCGATCCTTCTGACCTACACCGCGATCGCGCTGTTTCCGGTGATCCTCGTGATCATGAATTCGTTCAAATCACGTGCCGGTATCTTCGGCGCGCCGCTGACGCCGCCGACGCCAGGGACCTTCGACTTGATCGGCTACACCACGGTGATCGGCCAGGGCGACTTCATCCACTATTTCCAGAATAGCCTTGTCGTCACCGTCGCCTCGCTGTTCTTCGTGCTTCTGTTCGGCGCCATGGCGGCTTTCGCGCTGTCGGAATACCGCTTCCGCGGCAATTCGCTGATGGGGCTTTACCTGGCGCTCGGCATCATGATCCCGATCCGCCTCGGCACCGTCGCCATCCTGCAGCTGATGGTGGCGAGCGGGCTGGTCAACACGCTGACGGCGCTGATCCTGGTCTACACGGCGCAAGGCCTGCCGCTCGCCGTCTTCATCCTGTCGGAATTCATGAAGCAAGTCTCCGACGATCTGAAGAATGCCGGCAGGATCGACGGCCTGTCCGAATACACCATCTTCTTCCGGCTGGTGCTGCCGCTTGTGCGGCCATCGATGGCGACGGTCGCGGTCTTCACCATGATCCCGATCTGGAACGACCTGTGGTTCCCGCTGATCCTGGCGCCGTCGGAGGAGACCAAGACGGTGACGCTCGGCGCGCAGCTGTTCCTCGGCCAGTTTGTCACCAACTGGAACGCCATTCTGGCCGCACTGTCGCTGGCGATCATGCCGGTGCTGATCCTCTACGTCATCTTCTCGCGGCAGCTGATCCGCGGCATCACTTCGGGAGCGGTCAAGTGAGTTCGCAAACACCCCTTCGCGTCGTCGTCGCCGGGCTCGGCAATATGGGGCGCAGCCATGCGCTGGCCTATCACACCAACCCGGGCTTCCAGATTACCGCACTGGTCAACCGCTCGGATGTGCCGCTGCCGGAAGGGCTTTCGAGCTATGGCATCCGGCGTTCATTCGACGAGGCGCTGCGTGACGAACGGCCTGACGTCGCCTGCATCGCCACCTATTCCGACAGCCATGCCGATTATGCGGTCAAGGCATTCGAGGCTGGCTGCCACGTCTTTGTCGAAAAGCCGCTGGCAACGACGGTCGCGGACGCAGAACGCGTCGTAGCCGCGGCCAAGGCCAACGGCAAGAAACTGGTGATCGGCTACATCCTGCGCCACCACCCGTCCTGGATCAGGCTGATCGCCGAGGCGCGGAAGCTCGGCGGCCCGTACGTGTTCCGCATGAATCTCAACCAGCAATCCTCCGGACACAGCTGGGAGACGCACAAGCAGCTGATGCAAACGACGTCGCCGATCGTCGACTGCGGCGTGCATTATCTCGACGTGATGCTGCAGATCACCGACGCCAGGCCGGTCGAGGTGCGCGGTATGGGGCTGCGGCTGAGCGACGAGATTGCGCCCACGATGTACAATTACGGCCACCTGCAGGTGCTGTTCGACGACGGTTCGGTCGGCTGGTACGAGGCCGGCTGGGGGCCGATGATTTCGGAGACGGCTTTCTTCGTCAAAGACGTGATCTCGCCCAACGGCTGCGTGTCGATCGTCATGAAGGAGGGCGTCAGGTCCGACGACATCGACACCCACACCAAGACCTCGACCATCCGCCTGCACAGTGCTGCAACCGGCGCGGACGGCAAGTTCGCCAAACCGGACGAGATGCTGTCGATGGAAGGCGAGCCCGGCCATCAGGACCTCTGTGACCTCGAACAGGCGTTTGTGCTGAAGGCGATCCGCGAGGACCTCGATCTTGGCCGCCACATGGACGACGCGGTGAAGTCGCTCGCCGTCTGCCTTGCCGCCGACGAGAGCGTGCGCAGCGGCCTCGCCGTGAAACTCTAGAACAGGGACGAAGCCGTGGGCTCGCTGAACATCGAGAACGTGAAAAAGGCCTTTGGGCCGGTCGAGGTGCTGAAGGGCATCAACCTCGAGGTGACGGATGGCGAGTTCGTCGTCTTCGTCGGTCCATCCGGCTGCGGAAAGTCGACGCTGCTCAGGGTCATTGCCGGGCTGGAGGACTCGACCTCGGGCCGCGTGGTCATCGACGGGGCGGACGTTTCCGCCACGCCGCCGGCCAAGCGCGGCATCGCCATGGTGTTCCAGACCTATGCGCTCTACCCGCATCTGACGGTGAAGAACAATATGGGCCTCGGCCTCAAGCAGGCGGGCACGCCGGCGGCCGAGATCGACCGCCGCATCGGCATCGCCTCGTCGATGCTGTCGCTGGAGCCCTACCTCGAAAGGCGCCCGGCCGAATTGTCCGGCGGCCAGCGTCAACGCGTCGCCATCGGCCGCGCCGTGGTGCGCGAACCCAAGCTTTTTCTGTTCGACGAGCCGCTGTCGAACCTCGATGCCGCACTGCGCGTCAACACCAGGCTGGAGATCGCCCAGCTGCACCGTCGGCTGAAGGCGACGATGATCTATGTCACCCACGACCAGGTCGAGGCGATGACGCTGGCCGACAAGATTGTGGTCCTCAACGCAGGCAAGATCGAGCAGATCGGCGGCCCGATGGAGCTTTACAATTCGCCGGCAAATGAATTCGTCGCCGGCTTCATCGGCTCACCGAAGATGAATTTCGTCGACGGCACCAGGCTTGGCGAAACGGCAAAGACCATCGGCGTCCGGCCCGAACATTTGACCGTCGATCCCAAATCCGGCGCCTGGAAAGGCACGGTCGTGCATGCCGAGCACCTCGGCGCCGACACCAACCTCTATCTCGACTGCGAGAAGGCCGGCTTGATCACCGTGCGCATTTTTGGCGTCTACAATGCCGAACCCGGCACCACGCTCTATGCGACGCCGGATCCGGTAAAGACCTATCGGTTTGGAGCGGATGGCAAGGTGATGAAGTAGCGCCCCTCTTCCTTCTCCCCTTGCGGGAGAAGGTGGCCGAGCGAAGCTCGGTCAGATGAGAGGTGCTAGACGGAATGAGGCGTTGGAGTTCCTTCCAACACCCCTCAATCGTCTCGGCGCTGCGCGCCGATCCACCTTCTCCCACAAGGGGCCTGTTGCGTAATTCGCTGATTGTGATTCTCTGAGGTGGACGGTCTGAGGGAATCGCGATGGCAGTGAAGCAGACGGGCCA